>DVNV01000054.1 GCA_018714125.1 Candidatus Galloscillospira excrementipullorum
CCCTTGGAAGGGGAAAACCCCTCGCGCGGGGCCGCAGGAAGGGCGCGCTGCAAAAGGGAGGCCGAGTGATTTTCCGTAAAGGCAGGGGGAAAAGAAGGAGGGCGGCCGTGGGGCATGGCGAAAAGCCTTGCCCCACGGCCGCCCTCCTTTGCTGCGCCGCAGAGGGCGGCGCGCTTTTTAGGGGGAAAGCGGATTATTCGTAGATGGGGAAGCGGGCGCACAGCGCCTTGACCTCCTCGCGGATGGCATCGCAGTTGCCCTCAAAGTCGCGGGCAACGCGGCCCAGCATGGAGGCAACCTGCTTCATCTCCTCCTCCTTGAAGCCACGGCTCGTGACGGCAGGGGTGCCGACGCGGATGCCGCTTGTCACGGTGGGCTTTTGCGGGTCGTGGGGGATGGAGTTCTTGTTGGCGGTGATATAGACCTCGTCGAGCATTTTCTCCATGGCCTTGCCCGTGATGTCAAAGGGGCGCAGGTCCACCAGCATCAGGTGGTTGTCGGTGCCGCCCGACACCAGGCGGAAGCCCTCGGCCAGCAGGCCCTCGGCCAGCGCCTTGGCGTTTTTGACCACCTGCTCCTGATAGGTTTTGAACTCGGGCTTGAGCGCCTCTCCGAAGCAGACGGCCTTGGCGGCGATGGTGTGCATGAGGGGACCGCCCTGGGTGCCGGGGAAGACGGCCTTGTCGATTTGCTTGGCAAGCGACTCCTTGCACAGGATGAGGCCGCCGCGGGGGCCGCGCAGCGTCTTGTGGGTGGTGCTGGTCACGACGTCGGCATAGGGAACGGGGTTTTCGTGCAGTCCGGCGGCCACGAGGCCTGCGATGTGGGCCATGTCCACCATGAGGTAGGCGCCGCAGCTGTCGGCAATCTGGCGGAAGCGTTTGAAGTCGATGGCGCGGGGATAGGCCGAGGCGCCGGCCACGATGAGCTTGGGGCTGTGCTTTTTGGCCAGGGCCTCCACTTCATCGTAGTCAATGCACTCGGTGGTATCGTCAAGCCCGTAGGAGATGATTTTGAAGTAGCTGCCCGAGATATTGACGGGGCTGCCGTGGGAAAGATGGCCGCCATGGTTGAGGCTCATGCCAAGCACGGTATCGCCCGGCTCGAGCAGGGCAAAAAAGACGGCCAGATTGGCGTTTGCGCCGCTGTGGGGCTGGACGTTGGCATGGTCGGCGCCAAAGAGCTTGCACGCACGCTCGCGGGCGATGCGCTCGGTGACGTCAATTTCCTCGCAGCCGCCGTAATAGCGTCTGCCGGGATAGCCCTCGGCATACTTGTTGGTCAGGCAGGTGCCCATGGTGACCATCACAGCCTCGCTGACAATGTTTTCCGAGGCGATGAGCTCGATGTTGCGCTTTTGACGCGCCAGCTCGGATTCAATGGTGGCCCCGACCTCCGGATCACACTGGTTGATAAAATCCATAATCTGTCGAATCATTGTCTGTCCCTCTCCTTTGTCAAATCTGAGCCGCACGCTCGGCGGCCTCGATGGTATTTTCCATGAGCATGATGATGGTCATGGGGCCCACCCCACCGGGAACCGGCGTGATGGCGCTGGCCTTGGCCTGCACTTCGTCAAAGAGAACGTCTCCCAAAAGACCGTCGGGCGTGCGGTTGATGCCCACGTCGACGACAACGGCGCCCTCTTTGACAAAGTCTCCGGTGATGAGCTGCGGCTTTCCGACGGCGGCAACCAGCACGTCGGCCTGCCGGGTGATGTCGCGCAGGTTTTGGGTGCGGCTGTGGCAGACGGTCACGGTGGCGTCCTGCGAGAGCAGCAGCAGGGACACCGGCTTACCCACAATCATGCTGCGGCCCACCACAACGGCGTGCTTGCCGCGCAGGGAGATGCCGGCGCTTTCCATCAGCCGCAAGATGCCCTTTGGCGTGCAGGGTACAAAGCCCGGCTCGCCCTTGAGCAGCGCGCCGAGGCTTTCGCTGCAAAACCCGTCCACATCCTTTTTGGGGTCGATGCGCGCCGTCACGGCGTCTTCCTGGATGTGGGGCGGAAGGGGAAGCTGCACCAAAATGCCGTGCAGGGCCGGGTCGCGGTTCATCTCGTCAATGCGGGCGAGAAGCTGCTCTTGCGTAGTGTCCTCGGGCAGGTGCAGCACGACAGAGTGCATGCCAAGGCGCTCGCACATGCGCGCCTTGTTTCTCACATAGACCTCGCTTGCCGCATCGTCGCCCACGCGGATGACGCCAAGCCCCGGTGTGATGCCGCGCGCCTTGAGAGCCTCCACGCGGGCTTTGAGCTCTTCCCGCAGCGAAGCGGAAAGCTTTTTTCCGTCGAGTAAAATGGCCATTATCTTCCTCCCAGGTATGCGACCGCCGAGCGGAAGAGCCCCATGTCGTAGCGGCCGGGCACGTTTTTGTAAAGGCCGGGGCCGATGCGCTCCACATGGGCCATTTTGCCCAGCACACGTCCGTCGGGAGAGGTGATGCACTCCACGGCGGCGGCGCTGCCGTTGGGGTTGTGGGCGATGTCCATGGTGGGATTTCCGTCAAGGTCGACATACTGCAATGCAATCTGTCCGTTTTTGGCCAGCCGTTCCACGGTGGCCTCGTCTGCCCAGAAGCGGCCTTCGCCGTGGGCAATGGGGGTGGTGTAGACCTCTCCCACCCTGGTCTGCGACATCCAGGGGGAGAGCGTGGAGGCCACGCGGGTGCGCACCATGCGCGACTGCAGGCGGCCGATGGTGTTGAAGGTCAGCGTGGGGCAGCTCTCGTCGGTGTCGACAATCTTCCCGAAGGGAACCAGCCCCAGCTTGATGAGGGCCTGGAAGCCGTTGCAGATGCCGCACATGAGGCCGTCGCGCTGCTCGAGCAGTGCGGTGGTCTCCTCTTTGACGCGGGCGTTGCGGAAGAAGGCGGTGATAAACTTGGCCGAGCCGTCGGGCTCGTCGCCGCCCGAGAAGCCGCCGGGGATGACAACCGCGTGGCTTTGCCGCAGGGCCGCCGCAAAGGCGTCGATGCTCTCGGAGATGTCGGCGGAGGTCAGGTTGCGGATGACGAAGATGTCGGCCTTTCCCCCCGCAAGCTCCACGGCCTTGGCCGTGTCGTATTCGCAGTTGGTGCCGGGGAAGACCGGGATGAGGAACCTCGGCTTTTGGGTGAGCACGGCGGGAGCGCGCTTTGTGCCGCCCTCAAAGGAGAAGGCCGGCACCGTCTGCTGCTCCATGTCTACGCTTCTCGGGAAGATGGGGGCCAGCTTGGCCTCCGAGATGCGCAGCAGCTCGGAGAGCTCCACCGTCTCGTTTCCAAAGGTGAGGGCGGGCTGCTGCGTGACAACGCCCAGGGGAAGGCCGGCCTGCACCGTCTCGTCGGCAAGCTCGAGCACAAAGGCGCCGTAGGCATAGGAGAACAAATCGTGAAGCGAAACGCCCTTGTCGAAGGCAAGGCCGAGGTTGTTGCCAAAGCCCATCTTCATCACGGCCTCGGCCACCCCGCCAAAGCCCGGGGTGTAGGCGGCGCAGGCGCAGCCGCTGTGCAGCAGCTTTGCCACGGTTTCAAAGTTTTTGAGCAGGGAGTTTGCCGTCGGCAGGCCGTCGGCATCGGTCTCGGGACGCAGCAGCACCACCCGGTGTCCCGCCTGCTTGAACTCGGGCGAAACAACGTGGGCCACCGGCTCGACCGTGACGGCAAAGGAGATGAGTGTGGGCGGCACATGGATGTCCTCAAAGCTGCCGCTCATGGAGTCCTTGCCGCCGATGGAGGCAAGACGCAGCTCTTTTTGGGCCTTGTAGGCGCCCAGCAGGGCGGCCAGAGGCTTGCCCCAGCGCGACGGCTCGTGGCCCAGCTTTTCAAAATACTCCTGGAAGGAGAGGTAGGTGTCGGCAAGGCCCGCGCCCGAGGCCACCAGCTTGGAGACCGACTCCACCACGGCGAGATAGGCGCCGTGGAAGGGGCTTTTTTCCGACACATGGGGGTTAAAGCCCCAGGACATGAGCGAGCAGGTCAGGGCGTCGCCCTTTTCGCGCGAAATCTTGTGGGCCATGGCCTGAATGGGGGTGCGCTGATAGATGCCGCCGTAGGGCATGAGCACGGTGCCCGCCCCGATGTTGCAGTCAAAGCGCTCGGCCATGCCCTGCTTGGAACAGACGTTGAGGTCGTCGGCCAGACGGCGCATGCCGCCGGCAAAGTCGCCGGGGATTTCCCGGGCGAAGGGCTTTGGCGCGGCGGGAGAGGCCATGGTGTGCTTGGAGGCCCCGTTGCAGGAGAGGAACTCGCGCGACAGGTCGACAATCACGTCGCCGTTCCAGGTCATGGTCACGCGCGGGTCGGCCTTGACGTGGGCCACCACGGTGGCCTCGAGGTTTTCGGCATGGGCTAAGGCGAGGAACTTGTCTATGTCGCCTGCCGCCACCACAACGGCCATGCGCTCCTGCGATTCGCTGATGGCAAGCTCGGTGCCGTCGAGCCCCTCATACTTCTTGGGCACGGCAGACAGGTCGATATGCAGGCCGTCGGCCAGCTCGCCGATGGCCACTGAAACGCCGCCCGCGCCAAAGTCGTTGCAGCGCTTGATGAGGCGGGAGGCCTCGGGGTTGCGGAAGAGGCGCTGGATTTTGCGCTCCTCGGGGGCGTTGCCCTTCTGCACCTCGGCGCCGCAGGTCTCCAGCGAGGAGACGGTGTGCGACTTGGAGGAGCCGGTGGCACCGCCGCAGCCGTCGCGCCCGGTGCGTCCGCCCAGCAAAATCACGGCGTCGCCCGGGGCCGGCTTTTCGCGCCGCACGTTGCCGGCGGGGGCCGCCGCAATCACGGCGCCCACCTCCATGCGCTTGGCCTCGTAGCCGGGGTGGTAGACCTCGTCCACCAGGCCGGTGGTCAAGCCGATCTGATTGCCGTAGGAGCTGTATCCCGCCGCCGCATCCATCACGATTTTGCGCTGCGGCAGCTTGCCGGGCAGCGTTTCGGAGAGCGGCTTGAGGGGGTCGGCGGCGCCGGTCAGGCGCATGGCGGCATAGACGTAGGCGCGTCCGCTCAGGGGGTCGCGGATGGCGCCGCCCACGCAGGTGGCCGCCCCGCCGAAGGGCTCGATTTCGGTGGGATGGTTGTGGGTCTCGTTTTTGAAGAGCAGCAGCCAGGGCTCGTCGCCCTGCTCGGTCTGCACCTTGATTTTGACGGTGCAGGCGTTGACCTCCTCCGACTCGTCAAGGCCGGGCAGGGCCCCCTCCTTTTTGAGGGAGCGCGCCGCGATGGTGGCAAGGTCCATCAGGCAGACAGGCTTTGTCACGCCGAGGGCCGCTCTGGTCTGCAGATAGTCCTCATAGGTTCTCTGCAGCAGGGGGTCTTCAAAGGAGACCTCGTCAATCACGGTGCCGAAGGTGGTGTGCCGGCAGTGGTCGGACCAGTAGGTGTCAATCATGCGCAGCTCGGTCAGCGTGGGGTCGCGGCCCTCTTTGGAGAAGTAGTCAAGGCAGACGTCGAGGTCGGCCTCGTCCATGGCAAGGCCGTAGTCGGCCAGAAAGGCGGCCTTGTCCTTCATGGTGCGAAAGCCCTCGAGCACCGGCACGCGGGAGGGGACGTCAAAGCTCTGGGCCAGCGTGTCGTAGGGGGCAAGCTGGGCCTCGCGCGCCTCCACGGGGTTGATGAGGTGGGCCTTGATGCGCGAGACGTCCTGCTCGCTGAGCTTTCCCGTGAGCAGGTAGACGCGGGCGGTGCGCACGGCGGGCCGCTCGCACTGGGCGAGAATCTGGATGCACTGCGCGGCCGAGTCGGCGCGCTGGTCGAACTGGCCGGGCAGGTACTCAACGGCAAAGGCCGCATCGGCCTTCGGCAGCTCGTCGTAGGTGAGGTCGAGCTGGGGCTCCGAGAAGATGGTGGTGCGGCAGGCTTCAAAAAGCGTCTCGTCAAGCCCTTCCACATCATAGCGGTTGAGCAGGCGCAGCCCCTCGAGAGACTCAATGCCGAGCAGCGTGCGAAGGTCGGAGAGAAGGGCTCTGGCCTCCCCTGCCAGGGGCGCTTTCTTTTCCACATAAAGACGTGTCACCATGGCGTTGCTCCTCCTTTTGTGGCCGCAAGGGCGCGTGCGCCGATGTCCTTGCGGCAGTACTTGTTGTCAAAGGCGACGTCCTGCGCCGCCCGATAGGCAAGGTCGACAGCCTCCCCGAGCGTATCTGCCAGGGCGCTCACGCCGACGACGCGGCCGCCCGAGGTCACGAGGCGCCCCCCTTCCAGCTTTGCGCCGGCCACAAAGACCGACACATCCTTGCGCGGGGCGGGAAGGAGGAGAGGGAAGCCGGTCTGGTATTTCCCCGGGTAGCCCTGCGAGGCCAGCACCACGCAGCAGCAGGCCCTGTCGGAAAAGCGCACCGGCACATCGGCCAGACGGCCCTCGGCGGTGGCCTCCATGATGTCGAGCAGGTCGCCCTCCAGCAGGGGCAGAACGGCCTGGGTTTCGGGGTCGCCGAAGCGGCAGTTGTATTCAATCACGCGCGGCCCCTGCCGGGTCAGCATAAGGCCGAAATAGAGGCAGCCTCGGAAGGGACGGCCCTCGGCGGCCATGGCCTCGATGGTGGGCCGGAAGATGGTGTCCATGCACTGGCTAGCGACTTCCGGCGTGTAAAAGGGATTGGGAGCGACAACGCCCATGCCGCCCGTGTTGGGGCCAAGGTCACCGTCCAGCGCCCGCTTGTGGTCCATGGCGCTGACCATGGGCACCACGGTCTTGCCGTCGGCAAAGGCCAGCACCGACACCTCGGGGCCCTCGAGCATCTCCTCGATGAGGATGCGCGCGCCGCTCTCGCCGAACACCCGCTCCCCCATCATGGCGTGCACGGCGGCCTGGGCCTCTTCCCTCGTGTAGGCCAGCGTCACCCCCTTGCCCAGCGCCAGGCCGTCGGCCTTGATGACGGTGGGGATGGGGGCGGTGTCCAGATAGGCGAGCGCCTGCGCCTCGTCGTCAAAGACCTCGAAGGCGGCGGTGGGGATGCCGTATTTCTTCATGAGCCGCTTGGCAAACACCTTGCTGCTCTCGATTTCGGCGGCCTTTTTGTCGGGGCCAAAGCAGGCGATGCCGGCCTGCTTAAGGGCGTCGACGGCGCCCAGCGCCAGAGGGTCGTCGGGCGCAACCACCACGAAGTCGATGCCCTTTTCTCTAGCAAAGGCCACCATGGCGTCGATGTCCTTTGCCCCGATGGGCACAAGGGTGGCGTCGGATGCCATGCCGCCGTTGCCGGGCAGCGCATAGAGCTGCGACACGCGGGGGCTTTGCCGCAGTTTCTGGACGATGGCGTGCTCGCGCCCGCCGCCGCCCACTACCAGAACTTTCATGAAAACCGCACCTCGCTTTTGCTGTCAAAGGGGGGTGGATGCCCTGGGTGCAAGGCGGCCCGGCCGTGCGGACGGACGGCCTGCCCAAGGCCGAAAATCAGGCCCGGAAGTCCCTCTTACACCCTCGCGGGGAAAAAGGGCGCGTCTCCCCTGCCCTCTTTTTGGGGGCGGGGCGGCGGGGAAAGAGCTGCCGGGACGGGGTTGTCAATGGTGGAACAGGCGCGCGCCCGTGAAGGCCATGGCAATGCCGTATTTGTCGCAGCATTCGATCACGGCGTCGTCGCGCACCGAGCCGCCGGGCTGGGCGATGTAGGACACGCCCGACAGGTGGGCGCGCTCGATGTTGTCCGAGAAGGGGAAGAAGGCGTCGCTGCCCAGCGACACGCCGGTGACAGCGTCGAGGCAGTCTCTGATTTGCGCCTCGCTCAGGGGCTCGGGACGGGATTTGAAGTATTTTTGCCACACGCCGGGCGCGCAGACATCCTCCTCGGTCTTGTTGATGTAGCGGTCGATGGCGTTGTCGCGTTCGGCGCGGGGCAGGTCGTCGAGGAAAGGCAGCGAGAGCACCGCGTCGCTCTGGCGCAGATGCCAGGTGTCGGCCTTGCCGCCGGCAAGGCGGGTGCAGTGGATGCGCGACTGCTGCCCGGCGCCCACGCCGATGGCCTGTCCGTCCACGGCGTAGCACACCGAGTTGGACTGGGTGTATTTGAGCGTGATGAGCGCCACGATGAGGTCGCGCTTTGCACTCTCGGGCAGCTCCTTGCATTTGGTGGGCATGTTTTCAAACAGCGCCGGCGTGATTTCAAAGTTGTTGCGCCCCTGCTCGAAGGTGATGCCGAAAACCTGCTTGCGCTCGATGGGCGCCGGCACATAGGAGGGGTCAATCTGAACCACGTTGTAGGCGCCGCCGCGCTTGCTGCGCAGCAGCTCAAGCGCCTCGGGCGTGTAGCCGGGGGCAATCACGCCGTCCGACACCTCGCGCTTGATGAGCTTTGCCGTGGTCAGGTCGCACACGTCGGACAGCGCCACCCAGTCTCCAAAGGAGCTCATGCGGTCGGTGCCGCGCGCACGGGCGTAGGCACAGGCGAGGGGCGAGAGGTCGAGGCCCTTGACGGTGTCGACAAAAAAGGCCTTTTTCTGGCGCTCGGAGAGCGGCAGGCCCACGGCACCCGACGTGGGGCTGACATGCTTGAAGGAGGCCGCCGCCGGCAGGCCGATGGCCGCCTTGAGCTCGGCCACCATCTGCCAGCTGTTGAAGGCGTCGAGGAAATTGATGAAGCCGGGGCGGCCCGACAGCACCTCAATGGGCAGCTCGCCGCCGTCCTCCATGAAGATGCGGGCCGGCTTCTGGTAGGGGTTGCAGCCGTATTTGAGCAAAAATTCTTTCATGGATTAAAGCACAGCTCCTTTTTCCAGGTTTTTGTTGCGCAGACGCTGCTCGAAGCGTCGGGTCTCAAGATTGGTGAAGCGCACAAACAGCGAGACCTTGTTGTCGGGGTTTAGGCTGTTCCACACCGTGTCGGTGAGGGCGTCGATGTCGCCGGGGAGGGCGACTCGCTTCGGCTCACCTGCAAAACTTGGGATGGGCGTTCCGTCGCACACATAGGTGTGCAGCAGGTGGCCCGTGCCGGGGTGGCCGGGGTATTCAAAAAACTGACGCGCGCAGTTTGAGCCCTCGGGGTCGTTTGCCTTGAGAATCGAGAGCTTGTAGCTGCCGTCGGGAGAGAGCAGCCCCGAGATGCGGGGGGTGAAGTTGGGGGCGTCGGGCTCAAATTCCCGCGTGCGAAGCGCGGCGGCAAAGCTCTGCCCACGCAGCAGAAACTCACAGATGGTGTCGGTCTGGTCGCCGTTTGTCACCACCAGTCCCCTGCCCGCCTCGCGGACGGGGTGATAGATGATAAGGCTGGGGTCGGAGAGCTTTGCGGGGTCGAAGGCCTCGGTGCGGATGCCGTCGGGCTCCTCGACAAAAATGCGGTTGCGGCTGTTGACGCTGCGGCCCATGATAAAGTATACGGCCACCGAGCACACGCCGTCGGGCGTCATGCCCAGCACGATGCCGCGCCCCGGATAGGAATTTTCCTCCAGCAGCCCGGCCAAAGACAAAGTTTCATAGCCTTTCATGGCAGCACCATCTCCCATCGTCCAAGTGTTGTATTTGCCGCTGGGGCTCCCTTGCGGCATTTTTTAAGAAAAGGCGGTTGCAAACAGCGCCGCATGCGGCAGGTGCCCTGCCCGGCGCAAAGGGGTGGCGGCCTTTTGCAGGCGGCTTTAGGGGCGGCCGCCGTCCGCCCTGCCGGCCAGCTCCTCACACAGGGCCTGCACGGCCTGGGGCAGCAAAATCCACTCCGCCTGCTCCATCACGCGGCGCTGAAGGGTCTCGGGCGTGTCGCCCTCGCGCACCTCCACGGCGCGCTGCAGCAGAATCTTCCCGCCGTCGGGGATTTCGTTGACCAGATGTACGGTGGCGCCCGTCACCTTTACGCCTCTGGCAAGGGCGGCCTCGTGCACGGCAAGGCCGTAGAACCCGCGCCCGCCGAAGGCGGGCAGCAGCGAGGGGTGGACGTTGACGATGCGCCCCTCGTAGCGCGCGATAAAGTCGGGGCTCAGGATGCACAAAAAGCCGGCCAGCACCACAAGGTCGATGCCGTGGGCGGCAAGGGTGTCCAGCAGCTCGCGTTCAAAGTCGTCGGCGCTGCGGCCCTTGCGTTTCACCACCACGGCCGGGACGCCGGCCGCCTCCGCCCGCTCCAGGGCGTAGACCCCGGGCCTGCTTGAGACCACCAGCGCGACGTCGCCGCTGCTGAGGGTGCCGGCGCGCGCCGCGTCGAGCAGGGCCTGAAGATTGGTGCCCCCGCCCGACACCAGCACGGCAATCTTGGGTCTTAACACAAAATCACGCCCCCGTCTCCCTTCACAAGCTCTCCTGCGACGTAGGCCGCAACGCCCTGCGCGCGCAGAATCTCAAGGGCGCGGTCGGCCTGCTGCCTTGCGACCACAACCGTCATGCCCACGCCCATGTTAAAGGTGTTGAACATGTCGCGCTCGGGGATGTTCCCCTCTTTTTGCAGCAGGGGGAAGATGGGCGGTGTGACAAGGCCGGCCTTGTCGATTTTTGCGGCAAGGGTGGAGGGCAGGCCGCGCGGGATGTTTTCGAAGAAGCCTCCGCCCGTGATGTGGCAGACGCTCTTGACCTCCACGGCCTCAAAGAGGGCCAGCACGGGCTTGACATAGATGGCGGTGGGGGTGAGCAGCGTCTCCCCCAGCGAGCGGCCCTCCAGCTCGTCAAGCGGCTTTGTCAGGTCGCGGTGCTCCACGTCGAACACGCGGCGCACCAGCGAAAAGCCGTTGGAGTGCAGGCCGCTCGAGGGCAGCGCAATCAGCACGTCCCCCTCGCAGGCGCGCTGCTTGTCGGGCAGGCGCTCCCTGTCTGCAAGGCCGACGGCAAAGCCGGCCAGGTCGTATTCGTCTTCGGGATAAAAGCCGGGCATTTCGGCCGTCTCACCGCCGATTAAGGCGGCGCCGGCCTGCACGCAGCCCTCGGCCACGCCGGCCACGATGCGCTCGATGCGCTCGGGCAGGTTTTTGCCGCAGGCGATATAGTCGAGGAAAAAGAGCGGCCGCGCCCCGCAGCACACGATGTCGTTGACGCACATGGCCACGCAGTCGATGCCCACGGTGTCGTGGCGGTCGAGCAAAAAGGCCAGCTTGAGCTTGGTGCCCACGCCGTCGGTCCCGCTCACCAGGACGGGCGACCTGATGCCCGTCAAATCGGGGCAAAAGAGGCCGCCGAACCCGCCGACATCGCCCACGACGCCGGGGGTGACGGTGCGCCCGATGTGGCGCTTCATGAGCTCCACCGCGCGATAGCCCGCCGTAATGTCCACACCGGCGGCGGCATAGCTGTCGGATTTCGATTGGTTCATGGCGAAGGTTACTCCTTTCCGCTCCAGCAATAGGTGCAAAGGCAGTGCTCGGGCAGGCCGATGGCCTTGATGAGGTTGGGCAGGGTCTGAAACTCCAGGGTGGCAAAGCGCAGCTTGGCACAGATGGCCTTTCGCATGGCCCTGCCGCGTTCGCTCTCGCCGTCGCCGTACTCCTCGGCGTGGCGGTGGCCCTCCTTGCCCTCAAACTCCTCCATGGTGCGCCGGGTGATGAGGTCCATGTCGGAGGTGCTGCGGGAGAAGTTGAGGAACTTGCAGCCGTACATCACGGGCGGGCAGGCCGAGCGCATGTGCAGCTCCTTTGCCCCGTTTTCATAGAGGAAGTTGACCGTTTCGCGCAGCTGGGTGCCGCGCACGATGCTGTCGTCGACAAAGAGCAGGCGCTTGTCCTCAATGAGCTGGTGCACGGGGATGAGCTTCATCTTGGCCACCTGGCTGCGCACAATCTGGGAGGCCGACATGAAGCTGCGCGGCCAGGTGGGCGTGTATTTGACGAAGGGGCGGGCATAGGGCACGCCGCTCTCGTTGGCAAAGCCGATGGCATGGGGCACGCCCGAGTCGGGCACGCCGCACACATAGTCGATGGGGGGCAGGCCGCGGCCGGCAATTTCCGAAGCCGCCAGCAGCTTGCCGTTTTGGTTTCGCATGACCTCCACGTTGACGCCCTCGTAGCAGGAGTTGGGATAGCCATAGTAATTCCACAGGAAAGAGCACACCCGCAGCGTGTCTCCCGGCGGGCTGAGCTGCTCCACCCCCTCGGCCGTCACGCGCACAATCTCGCCGGGGCCCAGCTCCCGCAGGTCCCGGTAGCCCAGCTTCTGATAGGCAAAGGATTCAAAGGAGACGCAGTGGCCGTCCTCGTTTTGCCCCAGCAGAACCGGCAGGCGGCCCACGCGGTCGCGCGCCGCAATGATGCCGTTTTCGGTGAGGATGAGGATGGAGGCCGTTCCCTCAATCACGCTCTGGGCATAGCGGATGCCGTCTTCAAAGGTGTCCTCGCAGTCGATGAGGGCGGCGACCAGCTCGGTGGAGTTGATGCGCCCGCCGGTCATGGCGTCAAAGTGGGCGCCGCGCTGCAGCAGCGTTTTTGCAAGCTGCTCGAGGTTGTTGATGATGCCGATGGTGCTGATGGCGTAAACGCCCAGGTGCGAATGGATGAGCATGGGCTGCGGGTCGGTGTCGCTGATGCAGCCGATGCAGGCGTTGCCCTTCATCTCGGCAATGTCGCTTTCAAACTTTGTCCGAAAGGGGCTGTTTTCAATGTTGTGAATATACCTCTGAAAGCCAAGGTCGGGCGAAATACAGGCCATGCCGCCCCGGCGGATGCCCAGGTGCGAGTGGTAGTCGGTCCCGAAAAAGACGTCTAAAATACAGTCGCGCTTTGAAATTGCTCCAAAAAATCCACCCAAAACAAATCCTCCGCAAGTCACGCCGGCACGGACGCCCCCAAAGGGGCCCCCGTGCCGGTCTGTTGTTCAAAAAAGCGCCTTTTACGCAAAGAAAAGCCGGGAGAGCTCCATGGGCTCGATATACTGCCCATCCTTGTAGACGCGCATGTTGCCGGAGGCAATCTCGTCAATCAGGATGACCTCGTCGCCGCTATAGCCGAACTCGAACTTGATGTCGTAGAGGGTGAGGCCCTTTTGCGCCAAATCGTCGGCCACGACGCCGGTGATTTTCTGGGTCATGTCCTTGATGGCGTCGTATTGCGCCGGCGTCATAACGCCCAGCACCTCAAGCCCGTCCCGGGTCACGAGCGGATCGCCCTTGGCGTCGTCCTTGAAGGTCATTTCGACATAGGCGGGCAGGGGTGCGCCCTCCTCGATATAGTCCCCGTAACGGCGGAAGAAGCTGCCCACGGCGCGGTGGCGGCAGATGACCTCAAGGCCCTTGCCGAACACCTTGGCCGGCAGCACCTCCATGGTGGTGTCGGCAAGATTTGCCTTGACATAGTGGGTTTTGATTCCGGCCGCCTTCAGCTTTTCAAAGAAATACACCGACATGCGCAAGTTGACGTCGCCAACCCCTGCGATGCTCAGCCCGACGGTGTTTGCCCCGGGGTCGAACACGCCGTTTTCTCCCGTCACATCGTCTTTGAACTTGAGCAGGTAGTTGCCGTTGTCCAGCGCGAAAACATCTTTGGTTTTTCCGGTGTAAATGAGCTTCATATGCCGTTTCCTCCTGTGGTTAAAATATATCGGTTACATTCGGGGAATGGGGGTTCGCACAATCAAGGGGGTGGCCGGGGGCCTTTTGCGGCGGCCGAGTTTTTTTACCGGCCCGAAAGGCGCTGCGACAGTGCCGCATCCTTTTCGAGCACCGCCTGGCTTTCGGCCTTCCTGCGGGCCTCGAGACGCTGCGCCAGCGCCTCGTCCTCGAGCGCCAAAATCTGCGCAGACAACAAAGCGGCATTGACTGCCCCGTCAATAGCCACCGTTGCCACGGGGATTCCCGCAGGCATCTGCACGGTGGAAAGGAGCGCGTCCATGCCGTCTAGCGTGGAGGATTTGATTGGGATGCCGACAACCGGCAGCGTGGTACAGGCGGCCAGTGAGCCGGCCAGATGAGCCGCCTTGCCGGCGGCCGCAATCAAAACGCCAAAGCCGTTTTCTTTGGCTGAAAGAGCAAAGCTTCTCGCCTGCTCGGGGGTGCGGTGGGCTGAATAGACGTGGGCCTCAAAGGGCACCTCGAGCTCCGAAAGCGTGTCGAGGGCCTTCTGCACCACCGGCAAATCGCTGTCGCTGCCCATGATGACTCCGACTTTCTTCATATCCGTTTCCTCCTCGTGTCAGTCTGGCTGACGGCCCGGCATGTCCGCCAAAAGGAAAAAGAAAAAGGCAGTCCTGCCTTGTATCATCACAACAGAACTGCCCAGACGGTCGGCCTACCATAGTTTCTTGCTCCCCCGTGGTTTCAAAGCCCACTTCCATCCGTCAGTCACAAAAAACCGTTATTTGTCACATCGCTTTCAGTATATCTGTTTGAAAGCCGCCCGTCAAGGCTCGGCGCCGGCCGCCCGGACAATTTCTGCGAAGTGCCTAATTTCCTGCGCCACTGCGGGGTGTTCCATGGTGGATTTGTGGGGGATGCGGCGGGGAGCGGGGAA
>DVNV01000055.1 GCA_018714125.1 Candidatus Galloscillospira excrementipullorum
GCCCCGCCGGGCCTTTTTTGCCTGCGGCAAAAAAGCCGGGGAATTTCCCTTTCGGGAAATTCCCCGTTCAAAGCGGCGGCGCCGCTTTTCCCGGCGGGGCGGGAGAAAAGGGCGCCTCTTCCTGCAGGCTGCGCGGCGTCCGACGCGCCTTTTTGCCCCTCTCTTCCCTCTGCGGCAGCGCGGGCGGGCTTGCGCACCCCGGGAAAAGGGCAGCCAGAGGCCCCTGCGCCCCCTTCAGGCGCCGCCCCTGCCCTGCCCGGACGAGGCGGCAAGCTGCAGCTTTTGCTGTCGGCTCAGGCGCTTGACGGCGGCCTCCCGCCGCAGTGCCGCAGAGCGGTCGGCGCAGCACTCCCGGTAAATTTCACACACCGGACGCCGCCCTCTCGTATATTTTGCACCCTTTCCCTCATTGTGAAGGGCAATGCGGCGCGTCACGTCCAGCGCCGTGCCGGTGTAGAGCGTGCCGTCCGCGCAGCGCACCATATAGACATACCAGGCCAAAACCGTCTCTCTCCTTTCCGGGGGGCCGTCCCGCAGCATCCTTTTGAAGGCCCTCCAACGCCCCGAAAGGCGCCGGCATCGCCCCCTCCTGCGGACAAACCAAAGGCCGGCGCTTTGCGCCGGCCCTTTGTTGCCGTTTTTTAACGCCCTCCCCCGCCCCTGTGCCTGAAGCGGCCCGAGCGGGAGGGCTCCTGCGAAGCCGCAAAGCCGGCAGGGTGCGTTTTTATCCGCGCTTTTTGAAAAAGCTGAGGATGGAATCAATGTCGTTGATGTCGTCGTCGCTGATCAGGCGCTTGGAATCCCCCTCGGAGCCCGAAGCTGCCGCCTCGCCCTGGGAGGCTGCGGGAGCCTGGGGCTGCGGGGCAAAAGGCGTGTTGAAGGGCTTGTGGGTGCTGGGCACGCCGTCAAACTGGGGGGCGCTGCCTGCCGGGGCCTTGGCGGCGTCCTGTGCCGTGGCCGCAGGGGCTGCCGCACCGGCGGGGGCCGCAGTGGCCAGCGTCTCAAAGCCGGTGGCGATGATGGTGACGCGCACCTCATCGGACAGCTCGTCGTCAAAGGAGACGCCGAAAATGATGTTGGCCTCGGGGTGGGCCGCCGCCGTCACCACGCTGACGGCATCGTCCACCTCGCCAAGGCCGATGTCGGCCGGGGCGAAGATGTTGATGATAACGCCGCGGGCGCCGTTGATGGTGGTCTCGATGAGGGGGCTGTTGATGGCCTCGAGCACGGCTTCGGTCATCTTGTCGCGTCCGGTGCCGTGTCCGACGCCCATGTGGGCGTAGCCGGCATCCTTCATGACGGAGGAGACGTCTGCAAAGTCGAGGTTGATGTATCCGGGCACGTTGATGAGGTCAGACAGGTTTGCCACGCCCAGGCGCAGCACGTCGTCGGCCTTTTCGAAGGCGTTGAAGAGCGTGATGGGGGTGTCGCTGACCAGCTTGAGGCGCTCGTTGGGGATGACAATGAGCGAATCCACCTGCTCGCGCAGCATGCGGATGCCCTCTTCAGCGGCGTTCATCCTGCTCTTTCCCTCAAAGTGGAAGGGCTTTGTCACAATGCCGACCGTGAGAATGCCCATCTCCTTTGCAATGTTGGCCACAACGGGCGAGCCGCCGGTTCCGGTTCCGCCGCCCATGCCGGCCGTAATAAAGACCATGTCGGCGCCCTTGATGGCGGCGGCCAGCTCTTCCCTGCTCTCCTCTGCCGCACGGGCCCCCTTTTCGGGGTTGGTGCCGGCGCCCTGCCCCTTGGTCAGCTTTTCTCCGATTTGGATTTTCTGCGTGGCCCGCGAGGAGTTGAGGTCCTGCTTGTCCGTATTGACAGAGATAAACTCCACACTGGTAATTCCGGAAGAAATCATCCGGTTGACGGCATTGTTTCCCCCTCCACCGATACCGACGACTTTAATGTTGACGGGAGATACTGCGCTGGAATCAAAATCAAAAATCATGTCTGTTCCTCCTGGTGTCGGTCAAATGGCGGCGATGCGCCTGATCACAAAATATTGTGTCTGCTCGAAGCATCTTTTCTTTATAGTGTAGCTTATTCTGCATTCAAATTCAAGAGGTTTCTCCGCAAAATCGCAAGGTTCTGGAAGATACGGGTGGCAAAAACCAGCATGGCGGCCAGTTCAAGCTGCAGGTTGATACGTTTTCCAAAATATGTCATCGCCGCAGCCAGCAGTGCGTTGATGAAAAAACCCGAGATAAAAATACTGTCGTTATACTCCCCGAGCGCACGGGCGCGCAGGCCGCCGATGATGGAATCGGCGCAGGCGATGAGCATCACGCCCATGTAATCGGAGAGGGTTTCGGGGAAATACCCGGGAAAGACAAAACCCAGTCCGATGCCGATGGCAAGACCAATCACACCAAGAAGCATGGTTTACTCTCCTTTCTCCTGCGACGAATTATCTTTATATTCCTGCGCGTACTGGAAGGTGGTTTTTCCGGTGTAGGCGCGGATGAGCACCTCTTCCGACTGCTGGACATCGACCTGGATATCCCAGATGGAGAGCTGGTCAATCACGCCGCCGCGCATGCTCAAAGCGGAGCTCATGGCCGCAGGGTCTCCGATGGCGCGGATGACATAGGGCGCGGCGTAGCGGTTGTTGTTGACGCTGACAATCGAGCCGGCGCACCGGATTTCGCTGGTGGCCAGCAGGCGCTCGCCGTTGATGCTCAGGGCCTCGGCGCCGGCATCGCGCAGCTCGTTGACCACCTGGAGGATGTCGTTGTCGTGGATGATATAGTAGCTGGGGTCGGCGGTGGTGTCGGCGGGGTTTTTGGTGGAGTCGCTCATGGTGACGATAAGCCCCGGGCCGACCACGTCGGTGAAGCCGGCGGCCAGCTCGGCACGGGCCAGCTCGTCGGCCAAAATGGCGGCATAGTCGCCGCTTTGCAGCGCCTGGTCGCGGTACTGGGACAAATCGTCCTTGCCGCGCAGCAGCTCCTCATAGAGCTCCTGGTTTTTTTCGCGCTCCTTGTTGAGCAGGCTCTGCAGCTCCTCGGCGCGCAGCTGCTGGCTGGTGAGGGCGTTGCTCGAGATGTCCACGCTCTTAAACTGCATGGAGAGCAAAAACCCAAACAAAATACAGGCCAAAAACACGCCGAAGGCCACGGGGCGCCTTGTCTGCACCGGCTCCTGCGGCGGCACCTGCTGTTCTTTTGCAACGACAAGCGGGCAGTCGGAGAGCACCTCTCCCTGCACGGCGTCGTCCTGTTCGGGGACCGGGTTTTGCCCGTTGTGATTATCCGTCATCCTGTGTCTCCCCCTCCAAAGGTTGTGTCTGCTGCGCATCTTCCGTCTCGTCTTGCGGCGTCCCGTCCTGCGGGAGCCCGTCTTGCTGCGCCTCATTGTCGGGCGGCGTCTCATTTTGCAGGGGCTCGTCCTCCTTCGGGGCGGAGGGCGGGCTGACGGTGCCCGGCTTATGAATGACCCGTCCGACCGTGGAGGCGTCAAGCGTGCCGGTCTGTGTCTCGTCGAGCCGTTTGATGCTCTCGGCCACCATGCGCAGCTTTTCGGGGAGCGAGAGGCTGTCTCCCAGCTTTACGAGAAAGCGGTCTCCTATCATAACAGTCAGCTCCGAAGGGTTGCGCAGGTCGACCTCGGACACCCCTTCCAGTAGCTCATTATCCTGCAAGGCGGCAAAAATGTCAACACAAATTCTGCCGTCGCTTTCTGTCTCATAGGCAAGAGTTTTCGCGATTTCAACCGGGCTGACAAAATTCCCCAAAAGAAGGGGCACGCCCGAAGACGCGGGGTCCTCCTCAAGGTAGCCCAGGACCTTTCCGTCGGCCGCCACATAGAGCTGCCGTCCCCCGTCCGAAACGCGGTAGGCGGGCTGCGCCTTTGTCACCGTGAGCTGCACGGTGCCGGGCAGGTGCCGGCGGATTTCCACCGACTCCAGCCAGGGCATGCGGGCCAGCAGGGTTTTTTCCATGGCGTTTGGCCGCAGCAGCAGCAGGGCCTGTCCCTCGCTCAGCCCGCAGGTCTCGAGCAGCAGCTCGTCGCTGTAGGGGCTCTCCCCCTCCACCACGATGTCCGTGACCGGCAGGCTTTTGACGGCATATCCCATCAGCACACACAGCCCGGCAATGAGCGCCAGCAGCGCCAGCAGCAGCAGACGGCGCAAAAGGCGTCTGCGCGCCGCGCGCCTTCGTTTTCGCGGGTCGCGCCGGGCTTGTCCGCCGGAGCCGGAGCGGCCGGCTTTGGCGCGTGCGCGCTCCAGGCGGGCCCGCTCTTTTTTCTCCATGCGCTTTTGCGCCTTGCGGGCGCGTTTTTCCATGCGTTTTTTGGCCTTGCGGTTTTTTTTGCCCATACCGGCCACCCCCTTTCTCCCTGTGGATTATGTAGGCAAATCCTCCCCTGTGCTCACCCTTATGGCTGCGCCAAGGGAATTCCATCTCTGCGCAAGCCGTTCATAGCCTCTGGCGATGTGGCCCGCGTCGCACACGGTGGTCACGCCCTGCGCCGCAAGGCCGGCCAGCATGAGCGCCGCGCCGCCGCGCAGGTCCGCAGTCTGCACCCTTGCGCCGGTGAGATTTGTGCCGCGCACCAGCGCCACGCGGTTTTGCACCTCGATGTCGGCCCCCATTTTGCGAAGCTGCTCCACATGGTGAAAGCGGTTTTCAAACATGCTTTCGATGAACACGCTGCCGCTCTGGGCGGCGGCGGCCAGCGCCAGGAAGGGCGCCTGCAAATCGGTGGGGAAGCCGGGATAGGGCATGGTGCGCACCACCCCGAAGCCCGACAGGCGCTTTGGTGCGCTCAGCCAGACGGTGTCCTGCGTGGAGAGCACGGCGCAGCCGGCATGGCGCAGCAGCTCCAGCGCGCTGCCCATGTGGCGGGTGTTGACGTCGCACAGCGTCAGGCTGCCGCCCGTGATGGCGGCGGCGCACAAATCGGTGGCGGCCGCAATGCGGTCGGACAGCGCCCGGTGTTGCACGCCATGGAGCTCTTTTGTCCCGCGCACCGTGATAACGTCGCCGCCCGCTCCCTCCACCGCAGCGCCCATTTCGCACAGCATGTGCGCCAAATCCACAATCTCGGGCTCCCTGGCGGCGCCGCGCAGCACGGTGACGCAGGGAATGGCGGCCGCCAGCAGCAGCACGTTTTCGGTGGCGCCCACGCTGGGGAAGGGCAAAGCGACGTCGCTGTCGCGCGCCGCATCCAGCGTGGCGGTCAGCTCGTCTTGCTGCCAGTCGATGCGCACGCCCATATCGGAAAAGGCCTTCAAATGAAAGTCAATGGGCCGCGCGCCGATGGCGCAGCCGCCGGGGGAGTGGATGACGCCCCGGCCGTGACGGCCCAGCAGAGCGCCCAGCACCATGACGGAGGAGCGCATGCGGCCCATGAGGGCGCGCGGCACCTCAAAGCCCTCTGCCCCGGCCGCGTCAATGGTCAGGCGCTCGCCCTCCCGCGTGACGCGGCAGCCCAGCGTTTCCAGAATCTGGGCCTGCACGTTGACGTCGTCGATGTCGGGGCAGTGCTCGAGCACCGACACCTCCCGGCTCAGCAGCGCCGCCGACAGCAGCGGAAGCGCCGCGTTTTTTGCGCCCTGCGCCGAAAGCTCGCCTTCGAGCCGACGGCCGCCTTCCATCTCATATATCGTCATCTCTAGCCACCCTCCATCCTGCCCCATGCTATGCGCCCTGCAGACGGGGGGTTCGAAAAACGCAAAATGCTGCAAAAAGTTACCGAATCAGCGTCATGATGTTGTCGTAAATGCGCTGGGCGGAATCAAAAATGGCCAGCCCGAGGGCCGCCTCGTGCATGGCGGCAAGGCGCTTGGGGTCGTCCAGCAGCGCCCTGACGGCGTCATACATCGAGCGCGCGGTGCAGTCCTTTTCCTCCAGCAGCAGGGCCGCGCCCGCCTTGGAAAAGGCCAGGGCGTTGTAATACTGGTGGTTGTCTGTCGCATTGGGCGAGGGGATGAGGATGGCAGGTTTTCCCATCACGGCCAGCTCGCCGAGCGTGATGGCCCCGGAGCGGCAGATGAGCAAATCGGCCGCCGCCATGACGTCTTGCATATCGAAGATATACTCCCTGACGTCGATGAGGGGAAAGGCCTCGGGCGTGATGCCGCGCTCGGCCAGCTCGCCGGGCAGCCACTTGATGCCGAACTGGCCGGCGGCGTGGACATGTAAAAAAGCATGGTCGCCGCAGTGCAGCGCCATGAAGTCGCGGATGTTCTCGTTAAAGGGGCGGCTGCCCATGGAGCCGCCGAAGGAGACCACCATGCGCATATCCTTTGCAATGCCCAGCTTTTGGCGTGCGCGGTCCTTGTCTGCAAACAAAATCTCCTGCTTGATGGGGTTTCCCACCAGCACGCTGCGCTTGCAGTGCAGGCGCTCCTTTGCATCGTCAAAGCCCAGCATCACAAGGTCGGCCCTGGGGGCCAGCTTGCGGGTGGTCAGGCCGGGAAAGGCGTTTTGCTCATGGATGGCGGTGGGCACGCCCAGGTCGCAGGCCGCCCACACCACGGGGCCGCTGACGTAGCCGCCCGTGCCCACCACCAGGTCGGGGCAAAACTCGCGCAGCAGGCGCTTGCTGACCCGGATGGCGCCAAGCGCCTTGGCGAGGTTTTTGATGTTGTCCACCGTCAGCCTGCGCTTGAGGCCGTGGACGTCCATTTCGATAAGGGGATAGCCTGCGCGCGGCACCAGCTTTGACTCGATGCCATAGTCGGTGCCGACAAAGCGGATGTCGGCCTGCCCGTGGCGCGCCCTGATAAAATCGGCAATGGCAATGGCGGGGTTGACATGCCCCGCCGTTCCGCCGCCGCACAGCAATACCTTCATATCCGCACCCTCCTATAGCTTTGCCCGTCTTGAGACGCTGAGCACGATGCCCATTTCAAACATCAGCATGATCAGCGAGGTACCTCCCGCCGAGAAGAAGGGCAGCGAGATGCCGGTGTTTGGCACGAGGTTGCTCACCACGGCGATGTTGAGAATGGTCTGGATGGCCACCTGGGCCGTGATACCGGTCACAACAAGGGCCGAGAAGCGGTCGGGCGCCTTGAAGGCGATGGTGAAGCCGCGCCAGATGAGCAGGATAAAGAGCAAAATGATGATGCAGGCGCCGATAAAGCCCAGCTCCTCGCAGACGATGGAGAAAATGAAGTCGTTTTGCGGCTCGGGGATATAGAGGTATTTCTGACGGCTCTTGCCGATTCCCAGGCCAAACAGGCCGCCCGAGCCGATGGCGTAAAGGCTCTGGATGGTCTGGAAGCCGTCGCCCAGGGGGTCGGAGAAGGGGTCAAGCCAGACCCTGACGCGGGCCATGGCGTAGTCGCTGATGGCGATGATGCCCAGCGCCGACAGCACGCCCGCCGCGCCAAAGCCGACAAACCAGCGCCAGTCCACGCCGCCCACAAACATGAGCACGGCGCCGATGGCAAAGAGCAAAACGGTGGCCGAGATGTGCTTTTCCAGCGCAATCAGGCCGCAAAAGAGCATGAGCAGCGCGCCGCAGGGCAGCAGGCCGCCCTTGAAGGTGTGGATTTCCTTTCTCTGGCGGCAGAGCAGCCACGACATGCACAAAATGATGGCCAGCTTTGCCACCTCGGAGGGCTGGAAGCCGAAGAGCCAGCGTTTTGCGCCGTTTCTCACGGTGCCGAGCGGCGTGAGCACCAACACCAGCGCGGTGATGGAAAACACAAAGGCAGGCAAAACCGACATCTGCAGCAGCTTGGGCGTGAGAAACCTGGCCGTGAGCAGCATGACCACGGTGCCCACCACCGCCCACAGCAGCTGCGGGCGGATAAAGTAGTAGCTGTCGCCAAAGCGGTAGTAGGCGTTGGCGCTGGAGGCCGAAAAGACCATGACAAGGCCGATGGAGACCAGCAGCATGACCAGCACGAAAAAGGGCAGATCCATTTCGGCCGTCTTTGTTTTTAAGGGGAGGATGCGCCCCGCCGCGCGCGATTGACTGTTCATCATGTGAAGACTCCGTTTCTGCATCGCATTTCAGGCTCTGCCTGCGCAAAAGCGCCCCGCCTTACAGCATGGGGAAATAGCGGACGTAGGCCAGCCAGGCTAAGGCGCAGCCGGCCACCGACACCAGCGTAAAGAGCAGGTCGATGCGGCCCTCGCTCAGGCCGCACAGCTCAAAGTGGTGGTGAAGCGGCGCCATTTTGAAAAGGCGCTTTCCGCCGGTGGCCCTGAAGTAGCCCACCTGCAGGATGTCCGAAAGGGCCTCCAGCACATAGACGATGCCGCACAGGGCCAGCAGCACCGGCATGCCGGCCAGAAAGGCCAGCGCCGCCACGGCGCCGCCCAGGAAGAAGGCGCCGGTGTCGCCCATGAAGACCTTGGCCTTGGGCAGGTTGCTGGGCAGAAAGCCCGCCACGCCGCCCAGCAGGGCGCTGGAGGCCACAAAGAGGTCTCCCGCGCCGGTGCGGCGCCCAATTGCGGCAAAGAGCAGCGCAACGGGCAGCGTGACGCAGGAGGCAAGGCCGTCGAGCCCGTCGGTCAGGTTGACGGCGTTGACCGTGCCGATGACGATGACGGCGGCAACGGGGTAGTACAGCAGCGAGAGCTCAATGCTCTTGTTCCAAAAGGGGATGGCAAGCGACGTGGAGCTCCAGCCCGCGATGCGCGCCGCCCACAGGAAGGCGGCGGCGGCCAGCACCTGAAGCACCAGCTTTTGCGCCGGGGTGAGCCCCAGGTTGCGCTTTTTCACCACCTTGATATAGTCGTCGATAAAGCCCACAAAGCCAAAGGAGAGGGCGCAAAGCAGCACCAAAACGGCGTTTGTGGGCATGCGCCCCAGACAGACGAAGCCGCCCAGCAGGACGCCCGCCGTGGTGCCGGCCACAAAGGCCAGGCCGCCCATGGTGGGCGTTTTGCCCTTGGCGTTGTGCCAGGTGGGGCCGTTTTCGCGGATGGTCTGGTCGAATTTGAGCCGGTGCAGATAGGGGATGAGCACCGGCGAGATGCCCATGCACAGCAGTGCGGAAAAAACAAAGGGCGCAAGGGCGGAAAGTTCCATGCCAAGATTCCTCCTTCACCGGGGCGCCGCCGCAGCAGGCCCCCTATTTCCCGCTCAGCAGCTCCCTGACAACCTCGCGCTCGTCATAGTGAATCTTTCCGGTGGAGAGAATCTGATAGGTCTCGTGGCCCTTGCCGGCGATGAGCACGATGTCGTCCCGGCCCGCCTGGCTCAGGGCGTGCGCAATGGCCTCGGTGCGGTCCTCGATGATGGCGTGGGGCACGGTGCAGTCCTCGCCGATGCCGGCGGCGGCGTCACGCAGAATCTGCTGCGGGTCTTCGGTGCGCGGGTTGTCGCTGGTCAGCACGAAGTAGTCGGCAAAGGAGATCACGGCCTGCGCCATGAGCGGCCGCTTGGTGCGGTCGCGGTCGCCCCCGCAGCCAAAGACCACGATGATGCGCCCCCTGGCAAAGCCCTTGATGGCGCTGCCGATGTTGATGAGGGCGTCGGGGGTGTGGGCATAGTCCAAAATCACGGTGTAGGGGGTGTCGGTGGGCACCACCTCGATGCGGCCCTTGACCCCCTTGCAGGTCTTGAGGGCGGCGACGGCGTCGGCCTGGGCGATGCCCAGCCCCAGGCAGGCCGTGATGACGCCCAGCGTGTTCTTGACGTTGAAGCCGCCCGGCATGGCCACGCTGACGCGGTTGATGCAGCCCCTCGACACCACCTGGTACTCCACATGGTCGGGGAACAGGCGGATGTTCTTGGCCGTGACGTCGGCAAAGTCGCTGGTGGTGGAGAAGGTGAGGTTTTTCTTTGTCTTTGCCTGCTCCATCATGAGCTTGGCGGCGGGGTCGTCGTAGTTGAAAACGCCCACCTCCGAGATGTCAAAGAGCTTTTGCTTGGCAATGCGGTAATTTTCCATGGTCTCGTGGTAGTCGAGGTGGTCCTGCGTGAGGTTGGTGAAGATGCCGCAGGCAAAGTGCAGGCCGGCCACGCGGTTCTGGTCGAGGGCGTGGGAGGAGACCTCCATGACGCACCAGCCGCAGCCGTGCTCCGCCATGCGCGCAAAGAGCGCGTGCAGCTGCATGGCGTCGGGGGTGGTGCCGTCGGCCTCCTCGGCCTCGTCCCCCACCATGTTGACGATGGTGCCCACAAGGCCCACCTTCTCGCCAAGCTGCTCGAGCACATGCTTCATGATAAAGGTGGTCGAGGTCTTTCCGTTGGTGCCGGTGACGCCCACCAGCTTGAGCTTTTGCGCGGGATTTCCAAAAAAGTTGCCGGCCATGAGGGCGTAGGCAAGACGGGTGTCCTCCACCAGCAGCACAGGAACGCTGCTCTCGACGGGACGCTGCGCCACGATGAGGGCCGCGCCCTTTTCCAGCGCCATGGGCACAAACTGATGTCCGTCCACCTTGACGCCGTCCACCGCCACAAACACGCCGCCCCGTTCAACCTTGCGGCTGTCGGAGGTCAGGCCTGTCACCTCCAAATCGGGCGCCATGCCCTGAAACTGCACACCTTGCAACAATTGCTCTAGTTTCATTCTTCTCCTCCACATTTTTCACTTTTTGCGGGACGCCATTGCCCCCGCATGCTGTTTTTGTCAGTATTCCACATTGACCCATTCCGATTCGGACTCATGCACAAAATCCACCTTCACAACGCTGCCCGCCTCGGCCAGCGTTCCCGCCGCCGGCGACTGGGTGGTGGCATAGACCTCGTCTTCGGTCAAATCCTTTCCGTCGCTGCTCATGTTGAATCCGGCCGCCTCCAGCGTGCTGGAAGCCTGCGCGAAGGACATGCCCGCCACGCTCGGCACCTCCTTGAGCGTGGAGGTCTCCTGCTCGGTGGTGTAGAGAATCACCTTGCCGCCCTGGGCCAGCTTCTGCCCGCTTCGCGGCACCTGCTCGAGCACCTCCTGGCCGTCGCCCATCACCGAAGGGGTAAAGCCGGCGTCCTTGAGCTTTTCGCGGGCGTCGGCCACCGCCATGCCGGTCACGTCGGGCACGCTCTTTTCAAGCGAGGCCAGCTCCTCTTCGGTATACTGGGGCATGATGCCAAGGTAGGGCAGGATGTCTTCAAACATCTTGCGCACGGTGGGGGCCGCGGTGAGGCCGCCCGTCACCTCGTCGACCTCCGGCTCGTCCATGAGCATCAAAATGGCAATCTGGGGGGCGTCTGCGGGGGCGATGCCGCAAAAGGACGAAACGCGCTTGTCGGCCACGCCCTCTTCGTTTTTCTCGTCAATCTTTTCCGAGGTTCCCGTCTTCCCGCCGATGCGGTAGCCCTTGATGTAGGCGTTCTTTCCGGTGCCGGTGGCGACCACCTGCTCGAGCATGGAGGCCACGGTCTTGGAGGTCTCCTCCGAGATGACCTGCCGCTTGACGCTGGGGTCAAACTCCTGCACCACGTTGCCCTCGTCGTCGACAATCTTGCTGACCAGATAGGGCTGGTTGAGGTAGCCGCCGTTGACGCAGGCCGAAACGGCCGTGATCATCTGGATGGGCGTGACCTTGAAGGTCTGGCCGAAGGCGGCCACCGCCGTCTCCACCACGCCGTTTGCAATGGTGTCCTTGTCAAAGAAGATGCCCTCGGCCTCGCCGTAGAGGTCGATGCCGGCGGGCTCCAGCAGGCCGAAAGCCTCGGCATAGTCGTAAAACGAGGCGCCGCCGATGCGGGCGCCCAGCTCCATGAACACGGGGTTGCAGGAGTTCTTCACGCCGGTCAGCACGTCCTGCGTACCGTGGCCCCCCGCCTTCCAGCAGGAAATCCTCGTGCCGGCCACCACCTTGTAGCCGGGGCAGTTGAAGGTCTCGTGCAGCGAGACCACGTCCTTTTCCAGCGCCATGGAAACCGTGATAATCTTGAAAACGCTTCCCGGCTCATAGGTGTCGGCAATGGCCTTGTTGCGCCACATGCTCTGCCAAATTTCCATCTGACGGGTTGAATACTCCTCCCCCTCCAGCGCCTCCAGCTCGGCCAGAAGCTCGGGGTCGGTGATTTCGCGCGGGTTGTTGAGGTCGTAGTCGGGCTTGGTTGCCATGGCCAAAATGGCGCCGGTGTTGACGTCCATCACAATGGCGGTGGCGCGGTTTTGCACGTTGTATTCCACCACCGCGTTTTCAAGCTGCTTTTCCACGAAGTGCTGCACCGCCTCGTCGATGGTCAGCACCAGGTTGTAGCCGTTTTGGGCGTCGATGTACTGCTCGTAGCGGAAGGGCATGTCGGTGCCCCTGGCGTTTTTGGCCGTGATGATGCGCCCGGGCATGCCCACCAGCACGTCGTTGTAATACATCTCAAGGCCCTCGATGCCCTCGCCGTCGACATTGGTAAAGCCGATGATGTGGGAGGCGAAGGCGCCGTAGGGGTAGTAGCGCTTGGAGTCTTCCGCCAGCGCCACGGAGGCAAGGTCATACTCCTGCTTGAACTCGCGCACCTGGTCGGCCGTCTCCTTTTCGACCTGGCGCTTGATGACCTCGTAGTAGTTGTCGGCCTGGGTCTTTTTGAGGATGCTCTCCTCGCTGACGCCCAGGATACGGGAGAGCTCCCTGGCGATGAGCGCCGCCTCCTCATCGTCCTTAATGGACTTGGGCGCGATATACACGGTCTCTGCCGAGGCCGAAACGGCCAGCGTCTTCATGTTGCGGTCGTAGATGGTGCCGCGCTTGGGCGTCACGGTGGTGTCCCTGACCTGCTGGTCGATGGCCTTGGCCTGATAGAGCTCGTGCTGCATAATCTGCACATAAAACAGCCGCACCGTGAGAGCCACGAAGCAGACCGCCAGAAAAATAAACAACACAAACAGCATCCTGCGTTTGGTTGCCGAATCAAGCGATGCCTTTTCCAAGAAAAAAACTCCCCCTTCCCCCGGCCTGCCGGGCATTCTCTTTGTCTGCCTGTATTGCTTTCAGTATAGTATTTCCCGCCGCAAAATATGAGGCATTTCCCATTTCCCCTCATTAGAGGCGGCATGTGGTGTGCCGTCCCGCACGGACAGCACACCACCGTTGCAGTCATTATTCCATCCACTCGGCCACATGCAGCGAAATGCCGCGCAGTGCATCGAAGGCCCTGGCAAACAGGCTGTCCTGCTCCTCCACCACGGTGGCATAGTCGTCGCCCGTCAGCCGGACGTAGACAATCTGCTCCTGCTCGAGCTTTTGCATGTAGAGCTGCTCTGTGGCGATGTTTTCGATTTCCGCAAGGTCGAGCTGCATGTCGTAGAGCGCCATGAGCCGCTTTTGCTCGCTGAGCAGCTCCTCATTTTCACTCTTGAGGGAGGAAGCCCTTGCCGTGAGCTCGTTGAGCTGTGTGGCACTGATCAGGATTCCGCTCAGCATGGCCACGCCAAAGCAGCACAGCAGCACGTTTTTGAGCATGTTGCGCAGCGCCATGCGTTTCCTGCGTTTCTGGACGATGGAAACCACCCTGCTGCGGGCCCGCTTTGTCGTCCTGGCGTCGTAAGCCGAGAGGTCATGGGCCGTGCTGACGTTGCCCCACTGAGACTCATATCTTACCTGCTCTTGCATGCTACATGTTTCCTTCCTCTTGTTTTATGTCTGCCGGCCGTCCAGCAGCTTTTCCGCCACGCGCAGCCTGGCGCTGCGGCTGCGGGGGTTTTGCTCCAGCTCCTGCTCCGAAGGGGTGACGGGCTTTCTGCCCACCAGCTTCACCACCGGCCTTTTCCCGCATACGCACACGGGGAAATCCTTGGGACAGGTACACCCCTGCGCCAGCGACGCAAAGGTCTCCTTGACGATGCGGTCCTCCAGCGAGTGAAAGGTGATCACGGCCATGCGCCCCCCGGGCGCCAGCCGGTCCGCCGCGTCGCGCAGCGTTTTTTCCAAAATGCCCAGCTCGTTGTTGACCTCAATGCGCAGCGCCTGAAAGGTGCGCCGCGCGGGATGCTGCGCCTCTCTGCGCGCCGCCGCCGGCATGGCCTGCGCCACAATGTCGGCAAGCTGGGTCGTGGTCTCAATGGGCCGCTCCTGCCTGTGCCGCACAATGGCGGCCGCGATGCGCCGGGCGTGGCGCTCCTCGCCGTAGCGAAAAAGGATGTCTGCCAGCTCGCGCTCGTCCCGGCCGTTGACGATGTCCCCCGCCGTGACGGGGCCGCTCCGGTCCATGCGCATGTCGAGCGGCGCCTCCTTGGTGTAGGAAAAGCCGCGCGCGGCATCGTCAAGCTGGAAGGAGGAAACCCCCAAATCCAGCAGCAGCCCGTCGATGGCGGGCAGCCCGAGCCTGTCCAAAATCGCGGCAAGATTGCAAAAGTCGTCCTTCACAAAGCTCACGCGCTGCGCCACCGGCGCAAGCCGCTCCCGGGCGCGCGCATGGGCATAGTCGTCCTTGTCAATGCAGATGAGGCGCCCCGTCGTCAAACGCTGCGCAATGGCAAGGCTGTGCCCGCCGCCGCCCATCGTGCCGTCGACATAAACGCCCTGCGGCTTGATGTCAAGCGCCGCAACCGCCTCGTGCAGCAGCACCGGAACATGGGTCATGACGCCGCCTCCCCGCTAGAATCCACTGCGCGACAGCGCCGCAATGACGTCCTCGTCCTCCACGCTGCCCTCCACACGCTCCCAGGCCTGCGCGTCCCAGACCTCCACATGCGACTCAACGCCCACAATCACAACTTCCTTTTGGAGCCCCGCCAGCTGCCGCAGCTTGGCCGAAATCAAAACGCGCCCCTGCGAATCGGGCTGCTGCTCCTCGGCAAAGCCGAAAAAATATCTCTGCATCGTGCGCCCCTCCGCAATGGGCGCCGACCGGATTTGCGCGGCCAGACGGTCCCACTCCTCCAGAGGATACAGCGACACGCACCCGTCAAGCCCTCTGGTGGCGACAAACCGGTCTCCCAAATCGCTGCGGAATCTCTGCGGAATGATGAGTCTTCCCTTGGCGTCAAGGCTGTGTTGCACCTGGCCGATGAGCACGGCTTGTCCCCCCTTTCGGCAAAACGGTGTGAAGAAAAAAGAACATTCGTTTGTATTTTTATACTTTCGGGAAAATCCCCACTCGGCTCCCTTTTGCTCCCTTTTGCTCCACTATGACATCAGTTTACCATAGATTTTGAAAATTGCAACTACAAAATAATCCAGCCGGCCCTTTTTTTCATAAAAGAAAAGCGTCTTCCCCGAAGACGCTTTTTCCTATTATGTATAATTATTCTGTTTTTTGACGAATATTCATGCCTTACAGGCGTGCCGACTTGAAATTCTGCTGCGCCTGCCTCACGTCGGCCACGGCCTGGCTGAGGCTCTTGTCCACCATGGCCAGCACCTGCTCGACATATTCATTGGTGGTGGTGCGCAGCTCCTTGACCCGCGCATTGGTGTCGGCCACCTGCTCGGCCACCTGCTTTCCGGCCAGCTCGAGCTGCTCGGTGGCCTGCTCGGTGGCCTGCTTGAGCACATCGCTTGCCTGCCGCTTGGCCTCGAGCAGGATTTCATTGGCCTCGCGGTTGGCCGCCGCCACAATTTCCTCGCGCGACGTCATGAATTTGGCCTTTTCCTCTGCGTTTTTGAGCATCACCTCGGCCTCGCGGCGCGCCGTGGTGACAATCTCCTTTCGCTCCTCCACAATGCGCCGCGCCTGCTCCAGCTCCACCGGCAGGTTGGAGCGCAGCTCGCGCACCAGCTCGGTGGCCTCCAGCACGTCCACCACGGCCTTGCCGTTGGACAGGGGCATGCGCCAGGACTCCTCAAACAGCTCCTGCAACCGGTCAAACAAATCCTCTAAATTCATGATTCTTCCTCCCCGCTCCCCCGAAGGGGGAGTTTTTTTATCCCTTCCGATAGGCCTTGGCCACCTGCTCCAAAATAACAGGCGGCACAAAGGCCGAAATGTCGCCCCCGTAGGAGGCCACGTCGCGCACGATGGAGGAGCTCAGGTAGACAAACTCCTCCTGCGTCGGCAGCAGCAGCGTGTCGACCTGCCCCTGCGACGCCTCGCGGTTGGCATAATACATCTGGGTTTCCACCACCATGTCTGCGGCGTCGCGCACGCCCTTGACAATGAATTTGGCTCCGCACTGCACGGCATACTCGGCCAAAAGGCCGCCGCAGGCGTCGACCCTGACGTTGGGCAGATGGGCCACCGACCGCTCAATCCAGTCCACCCTCTGCTGCGCCGAAACGTGGTAGGTCTTGGCGGCGTTGTGCATGACCACCACCACCACCTCGTCAAACAGGCGCGAGCAGCGTTCAAAGACGTTGACATGCCCTCTCGTGACGGGATTGAAGCTCCCGGGGCAAATCACTTTTGTCACTTTCCTTCCCCCAGTCCCACCGTCCGATACAAAAAGACGCGGGTATTGCCGTATTTTGTCGTCTTGGACAGCACAAGCGGGCCCACCTGCTCAGGCAGCGTCTCCTCCGGCGCCGTCTCGCACACGACAATGGCATGGTTTGCCAGATGCCCCCCGCACAGCGCCTCCATGGCCGCAAGGCAGAGCCCCGAGCGGTAGGGCGGGTCGAGAAAAATCAGGCTGTAGCGGGTCTTGGAGGCGGCCAGAAAGGCGTCCCACGTCCTTTGATGGACGGCCGCCCGCTCGGTCATGCGGCACTTTTTGAGGTTTTCCGTCACCACGCGCACCGCGCCCGGCGCACTGTCCACAAAGTCGCACCGGTGCGCCCCGCGCGACAGCGCCTCAATGCCGAGCTGCCCGCTTCCCGCAAACAAATCCAGCACCGTGCGCCCTTCAATCTCAAACTGGATGGCGCTGAACATGGCCTCCTTGACCCGCTCGATGGTGGGCCGCGTCGCCTCACCCTCCAGCGTCTGCAGCCTTGTCCCGCGCGCCGTCCCGGTAATCACTCTCATGTGCGACACAGCCCTCCTTGCACCGCTTGTGCGCTGCTTGCTACTCCTTATTGTACTTGCTTTTGCCCGTTTGGTCAACATCTTCCATATTCTGTAATTCTTCCCCGTGGAAATAGCGCCACACGGCCTGCGCCGCCGTGCGGTTCATGCCGGGCACCCCGGCCAGCTCCTGCGGCGTGGCCGCGCGGATGGCGTCAAGCGTCTTGAGCTCCGAGAGCAGCGCCGCCGCCCGGGCCTTGCCGATGCCCGGGATATTGGAAAGCTGGGAGGAGAAGGTCTTTTTCCCGCGCAGCGCCCGGTGGTAGGCGATGGCGTAGCGGTGGACCTCCTCCTGAATTTGGGCCAGCAGCACGAAGGCGGGGCTGACGGGGCGCGGCGTGATTTCCCCCTGCTCGCCCACCAGGCCGCGCGTGCGGTGCCTGTCGTCCTTGACCATGCCGAAGACGGGAATGTCTATCTCAAGCTCATCGAGAATTTCCCGGACGGCCGAGAGCTGCCCCTTGCCGCCGTCGAGCAGCAGCAGGTCCGGCAGCGTGTCAAAGCCGGCCTCGCCCTTCTGGAAGCGGCGCATGCGGCGCCACACCACCTCGCGCATGGATTCGTAGTCGTCCTGACCCTCCACGGTCTTGATTTTGTATCGCTTGTAGTCCTTTTTGGAGGGCCTCCCGTCCACGAAGACCACGATGCCGCCCACCACCTCGCTGCCGCTCGTGTTGGAGATGTCCACCGCCTCGATGCGGCGCGGCGGCTGTGCCAGCCCGGTCAGCGCGCCCAGCTCGGCCACGCCCCGGCGCACCTTTTCCTCGCGGTCGGACAGCCGGGCAAGGCTCTGCTCCGCATTGCGCTCGGCAAGCTCCAGCACGCGGCGCGCCTCGCCGCGCTGCGGCACCCGCAGATGCACCCTGCGCCCCGCCCTGCCCGTGAGATACTGCTCGAGCAGGTCCGCTTCGTCGGGCAGCACCGAGAGCAAAATCTCGCGCGGGATGTCGGTGCGCTGCAGGTAGTGCTGCTTGACAAAGGCCGACATGCCGGCCTCCGGCGGCTCGAGCTGGGCGCGGTCAAAGAGGAAGCTGTCTGCCAGGGTCAGCCGCCCGTTTCGGATGGTGAGCACCACCACGGCGGCGTTTTTGTCGTCAAAGCGCAGGCAGATGACGTCGCGCTGCACGCTGGGTGCGTCGACCACCTTTTGGCTTTGCTCGAGCTTTTGCAGCGCCTGCAGACGGTCGCGCAGCCGCGCCGCCTCCTCAAAGCGCAGCTGCTCGGCGGCCTGCTCCATGCGCTGCGACAGCTCCTTCACCAGGTCCCCCTGCTTTCCCTCCAGAAAGGCCACCGCCTCGCCCACCGCCTCGAGATACTGCTCTTGCGTCACCTTGCCCGAGCAGGGAGCCATGCAGGTCTTGATGGCGGCGTTGAGGCAGGGCCTGCCCTTGCCGATGTCGCGCGGGAACACGCGGCTGCACGAGGGCAGAAGAAAGGTCTTTTGGATGGTCGAGACCACGTCCCTGACACTGCCGCTGTATGGCCCGAAATAAAGGCTGCCGTCCTCCTCCCGGCGGCGGGTGAGCGTCACGCGCGGGTAGGGCTCCCCCACCGTCACCTTGATGTAGGGATAGCTCTTGTCGTCCTTGAGCAGGATGTTGTAGTGGGGCATATACTGCTTGATTTGCGAGCACTCCAGCACCAGCGCCTCGAGCTCGTTGGCCGTGATGATGGTGTCAAAATCGTCCACCTGCGCCACCATCGAGGCCACCTTGGGCGTGTGGCTCTCAACGCCCACAAAATAGCTCGACACCCGGTTTCGCAGCGCCTTGGCCTTGCCCACATAGATGATTTTCCCTTCGGCATTCTTCATGAAGTAAACGCCGGGCAGCAGGGGCAGCGCCCGCGCCTTGCGGCGCAGCCGCGCAAGGCGCTGCGCCCCGTCCTCCTGCGCCCCGGCAGCCGCTCTGCCCCGGGAAGCCCGCGCCGGCGCGGCCCCTCCGGCGGGCACCTCTCCCCCCGGCGCCGCACCCTGCGCGGCATCCCTCTCTCCCGGCAGTTTTCCCTCTGCGGGAGCCGCCACTGCCGGCGCGCTCTCCCGCCCGGGCTCCCTCTGTGCCGGCGCGGCCCCTCCGGCGGGCACTTCTCCCCCCGGCGCCGCACCCTGCGCGGCATCCCTCTCTCCCGGCAGCTTTCCCTCTGTGGGAGCCGCCACTGCCGGCGCATCGGGCTTTTCCTCAGGCTGCGTCTTTGGACGCGCCGCTTCTTTCCGGTCCGCCATGGGCCCTCCTTTCCTCCGGCATCGCCTCTACAGTTCAAAAAGGGCAGGCGACTTATCGCCTGCCCTCATAACCTGTGTCTTTGCCGACCCGGTTATTCGCCGAAATTGTTGTTCACCAAATCGAGAAGTCCGGCAACGGCCGCATCCTCATCCTCGCCATCGGCCGAAAGCAAAACGGTATCCCCCGGGGCCACGCCCAGGGAGAGCACGCCCAGCAGGCTCTTGGCGTTGACGCGGCGATCCTTCTTTTCCACCCAGATCGAGCTTTTATACTCATTGGCCTTCTGAATGAAGAAGGTCGCGGGACGGGCATGAAGGCCCACTGAATTGTTCAATACCAGTTCTTGCTTGACCATGTTTTGTCCCCTTCCCCGCCGCAGCGGCGCAGGGCGCACAGCCGCGCTCTGCCCGCAGTTTTCACGGTATTTTCTATATAACCATAATAGACAATTTTTTGTGACAAGTCAACAAGTCGGGCGCCGTTTTTTTGCACAATATTTCAACCAAAAGAGCCCGTCTTTATGAGACAACCTCCACGGTATCGAAGGTTCCGGTGGTGTCCAGCCTGGTGGAGGCCAGCTTGATGGTGCCGCCGGGGGAGCACAGGCGCGAGCCGTCGAGCAAAACCCCGATTTCACTGGTTTTGCCCGGGCCCTGCGCAACGACAATCAGGGTGAAGTACTCGGGGTCGGGGCTTGTCACAATGGAGCCGTCGGCCAGCGTGACCTCCCTCATATAGGGGGTTGCGGACACGCGGGTCACGGTGCCGATGCGGGTGCCGGTCTCGTTGTCAAAGAGGGGGTCGCCCTCCTCCACGGCCATATAGGTCATGACGCGCACCGGCTCAATGCGCACCGAGAACTCCACCGTCACATCGTCGGCCGTGCTTCCGAGCTGGTCCTTGACGTTTCCGCGAAAGGCCAGCGCCGCTCCCAGCGACAGCAAAAAGAGCAAAATGATGAGGTCAAGGATGTTGAGCACGCCAAACAGCTTGCCTCTTTTTTCCGAAGTTTTCTTTCCCATACGCTGCCTCCTCACTGCTCTGTCTCAACGTAGTCAAGCGCCACGCAGTAGCCCACGCCCGAGATGCCTGCCGACTGCAGTGCCACCTGCGTGCCGACACCCATCGTGTACTCGTTGATGACCACGCGGCCGTCGCGAAGCTGCCCTTGCGCCTTGCAGGTGACGGTGACGTTATAGCGTCCCTCGATTTCGGCGCGCTTGACTTCGCCGGTCTCCATGTCCGCCTTCATCTGGAAGGCGGGGCTTGCGCTGACCTCGGTAATCTCGCCCAGCATGCTCTTGCGCACTCCGTCGCGCACCGCCACGCCGGCCTTTGCCGAGTCGCGCACCTGCTCGCTGACATTTGAAATTTCCACCTTGTAGGTCACTTCGATGGGGGTGCCTCCCGTCGCGGGCAGCACCCGGGTGCCCCGGATGAAGTAGGCGGCAAGCAGCCCCACCGCCACCACCAGCAGCAGCACAAAAAGATCAAAGAAATTCACGCCGCGCCTGCGGCGGCTCCCCTTATTCCCATTCACACCCTGTCACCAGCTTTCTGTAAAGACTGTCTGTCTGCCGCGCAAAAACCTGCGCCGTAAAAGTTTGTTCAAAGCGCGCCCTGGCGGCCGCTCCCAGCCGAAGGCGCAGCGCGCTGTCGTCCGCAAGGGCGCGCAGGGCGCGCGCCGTGCGCTGCCTGTCCTGCGGCGCCGTGAAGAGCGCCGTTTCGTTTTCCCGCGCCGCCTCCGACATTCCGCCCACATCGCTCAAAAGGGCCGGCAGCCCCGCCGACATGGCCTCGAGCACCGTGAGCGGCATGTTTTCGCTGTGCGAGGTCAGCACAAAGAAGTCTGCTGCGGCGTAGACCGGCGCCACGTCCTCGCGCTCGCCCAAAAAGAGGACCTTGTCCCCGCCCGGCAGCCGCGCGGCCAGGGCCTCGAGAGGCTGCCGCAGCGAGCCGTCGCCGCACAGCAGCAGCGTCAGGGGCGGGCCGTCCCCGCAGGCCGCCTGGGCAAAGGCCTCGAGCAGCATGCGGTGGTTTTTCACCGGCTCCAGCCTTGCCACGCAGGCCGCCACGATGCCGCCCTGCGGGATGCCCAGCGCCTCGCGCGCCCTTTTCTTTTGCTCGGGGCCCGCCGGGGAAAAGCCGGTGATGCCGTTGTAGATGAGAAAAACCTTCGAAGGGTCAAGGCCGTCCTGCAGGAGGTTGTCTTGCGCCGCGCGCGAGACGGCGATGACGGCGTCGGTCACGCGGTTGTCCAGGGCGGCCGCCGCCCTGCCCTTGATTCCCCTTCGCGGCGGGCTGAGCGTGTGCTTGGTGTAGACCGTCTTGCAGCGCCCCGCCAGCCGCGCCGCGATGCGCCCCGACAGGCTGCCGTGGGTGTGCACCACGTCGGGCGAAAAGGTCTCGATGCAGGTGCGCAGCACCGCCACGTCGTGCCGGTTAAAGGAGGTGTCGGCGTGCAGCGCACACTCCACCACCTGCGCGCCCGCCCGGCGCAGACGTCCCGCCATCATGGCCCCCTGCGGCAGCGCCGCCACAATCTCCGTGTCGGGCGAGGCGTTTGCGGCGTAATTTTCCAGATAGGCGCCCGCGCCGCCCCGGTTGGAATCGCTGAGAATCTCAAGCACTCTCATGGGGTTCCTCCCGTCTTCTCCTGGCGTCGGACAGGCCGTCGTCGCGGCCCATGCCGATGACAAGGCCCATGAGCAGCCAAAAGAGCAGCACAATGCGGTAGTTGTACCAGACGTTGTCGGTCAGGCCCTGCACCAGCAGCGCAAACACGCCAAGGCCCATCGCCAGGATGGTGGTGGCCTGCGCGCGGTCGTCCAGCGTCCTGTAGCAGGAGAAGACGCTGCGGAAAAAGAAAAACAGCATGAGCACAAACACGGCAATGCCCACCACGCCCAGCTCCACGAAAATCTGCAGATACAGGTTGTGGGCGTGCAGCGCATAGGCCGCGCCGCCCAGCGCGTAGGCGGGATAGACGGCCGAAAAGGCGGCCGAGCCGGTGCCGATGCCCGAGCGGAAGATGTCTTTGAGCATGTTGACGCTGGCCGTCCAGATGGAGACGCGGTAGGCCGTGGAGGTGTCTGCCAGATTGCCGATGCTGGTCAGGCGGCTGAGGATGGCCGAGGGCAGCGCGGCCGCCACAAAGGGCAGCGCCACAATGGCCGGCACCACCAGGCGCAGCAGCACGGCGTGATAGAGCACCAGCAGCAGCCCGACGGAGGCCATGGCGCCCAGCCAGGCCCCGCGCGACCAGGTATAGACCAGCGCCGCGCCGGCCGCCAGCGTCACGGCGGCGCCGATGAGCCTCTGCGCACCGCGCCGCGCAAGGATGAGCGAGATGGCAAGCGGCAGCAGCATGATGAGGTATTCCCCAAAGACGTTGGGGTTGTCGAAGGGCCCGACGACGCGCGCGCCGATTTCGGCGAACATCTCGCTGTCAATCCAGCTTGCCGTGCTCTCCACGCCGGCGAAATTCTGATAGACGCCCAGCATGGAAGCGGCAAAGCAGGAGAGCATGAGGGCCAGCACCGTCTTTTGCGCCATCTGCCTGCTGCGCACGCTGTTTGCCGCCATGAAGTAGGTCAGCATAAACACTCCGTAAACGGCCACCTGGCGAACGCTCTGCGCCGGGCGCAGCGAGGTCAGCCCGCCCAGCAGCAGCTGCACCACGCCAAACGCCGCAACGCCGAGATCCACAGCCTCCAGCCGCAGCACCCGCTTGCAGCGCAGCAGCTTGAAGAAAAAGGCCATGTCGACATACAGGCAGGCCGCCGTCAGCAGCATGGTGGGCAAAAAGGGCAGGGCCAGCAAAATGAGCACCAGCCCCGTCTCGGGCACGCACAAAATGAGCGCCGCGCCCACCACGGCCGCCGCCCCGAGGAACAGATACAAAATGCGCAGCTTCAGCGTGAGCAGCCCCAAAAGGATGCCTGCCGCCACCGGGACAAAGAGGCTGTGCTCCGCCCTGCCGACCGACAGCGACGACTTGCGCACCCCGACAAAATCCACCAGCAGCCAGCGCAAAACGCCGCTGTCGAGCAGCATTTCGCCGAGCGGCTCCCGGCAGGTGGCGCACAGGAAGCCTCCCAGCACCGAGGCGGCGGCAAAGGCCGCCTGAACGCCGTAAAAGCTCTCGATTTCCCCCTGAAGGGCGCGCAGGCCGGTCACGCCCAGCAGCGTGATGCCGAAGGCCAGGAGCCCCCCGCCCCACGACACCATGTCCAGCGCCAGAAGATGCCTGACAAAGCCTGTCCACAACCGGACCAGCAGGCTGTTTTCCACCTGCTCCGCAAGGCCCAGCCGCAGCCTCTTGCAGAGGGCGGCCGGCTTTCCCAAAAACAGCTCGTGGAACAGCCCGTCTCCCGGCAGCACGGTGGCCTTTGACAGCCAGCGCACCAGCCAGCTGTTCATGGCGCCCCGGTAGATGGCGCCGCCCACGGCCGCCGACAGACGGTAAAAAAAGCTGTCACGAATGAGCGCGAGCACGGCCGGTATTCCACCGGACGAGGCCCTCTTTCGTCCTCCTTCCACCGCCGCATCCCTCCTTTGTTTTTGCGTCGATTTCCCCTGCGGCCCCCTCTCGGGCGCCGCCCTTTCACAAAAGGGAGCCCTGCCAAACAGCGTCTCCCGACGCGCCGGCAGGACATGCCGTCCTGCGGCAGGCCGGCGCACCGGCCCCCTTCTTTTTTTACACCTCTTCCCGTGGCAGCCCTGGCCACAGTCCCCGTTGCCGCAGCATGTCCTTTTCCTGCGGCGTCAGCGCCGCCGCCGCCAGCAGGTCGGGCCGGCGCTGCGCCGTCACAATGAGCGACTGCTCGCGCTGCCACCTTGCAATCTCGCCGTGGTTGCCGTTTCGCAGCACCTCCGGCACCTCCATGCCCTCAAAAACGGCAGGCCGCGTATACTGCGGATATTCGAGCAGCCCTGAATAAATGGATTCGTTTTCATAGCTCTCGGCCCCCGCCAAAACGCCGGGCACCATGCGCGCCACGGCGTCGATGATGCAGAGCGCCGGCAGCTCGCCGCCCGTCAGCACGAAGTCGCCCAGCGAGAGCTCCTCGTCGACCACGGTGTCCAAAATCCTCTGGTCCACGCCCTCGTAGTGCCCGCACAAAAAGAGCAGCTCGTCATAGGCCAAAAGCTCCCTGGCGACGGCCTGGCTGAACACCCGGCCCTTGGGGGACAGGTAAATGGTGTGGGGCCGGTGCCCGTAGTCTGCCGTCACGGCGTCCACGGCGGCCTTGAGCGGCTGGGGCGTCATGAGCATGCCGCCGCCCCCGCCGAAGGGGTAGTCGTCCACCCGCCGGTGGCGGTCGGTCGAATACTGGCGGATGCCCCGGATGTCGGTGTGCAAAATGCCCTTGTCGGCAGCCCGCCCCAAAATGCTCTCGCCCAGCACTGCGGCACACAGCTCTGGAAAGAGCGTCAGCACAATGAAGGTCATAGGTCAAACAGCCCCTCCATCGGCGTGATTTTCATGGTCTTGGAGGCCACGTCGACCTCCCGCACCACCTGCGGGATGGCGGGCGCCAGCAGCAGCCTGCCGTCGGGCGCCTTGATGTGGTAGACGTCGTTTGCCCCCGTGGGCTGCACCTGCACAATCACGCCGTAGCACTCGCCGGTGTCGCTGTCGAGCACCCGCATGCCCAGCAAATCCTGGATGAAATAGGTGCCCTCGGGCAGCGAAACGGCGTCCTTGTCGATGTGGAGCACGGTGCCAATCAGCGTCATGGCGCTGTCGATGTCGTCGTAGCCCTTGAATTTCAGGTTGACCGCCCCCCGGTGCACACGGCTGCGCTCCACCACAAGGCTGCTGCCGTCCGCCCGGTAAAACACGGGGTAGTCCAGCAAATCCTCCAGCGCGTTGCTCCAGGCCTCGGCGCGCACCTCTCCGCGCACGCCGTGGGTCGTCACAATTTTTCCGGTCTCCAGAAGTGTCATGGCCCTCCCCTTCCGCCGGGAGGCGGTGCCGCCCCGGCGCGTTGTCCCGCGCGCAGGGCGGCGTCCGCCCCGTCCCCGGCACGCGGACACACGCCCCGCGCCCCGCGCGTTTTTGTCCTTTTAAGGCAAGCGATGCATCAAACAGCGCGGCATGGCCGCCCTCTGTCAGCTGCATCGCATTGCACGGTTTATCCAACAATATCCACTTGGATTTTCTCGCCGGCCTTGGTCGCGGCGGCCTTCATGACCGAGCGGATGGCCTTGGCAATCCGCCCCTGCTTCCCGATGACACGCCCCATTTCCCCCTGTGCCACGCGCAGCTCGTAGAGCACCGTGCCGTCCTCCTTCGTGGAAACGGTGACGGACACCGCGTCAGGGTTGTTGACCAGATTCTTCGCCAGGCAAATTAAGAGTTCCTGTAACATGGGGATTCCTCCACAAGCAACAATGGCGCCCGCTTAGAGAACACCGTTTTTCTTGAGCAGCGCCTTGACGGTGTCGGTCGGCTGCGCGCCGTTGCGGATCCAGGCCTGGACCTTCTCGGCGTCAACCTTGAACTCGCTGGGGCTGACCAGCGGATTGTAGGTGCCCAGCTCCTCGATGAAGCGCCCGTCTCTGGGATAGCGGGAGTCGGCCACGACCACTCTGTAGAAAGGATTTTTCTTGGCGCCCATGCGGCGCAGTCTGATTTTCACTGCCATTGTTGTTCCACCTCAAACAAAAATATTTTTTATTGTGTAAACTGCCTTCGGCTAATGGGTTGCTGTTTTTTGTGCCTTGGAATGAGGGAGGCCGCTTTTCCAAGGGAGGCACCCCCTTTGCGCGCCCCGCTTTGCTGCGGGCCGCCGGTGCCTTGCGGCCCTCTGTCAAAGGGCCTTTCCTGCGTGCGCCCTCCCGGGCTTTCCCCCGGCTTAAAAGGGGAATCGGATGGCGCCCCGGCGCTTTCCCTTGGCCAGGCCGCCGAGCTGCTTTGTCAGCGTGACAATCTGCTCAAACTGGCGCAGCAGGCGGTTGACGTCCTCCACTTTGACGCCGGCCCCCGCCGCGACGCGGCGCTTGCGGCTGGCCCCAAGGATTTCGGGATGGGCGCGCTCCTTTGGCGTCATGGAGGTGATGATGGCCTCCACGCGCGCCAGCGCCTTCTCGTCAAACTCGGCGTCCTTGAGGGCCGAGGCCTTGACGCCCGGCATCATGGCCGCGAGCTGCTCCACGCCGCCCATCTGCTTCATCTGGCGCATCTGCTCCAAAAAGTCGTTCAAATCGAATTTCTGGGCGCGCAGCTTTTGCTCCATCTCCTGGGCCTTTTTCTCGTCAAAGGTCTGCTGCGCCTTTTCAATGAGCGTCAGCATGTCGCCCATGCCGAGGATGCGCGAGGCCATGCGGTCGGGGTGGAAGACCTCGATGTCCGAGAGCTTTTCCCCCGTTCCCACGAATTTGATGGGCTTTCCCGTGATGTGCTTGACCGAAAGGGCGGCGCCGCCGCGCGTGTCGCCGTCCATCTTGCTCATGACGATGCCCGTGATGTCGAGCAGCTCGTCAAAGCTCTTTGCCACGTTGACGGCATCCTGCCCCGTCATGGCATCGACCACCAGCAGAATCTCGGTGGGCGACACGGCCTCCTTGAGGCGCCTGAGCTCGTCCATGAGCGCCTCGTCAACATGCAGGCGGCCGGCGGTGTCCAGAAAGACCATGTCGTTGCCGTGCTTTTTGGCGTGTGCCACCGCGCGCTTTGCGATTTCCACCACGTCGGTCTCGCCCGGCTCGGCATACACCGGGACGCCCACGCCCTCGCCCACCACCTTGAGCTGGTCCACGGCGGCCGGACGGTAGACGTCGCAGGCGGCCAGCAGGGGCCGCTTGTTCTGCTGCCTGGCATACATGCCGGCCAGCTTGGCGGTGTTGGTGGTCTTTCCCGAGCCCTGCAGCCCCACCATCATGACAACGGTGGGCGGCGCGGAGGCGATTTTGAGCTTTGTGCTCTCGCCTCCCATGAGCTTGACAAGCTCCTCGTTGACAATCTTGATCACCTGCTGGGCGGGCGTGAGGCTCTCAAGCACTTCGGCCCCCGTCGCCCGCTCGGTGACGGCGGCCACAAAGGCCTTGACCACCTTGACGTTGACGTCGGCCCCCAGCAGCACCAGGCGCACCTCGCGCATGGCCTCCTTGACGTCGGCCTCGGTCAGCTTGCCCTTGCCGCGCAGCCGCTTGAAGGCGGCCGACAGACGCTCAGACAGCGATTCAAACGCCATTTGCCGCCCCCCCTTCCTGCGCCTTGGCGCCCGTGAGGCAGGCCGCCTCGCGCACGCGCCGGCTCAAATCGGCCAGAGGCTTGACATAGACGTTGTCGGCAGCATAGCGCTCAAGCTCCTCCGACAGCGACACCACGTCCTCCAGCGCCTGCTCCAGCGCCCGGATGCGCGCCATGAGGCCGAGCTTTTGCTCCATTTCGAGCAGCTGCGCCTCGCCGCGCTTGATGCTGTCGCGCACACCCTGGCGCGTGATGCCGGCATGCTCGGATATCTCGGCCAGCGACAGGTCCTCGTTGTAATAGAGGTCGACCACCTCACGCTGCTTTTCGGTCAGCATCCCGCCGTAGTAGTCAAGCAGATAGGCAACTTCCAGATTCTTTTCGTGCATGGTCAACCCTCCTTTTTGTGTAAAGCGTTTTGCTTTACAACTTTGCTTATTATACCCGAAAGAGGCGGGGAAGTCAAGGGCGTTTTGCACAAAAAGCTCATGAAAAAAGACGTCTCTTGGACGTCTTTTTCCGTCGGCCGGGTTTCAGCCCTCCTGCCGGCGGGCGGTGTGTTTTTCCCGAAAGATGAGAAAGCGGCTGATGAGGTAATTCCAGAGAAAAATCATGCCCATCACGGCGATTTTGCACAAAGGCAGGGGCAGGCCCAGCCGCTCGGTGAGCTGCCCCATGACAAAGCTGGACAAAAAGATGTTGAAGGTCATGAGGGCGGCGTAGCCCGCCGCCTGATGCCAGAAGCGGCCCGGGGAGCGAAAGCTCCAGCTCCGGTTGAGCAGAAAGCAGTAGGCCGCCCCCACCAGCATTCCGGCGGCGTTGGCGGCGCCCCGGGCAAGGGAGGGCACCAGGCCGCGCATGGCCTGATGGCTGAGCAAAAAGACCAAAAAGTCCACTGCGGCGCCGCTCGCGCCCACCAAAACATAGCGCAGGAAGCTCCACTGAAGCAGCCTGCGCCAAAGCGGCTGCTCCTGCTGCGGCTGTTTTGTCATGTCCTCAGCCCTCCTTTGCCCCAAAAGGCCTCCTCTTTTTTTGCCTGCACTTCCTTAAGTTAGGGGCAGGCTCCCCTTCCCTCCCGGGGAGAGGGCGGCCTTTGCCCTGGCTTTGCCGCCCCGGAAGAAAAAGCGCGCACGCCCTCTTTTTTTGCAACGTGCAAACCGCCTCCCGCACGCCGCTCGGGACGTGCGGGAGGCGGTGGGTTTCCCGATTGCGGGCGGCGTCCCCTGCGCGCCGCACCCTAAGGCCGCGCGCAGGGGCGGGGGAACAGTGGTCCCGGCCCCCGGCCGGCGCACGGGCGCAGCCGTGCCCGCCGTTCCGGCGCCGTGTTACACCAGCACGTTGCGCAGCTTGCCGATGCCCTCGATTTCCACGACCACCTCGTCGCCCGGCTTGAGCCAGGGCTTCTTGTCGGGGTCGAGCTTCATGCCGCTGATGACGCCGGCGCAGGTGCCGGTGAAAATCAAATCGCCCGGCTTCATGGTGACAAACTGGGAGATGTAGCTGACCAGGGTGGGGATGTCAAAAATCAGGTCGTTGGTGTTGGAGTTTTGGCGCAGCTCGCCGTTGCACCACAGGCGGATGGGCATGTTGCCGCCGTCGATGGCGTCCTTGGTGACAATGCAGGGGCCCACGGGGCCGAACTTGTCGGGCGACTTGCCGATCAGCCACTGGCTGACCCTGCCCTGCTGCTCGCGGGCGGTGAGGTCGTTGCCCACGGTGTAGCCGTAGACATAGTCCATGGCCTGCTCCTTGGAGACGCATTTGGCCTCCTTGCCGATGACGATGACCATTTCGGCCTCATAGTCAAAGCGGCTGCCCGCCTTGGGCAGGGGGATTTCCTCGTTGTGGGCGGCAAGGGCCGTGTTGAACTTGCTGAAGACTTCGGGCACCACGGGCAGGCGCCCGCTGCCCTCCATGGCGTGGGCCAGATAGTTGAGGCCGATGCAGAAAATCTTTTCGGGCTTTGTGACAACGGGGGCATAGGTCAGCTCCTCGAGCTTTTTCTTGGGGGCCGTTTTGGCAATCTCCTCGGCCTTCTTCTTGCCCTCTTCGCCTGCTGCGATGAGCGTCTCCATGGTGCCAAGCGCCTTGCAGTCCTCACAGCCGCACGCCTTGACGGCGGCCGTCAAATCCGCAACGCCCTGCTCGGTGATGACGCCGACGTGAACTTCGCCGTCCTGCCAGAAATTCATGAGTTTCATGGGGGGGAAACGCCTCCTTTATTGTTTTGTCATTCGTTTTGGTATGGCATCGTATCGGGCTGCTCCGGGGGTTTGCGGAAAAGGGGCGTCAAAAGCCTGGAGGCCTGCCCGTGGCGGCCTCTTGCCGGTGCAGGCAGCTCCTCGCCTCGCGGCAGCTCTTCCCCATGGCGCCAAAGGCCCCCTTCACACAGAGGGGGACTCTCTCCCCCTGCACAAAGACCCGCCCGCCTCGGGCGGGCTTTTGAGGGGCGCCGCAGCCTTCCTGCCTTACCATCGGTCGGCATGCACGCGCGAGGGCTCATACCGGCCCCTGGGCTCGGGGTGCTCGGCCGGCTCGCCCACGCAGATGAGCCCGAAGGGCACCACGTCCTGCGGCGTGCCGACCACCTGCGCCACGCGGCCCACCATGCCCTCGTCGGGGTAAACGCCGCACCACACGGCGCCCAGCCCCATGGCCGTCGCCGTCAGCCAGATGCTCATGGCCACGGCGCCGCAGTCCTGCGGGAAAAATCCGGGGCAGATTTCCTGACGTCCCGGCAGGGCGCAAATGACAATCACGGCGCCGGCCTGCGCGGCCATGCCGGTGTATTTCCCGCAGGCCGCAATGCGCGCAAGCTGCTCCTTGTCGCGCACCACCACAAACTCCCAGGGCCGGCAGTCGCAGGCCGAGGGGGTGGCCATGGCGGCCTCCATCAGGTGCCTCACCTGCTCGTCGGTCAGGGGCTTGCCGGTGTAGCGGCGCACGCTGCGCCTGGTTCGAACGGCCTCGTCCAGTGTCATGACAGCATCTCCTTTTTGCCGCTTGTCCGCCGCCAATGCAAGAGCGCGGCGCACAAGGCTCTTTTTTCCAATATATCACATGCCCCTCCCGATTGCAAGGGCGCGCACAGGCCCTGCGGCCGCTCGCCGCTTAGGGGCGCACCCCGCTTTCGGCGCCCGCCTGCACGGGGGGCTTTTTGGCGTCGGGCACAAAATAGGAGGCAGCGCCCGCCACCGCCGCCATGCCAATCAGAATCCAGAGCACCCGCTCCACACCGGCCCCGTCTGCAATCTTGCCCAAAAAGGGAGAGACCACGCCGCCAAAGCTGCCGGCCAGGCCCATCGTGATGCCCGAGGACAGCCCCAGATGGTTGGGCACGAATTTCTGGCCCAGCGTCACCGAGGGGCTGTAGGCCAGATTGAGGGCGGCGGCGGCGGGCACCAGCAGCAGGGTGGAGAGCAGCACCGAGCGCGACAGCGTGACGCTCAGCAGGCAAAGGGGCAGCACCGTCAGCCCCGCGCGGATGACCCTGTTGCAGCCCAGGACGTCGGCCATGCGGCCGCCGACCAGCGTTGCCACGGCGCCCGACAGCGCCAAAACGGTGGTCACGCTGCCCGAAACCTGCTCCGACTGCATGAGCACCCCCTGCCAGAACAGAGGCAAAAAGGTGCTCATGCCGGTGGCGATGGTCGAGCGCAAAAACACAACGCCGGTCAGCTTTGCAAAGGATTTCCAGTCGTCCCTTTGCCCTGCGGCGGCGGCCGCAGCCGTCTCGCGGCCGCCCTGCGCGGCAAATTCGGCGAAGCGGCCGTGCTGCGTCACCATGAAAAGGGTCATGGCCACGGCCGGCAGCGCCAGCACCGCCGTGCCCCTGACGCCGAACACGGTCATGCCCCAGACCACCAAAACGGGGCCCAGCGCGCCCCCCATGTTGCCGCCCACCGAGAAGTTGCTGATGCCCTTTCCCTTGGCCTCGCCCGCCACATAGTTTGCCATGCGGCCTGCGTCTGGGTGGAAGAGGGCCGAGCCGATGCCGGTCAGCATGACGGCGGCAAACATGGCCGGATAGCTGTCGAGAAAGCCCAGCATGGACACGCCGCAGCCCGACAGCAGGATGCCAAGCGACATAAGCCAGGGGCGCGACGTCCTGTCGGCCATCGAGCCGAAGAGCGGCTGGATAAGCGAGCCCACGCTGCTCAGCGCAAAGGTCAGCCCGGCGGCCGCCTCATAGGTGATGCCCCTGTCCGCCACCAGGAAGGGCAAAATGGCGGGCAGCGCCCCGCCCCCCAAGTCGGCGCACAGGTGCCCAAGCATGATAATATAGCTGTAACGCTCCTTTTTCACGGTGTTGCCTTGTCCCCTTTCCCCCTGCGGCGCCGGCTTGTCCCCCTTTGCCCTTTGCGAAGGGCAAAGGCCCCCCCTCCCGCCGGACGGGCGGGGCGGGGGCGGGGCGCCCTGTGCGCGCGCAGGTCACTGCTCTTTTTCTTTTTCTTTTTCCGATTCCATCGCCTCAAGCTGCTCGGCAAAGCCCGACCACTGCTCATACAGCTCCTCGAGCTGCGTCTCGAGGGCGGCCTGGCGCTGCGTCAGCTCAAAGAGCGTCTCATAGTCGCTCATGCTGCGCTCCATCTCCTCTTTGAGCTGCAAAAGCTGCTGCTCCAGAGCCGCAATCTCCTTTTCGCAGGCCGCCTGACGGCGCTGCAGCGTGCGCTCCTGCCGAAGCGGGGAGAGGGCTCGTCCGCCGTCGGCGGGCGCCTTCGCCTCGGCAGCCTCCTTTGCCGGCGCCTTTGGCGCCGCCGGGGCGGCCGTCTGCCTGCGCGCCTCGCGCGCCTGCTGATAGGCCTCAAAGTCCCCGCGAAAATCATGCACCGTGCCCTGCTCCACCGTGAGGATGCGGGAGGCCATGCGGCTGATGAAGTAGCGGTCGTGCGAGATGAAGAGCAGCGTGCCCTCGTACTCCTCGAGCACGCTCTCCACCCACTCGCGCGAGGGGATGTCGAGATGGTTGGTGGGCTCGTCGAGCAAAAAGAGGTTGATGGGCTCAAAGGAGAGCAGGCAGTGCTTGAGACGTGCGCGCTCCCCGCCCGACAGGTCTGCCACCAGCTTGAAGACCTCCTCGCCCAGAAAGTCGTAGGAGGCCAGGCGGTCGCGCGCCATCTGGGCCGTCAGCCCCGGGCGCTCCCACAGCAGGGTGTCGAGCAGCGTGCGCTCGGGGTGCTCGAAGACGAGGTTTTGGGGCATGAGCCCCACCTTGACGTTGGCGCCCCACTTCACACGCCCCTCCATGGCCGGCAGCTCGCCGCACAGCAGCTTAAAGAGGGTGGTCTTGCCGGCGCCGTTGTCGCCCAGCAGCGCCACGCGCTCGCCCTTTTTGAGCTCAAAGCTCACATGCTCAAGCAGCTTTTTGCCGTCGTAGCCCACCGCCACGTCCTTGAGCGAGAGCACGTCAAAGCCGCTGCGGCCGCCGTCGTCGAGCGAGGCGCGGATGCGGCGGTTGTTCTGCCGCATCCTCTGGGTCTGGTTTTCCCGCAGCCGGGCGATGCGCTTTCTCATGCTCAGCGCCGCGCGCGACAACCGCTCGGTCTGGATGCCCCAGCCCAGCAGCCTGGTCGACACGGTCTCCAGGCGCTTGATTTCCTTTTGCTCGCGCTCATAGTGGCGCTGCTGCAGCTCGGCAAGCTGCTCCTTGTAGTCCATATATTCGCTGTAGTTTCCGGCGTAGTCGGTCATCTTGCCGTATTCCAGCTCCATGATGCGGTTCACGGTGCCGTCGAGGAAGGTTCGGTCGTGGGAAATGAGCAGCACCGTGCCCTTATAGTGGAACAAAAACTCCTCCGTCCACTCGATGGAGGCCATGTCCAGGTGGTTGGTGGGCTCGTCGAGCAGCAGGATGTCGGGGTTTGCCAGCATGATGCGGGCCAGGTTGACCTTGGTCTTTTCCCCGCCCGACAGCGCCTCAAAGGGGCGTGTGAGAAACTGCTCTTCCAGATGCAGCCCCGTCGCCACGCGGGCGAAGGAGAGGTCCTGCTCGTAGCCGCCCTCGCTTTCGTAGCGGGCATGCAGCCTGTCGTAGCTTTGCAGCAGGGCCGGGGAGGCGTCCTGCTCCATCTGCTCCCGCAGGGCGGCAAGCTGCGCCTCCATGTCGCGCAGGGGGGCAAAGCCGGTACGCATGACCTGCTCCACCGTGGTGCCCTCGGGGTAGTGCGGAATCTGCTCGAGCACCTCCATGCGAAGCCCCGGCACCACGCTCAGCGTGCCGCCGTCGGGCTGCATCTGCCCGCACAGCAGGCGAAACAGGGTGGACTTGCCGCTCCCGTTTCGTCCGATGAGGCCCACATGCTCTCCCTGCCGCAGCTCAAAGCTCACATCAGACAGCACCACATGCTCCCCGAAAGATTTTTGCAGTTGTGTCGCTGTAATCCAAATCATGTCGTTATCCGTAGTCCCTTTGTTTTTCCTTTCTCATTTGCGGCTTCTCCCCCTCAAAAAGGGGGCTGCGCCTCCAGAAACGGTGCAATCTCCTCAAAGAAGGGGCGCAGCAGCTTTTCCATGCAGGCCACGCCGTCGGGGTGCTCGGATTCCAGGTTGAGCACCAGCACGGGGTCGTGCAGCGACTGACGCAGCAAAAACCAGCCGTCCCCGGCCTGGGGCGCCACGTTGACGCGCAGGCCCTCGTGGTTTTCGGGCGCAGGCGACAGGGCGGGATGCCGCTCCACAAAGCCGCTCAGCCGGGCAAGCAGCTCCTCCTGCGGGAGGTCGGACCCTTTTTTCAAGGGAATGCGGTATTCCGCGCTTTGGGCGGGCTCGCGCAGCCCTTCGATGAGCCCGGCCAGCTCCTCTCCCCGCCTGCGGCACTGCACCATGGCGGCCACAAGGCGCGTTGCCAGATACATGCCGTCGTCAAGGAAGCGGTTTTCCAGCAGCGCGGCGTGGCCGCTCGTCTCGATGGCAAGCGGCACGCAAAAGCCGGCGTCGCTCAGCCTGCGCGCCTCGTCGATGACGTTTTGATAGCCTCGCTTAAAGCGATGGTGCACAAGCCCCTGTTTTCCCAAAAACTGCGTCAGGCCCGAGGAGGTCACCGAGTCGGTCACGACGATGCCGCCGGGATACTGCGGGGCCAGCACGGCGGCCGCCAGCGCAATGAGCCGGTTGCGGCTCAGGCACCGGCCCTGCGCGTCGATGAGGGCGGCGCGGTCGGCGTCGGGGTCAAAGGCGATGCCGAGCTGCGCGTTTTGCTCACGCACGGCGCGGGACAGCGCGGCCAGATTTTCCTCCTTTTCTGGGTTTGGCTCGTGGCCGGGGCAGCATCCGGCCGGCTCGAGGAAAAGGCTGCCTGACACGTCGGCCCCCAGCTCGCACAGCACGTCCTGTGCGTAAAACCCGCCGGCTCCGTTGCCGGCGTCCACCAGGATTTTCAGTCCCGAAAGGGGACGGCGCAGCCCGGTCTGCTTTCGCACCAGCGCGCACAGCATGCGGGCATAGTCCGGCACCACCGGCCGGCACTCATACCGGCCGCCCTGCGGACGCCTCTCCTGCGCCAGCTCCAGCACGGCGCGCACCGTCTGCCTGCCGCAGCCGCCCTCGGGCGTGAAGAACTTAAAGCCGTTTTTGTCGGGCGGCAGATGGCTCGCCGTCACCATAACGGCGGCCTGTGCGCGAAATTCAGGGGCGGCGCAGGCCAGATACATGGAGGGCGTGGTGGACAGTCCCGTCAAAAAGGGCCGGCAGCCTGCCAGGGCAAGCCCGTCCGCAACAGCCTGCGCCAGCGCAGGGCCGCTCTCCCTCGGGTCGTGGCCCACCGCCACAGACGGCTGCGCGCCGCCCGTCTTCTGCACCAGCAGGCGGCCGAAGGCCTCTCCGATGCCCGCCGCCGCGCAGGGCGTCAGCACCGCCCCCTCCCCCATGGCAGGGCCCCTGATGTCACTTCCGTTTTGAAGCGCCAGCCACTCGCTTCGCTCCATTCCAAGCTCCCCCTTTCGGAAACTCTGCGGCTTTTCCGGGGGGCACGCGCTGCGGACGCCGCCCTTCCCGCCGTGGCGCCCCGCGCTCTCCCGCACCGTCAGGGGAGTTGCTCCCGCCGGGCCTTAAGCCTTTTCCTGCCGCAGTCCCTTTTTTGAAAAGGTATGCGCTCTTTTGCAAAACAGAAGAAACACCGCCGCGAAAGCAGTGCGGCGGCGTATCCGTTTGGCCGTATTTTCGTTGTTACAGAAGGATGCCCTCCACGCCGTCAAGCAGGGAGAGGAATCGCTCTCCGTCCTCCCGCACACCCACGCCCTCCACATCGCCGAAGTGGAAGGGGATGACAAGCTTTGGCTTCATCTGATTGATTGCCTGTGCCGCCTGCTCCACGTCCATGGTGTAGGTGCCCCCGATGGGCACGAACACCACATCGGCATCGGCCTCCAGGAATTCCGGCGTCACATCGCAGTCGCCCGGCAGATAGTAGGCCCCGTCGCCCGTGCGGATGATATAGCCCACCCAGCCGTTTTCCTTGGGATGGTAGGGCTTTCCGACGTTGTAGGAGGGCAGAACCTCAATGCCGATGCCGCAAAAGGACAGCATATCCCCCGCAGCCACCTCGCGCAGCCTGGCCCCGGGGAAATCGACAGCCAGCTTTTCGCAGACGTCATGCGGCGCGACAAAGGTGGTGTCTTCCCGCATGACGCGCCGGATATCGTCGGGCGAGTAGTGGTCATAGTGTGCATGCGTGATGAGGATGCAGGCGGCATCGCCCGTATCGGTCAGCAGATTGAAGGGGTCCACATAAATCACGCATTCCTTCTCCAGGCGAACCCCCGCCTGTCTGAGCTTTTTCACTCCGCGCAGCAAAGTCATCTTGTCTGACATCTTGACTTCTCCTTCGCACCCGCCCGCCCCGAAAGCCGGGCGGGCGGCGGTTTCCCGTATGGTTTTTCTCTTGGATGGTATTTCCTATTTTATCAGGTGGCAGGGCAAAACGCAACATGCTTCTTGACGCCCCCACAGGCGAATTTTGAAAGTTTTTGCCTTTTTTAAGGCCGTATCCCGCTTTTTGGAGGCTGCGGCAGGCAGGGCAAAGGCCGCGAAAAGCATAAAATGCCCTTTTCCCCGGCAGGGCGGGGGCCCTGCACCC
>DVNV01000056.1 GCA_018714125.1 Candidatus Galloscillospira excrementipullorum
GGGCGCCGGAAGGGGAAGAGGGGCGGTGTGCGAAGGTCCCGGCGCCGGGCGGTGCGCGCCGGGGGGCGCGCACGACAAAGGGAGGGCGCCGCAAAAGCGGCGCCCTCCCTTTGTGCCCCCCTTTGTTAAAAAGGGGCGTCCGGCGTCGGGGCGCGGGGCCGGGTGCAGGCGGGCTGTCACAGGGCATCCGGCGGCGCGGCGGGGGCTTTGACGGGACGGGGACGAAAATACTGGTAGTAATCGCACTTGATCATGCCGTTGTAGAGCTTGCGCTTTTTGTCGGCGGTTTTTCCGTAGAAGCGTTCGAACTCCTCGTGGGAGGTGATGATGTTGCAGCTCCAGTTTTCAAGGCGGGAGAAGACGCGGCCCATTTCGCGGTAGAGGGCTTCGCACTCCTGCCGCTCGGCCATGCGCTCGCCGTAAGGCGGATTGCAGACCAGCGTTCCGCCCGCAAGGCCGGGGGAAAAGGCGCTCACGGGGGCGGTTTGGATGTGCAGGCAGTGCTTCACGCCGGCCAGCGCGGCGTTTTGGGCGGTCAGGGCCGTCATGGCCTCGTCGATGTCGCTGGCGAGGATGGGCGCCTGTGCCGGCACGACGGACTCGCGCGCCTCCTCCCGGGCGTCGCGCACAAGGTCGGGGGACAGGAACCCGAAGGTTTCAAAGCAGAAGGAGCGGCGCAGGCCGGGCGCCATGCGGCAGGCCTGCATGGCTGCCTCGATGGCGATGGTGCCGCTTCCGCAGAAGGGGTCGGCGAAGGGCTCGCGGCCCCTGTAGCGTGCCGCCCGCACCAGCGCCGCCGCCAGCGTTTCGCGGATGGGGGCCAGGTTGCCCTGGGCGCGGTAGCCGCGCTTGTGCAAGGGGGCTCCGCTGGTGTCGAGCAAAATCATGGCCTCGTCGCGCAGCAGGAAAAACTGCACGGGAAGGCGAACGCCGGTCTCGGGCAGCCGGACAAGGCGATAGGCGGCGCACAGGCTGTCGACCACGGCCTTTTTGACGATTTTCTGGCAGGCGGGCACGCTGTGCAGCAGCGACTTGACGCAAGAGCCCGTGACCACGACGTTGTCCTGCCGTGCGGCGAGGGCCGGCCAGTCGATGCCGCGCACGCCCTGGTAGAGCTGCTCGAAGCTGCGCGCGGGGAAGCGGGCCAGAAGAATCATGACGCGCTCGGCGCAGCGCAGATGGAGGTTTGCGCGTGCGACGGCTTCGGCGTCTCCCACAAAGGTCACGCGGCCGTCGATGACCTCGTGGATGTCGTAGCCCAGGTCGTAGATTTCCTCTTTGACATAGCGCTCGAGCCCGAAAAGGCAGGGCGCCTGAAGAAGCATGGTCTGCATAAGCTCTCCTCACACAGACGCCCCCCGCTCTTGCCGCGGGGGGCGCCGTTGCTGTTTTGCCGCAAAACGTTGCTGCGCCGGCCGGTTACTCGGCGACGATTTGTCCGTAGCCGCCGTCCTTGCGGTGATAGACGACGCACACCGCGCCCTGCTGGGCGTCGCGGTAGACAAAAAAGGAATGTCCCAAAAGGTTCATCTGGAGGATGGCCTCCTCCACGTCCATGGGTTTGAGCTGGAAGTGTTTTTCCTTGATGAGGGAGAAGGGCTCTTCCTCCTCAACGGTGACGGCCATGCCGTCAAAGGCGCCCGACTGGAGTCTCTGGGTCAGGCGCGTTTTGTGCTTTTGGAGCTGGCGCTCCAGGTTGTCGACGGCCTCCTCCAGCGAATGGAACATTTCATTCGAGCGGGTTTCGGCACGAACCTGAAGCCCGCCTGAGACAACGGTCACCTCGGCAATCTCGTCGTTTTTCTGCGTGGAAAGACGTACGGTAGCCTGGGCGTCGTCGCGAAAATAGCGGTCGAGTTTGGACAGCTTTTTGTCGATGCGCGCCCGCAGTTCATCCGAAAGATGAAACTTCTTGGTGGTGATCGTGATATCCATACGAACATCTCCATTCCCTGTAGTATATTCCAAAGCCATGCGGCTCAGGTGGCAAATGTCCGGCCGGATTTTGGCCGGTTCCCCGGGGCCTATCTGCTTTGGTTTCAGTATAGCATAGCATTACTTTGGAAGTCAAACGCAAACCGTTTCGTGATGTGTTTTTGAAAAAGGTGTGGTTTTTTGAGCAAAAACGCCAAAGGCAAAGGCACAATTTCGACAGGGGGCAGAGGGCATATTCCCCGCCGGCAATTGCATTGCCGGCGGGGAATATGATATGATGTCAGCAAGTGGGAAAGACGCATTCTTCCGGCCTTGACGGGGTGTTTGCCGGGGGGCGGCGCCGGTCCCGGAAAAGGGAAAAGAGGCGGGCTTTCCGAAAACTGGGGGCGCCGGGCCGCAGGCGGGGAAATGTGTGACGGCGGGATGGCGCCGCACGGACGGGGCCGCCTTTTGAAAGGGGTGGGAAGCATTGAGTGAAATTCTCAGGGTTGAGCGTGTGACAAAGGTCTACGGCAACGGCATCCTGGCCAACGACAAGGTGGAGCTTTCGGTCAAAAAGGGGGAAATCCACGCCGTTTGCGGCGAAAACGGCGCGGGCAAATCCACCCTCATGAAGATGCTGTTCGGACTGGAGCAGCCTGATGACGGGGAGATTTACGTCAAGGGGCAGGCCCGCAAAATCACAAGCCCCAGCGTTGCCATCGGGCTTGGCATCGGCATGGTGCATCAGCACTTCATGCTGGTCGACGAGCTGACGGTGGCCGAAAACGTGGTGCTGGGCTACGAGCCCAAAAAGGGCCTTGTCATCGACTGGGACAAGGCGGCCGACATGACGCGCGAGGTGGGGCAAAAATACAATCTGGAGGTGGAGCCCGGCCTTGTGGTGGGCGACATCTCGGTGGGCCTCAAGCAGCGCGTGGAAATCGTCAAGGCGCTGCTGCGCGGGGCCGAGATTCTGATTCTCGACGAGCCCACGGCGGTGCTCACCCCGCAGGAGACCAGGGAGCTTTTTGCAGAGCTCAAGCACCTGCGCGATGCGGGCCACACCATTTTGTTCATCTCCCACAAGCTCGGCGAGGTCAAGGAGCTGTGCGACCGCATCACCATCATGCGCGCGGGGCGCACGGTGGGCACCTACGAGGCGGCGGATTTGTCGGAGGCGGACATCTCACGCATGATGGTGGGGCGCGACGTGGTGCTCAAAATCGACAAGGCAAAGGCAGCCCCCGGCGAGGTGGAGCTGTCGGTGCGGGATTTGGAGTACACGGGAGACCTTGGCAAAAAGGCGCTGCGCGGGGTTTCGCTGGACGTGCGCAAGGGTGAGATCCTGGGCGTGGCCGGCGTGGAGGGCAACGGGCAGCGCGAGCTGGTGGAAATCATCACTGGCCTGCGGGAGGGCGCCGAGGGCTCGGTGACGCTTGAGGGGTTTCCCCTGCTGGGCGCCCCCATCCGGGAGAGCAGGCGCCGGGGAATGGCCCACATCCCCTCCGACCGCATGGTCTACGGCGTGGCCAAGGACCAGAGCATTTCCTTCAACATCCTGGCGGGCAAGACGCAAGACAAGCGCTACACCGGGAAGGTGCTCTTCAAGAGTCGGGCCATCGAGCGCGACATGGAGGCGCTGGCCAGGGAGTACACCGTCAAATGCGAGTCGGCCGAGCAGACGGTGGGCATGCTGTCGGGCGGCAACATCCAAAAGGTGGTGGTGGCGCGCGAGATGTCCTCAAACCCCAAGCTGCTGGTGGCAGACCAGCCCACGCGCGGCATCGACGTGGGCGCGGCGGAATTTATCCGCCGGCGCATCGTGGCCATGCGCGACGAGGGGGCGGCCGTCTTGCTGGTGACGGCCGACCTCAACGAGGCACTCGAGCTTTCGGACAGCATCGTGGTCATGCGGGACGGGGAAATCGTGGCCTACTATCCCGACACCGGGGCGCTGAGCGAGGAGGAGCTCGGCTTTTACATGCTGGGCGTCAAGCGGCAGACCAAAGAGGAGGTGAGCGGCGTTGTCCACGGGTAAAGAGGGCAAAAAGCGCGGGATTTTGCGCGACACCGCTTCGCGCTTTGAGCTCATTCGCATGGTGGTTGCCATTCTCATCGGCGCCGCCATCACGGCAGTGGTTATCTTCGCGGTCAGCGAAACGCCCCTGGAGTCGCTGCGCTGCATGTTCTTTGGGCCCATTGAGCGGGTGCGGTATCTTTTTAACGTGCTCGAGCTGATGGTTCCTCTCATTTTCACGGGCGTGGCCATCAGCGTGGTGTTTGCCGCCAAGCAGTTCAACCTGGCGGCAGAGGGCATTTTCTTCTTCGGCGGCATGGTGGCGGCGGTGGCGGCCATCGCACTCAAGCTGCCCAAGGGGCTGCATGCCGCCGTCTGCGTGCTGCTGGCCGCCCTGCTGGGCGGCGTGCTGGGGGCGCTGCCCGGCCTGCTGAAATACAAGTGGAATGCCTCGGAGCTGGTCATTTCGCTCATGCTCAACTATGTGTGCTTTTCCCTGTCCATGTACGTCATCAAGAACTATTTTCGCGACAAGAATGCCGGCGCCGTTGTCTCCTGCCTCTTTGAGGAGACGGCGCCCATGACAAAGCTGGTCGACAAGTACCGCCTGACCACCGCCGGCGCGCTGCTGGCCGTGGCGGCCTGCGTGCTGCTCTACCTCTTCCTCTACAAGACGCGCTGGGGCTTTGCCATCCGCTCGGCGGGGGAAAACATGAACTTTACCCGCTATGCCGGCCTGCCGGTGGCCTTTGCCGTGATTGGCTCGCAGGCCATCAGCGGCGTGGTGGCGGGCATCGGCGGCGCGGTGGAGATGCTGTCCATGTATACGCGGTTTCAGTGGACCATGCTGACCGGCTACGGGTGGGACGGCGTCATTGTGGCCATCTTTGCAAAGAACAACCCCAAATACGTCCCCCTTGCGGCGGGCTTTCTGGCCTGGCTGCGCATCGGGGCGGACATCATGCTGCGCCGCACCGGCGTGCAGATGGAAATTGTCAAGGTGATTCAGGCCATCATCATCGTGCTGCTGGTGGCCGAGAGCTTTTTGGCAAAGACCAGGCACAAAATGGTCGTCAAAGAGGCCACCGCCGAGGCGGCGGGAGCAAAGGAGGTGGCGTAGCGCATGGAAGAGCTGTTTTCGGTCATCGGCAATGCGGCCTTTGCGGCCTCCATCCTTCGCGTGACAACCCCCATCCTGCTGGCGGCGCTGGGCGCCGCCGTGGCAAGCCAGGCCGGCTGCCTCAACATGGGCCTTGAGGGCATCATGCTCTTTTCCGCGCTGACCGGCGTGTTTGTCTCGTCGCTGACGGGCAGCCCCGTCTGGGGCAGCTGGGCGGGGCTTGCGGCCGGCGTGCTGATTGGCGGGGCGCTGGGCGCGCTGCTGGGCTATCTCGTGCTCACGCTCAAGACCGACGCAACGCTGGCCGGCGTGGCGCTCAACACCATCGGCTCCAACGGCACGGTGTTTTTGCTCTATGTCTGGACCGGCAGCTCGGGCATCTCCTCTTCCCACAAGAGCTTTGTGCTGCCCAATGTCGAAATCCCCATTCTCAAGGATATCCCGGTGCTCGGCACCATTTTCTCGGGGCAAAACGTGGTCACCTACATCACCTTTGCCCTCGTGATTGCGCTGGTGTTTTTCCTCTACAAGACCCCGCTTGGCCTGCGCATCCGCGCCGTCGGCCTCAACCCCGACGCCGCCGATTCGGTGGGCATCAACGTGGTGCGCATGCGGTATCTGGCCTATATCCTGTCGGGCTTTTTGGCCGGCATCGGCGGCGCTTACATGTCGATGGGCTATGTGTCGTGGTTTGCGCGCGACATGACCTCGGGGCGCGGCTTCATTGCGCTTGCCGCCAACGCCATGGGGCGCTCCACGCCGGGGGGGACCGCGGTCGCCTCGCTCTTTTTCGGCTTTACGATGGCGCTCTCCAACTCCATGCAGACGCTATCGATTCCCTATGAGCTGGTGGAGGCGCTGCCTTATCTCTGCACCATTGTGGCGCTGAGCGTTTACGCCTACCATCAGGTGCGCAAAAAGAGCAAAAAACGCGCAAAGTAGCGGCAAAGGCAAAAGGCCCCGGGCGCCCTTGCATCAGGGCGCGGAAAATAAAAATTTTGGCCCCGCCCGCCGGCCCAAAGGCCGGCGGGCGGAGCCCCAGAGGGACGGCGCGAAACACGGCGGAAAAAGGGAATGGCTGCGGCGGGGCCCGCCCCAAGGCAGGCTCTTTCGAACAAAAAAACACCCTCATTTTTGTTCATTTTTGCCACAAGTTCCGGCCCGAGCGGCGTTGACGCGGACAAAATATTATAGTATAATTACACTGAAAACTGGCGTCGTGTCGCCTTTGGCTGCAGCCTTTGGCAAACGGCGTTCGACTTTAGGCGGACAACACTGCGGCAAAGGGCCTGTATGAGCCCTTTGCCGACAATTTGGGAGCATGGAGCGAGGGGAAGTTTATGGAAAGTAATATCATGCGCGAGTTGCTCGCTAGAAAGAAAAACTTTGTCTTCATTGGAGAGGCTGGTTCCGGCAAGTCCGAGCTGGCCATGAATTTTGCTCAGCTCATGGCAGAGGTGAGCGAGAAGCCGGTTCACCTGTTTGACATGGACCAGACCAAGGGCCTGTTCCGTACGCGCGACGTGTCGGAGCTGCTTGAGGAGAAGGGCATCATTGTGCACAGCCAAAAGCAGCTGCTCGATGCGCCCACCATTGTGCCCGGCGTCATTGAGACACTGACTGACCCCGATGCCTATGTGCTCATGGACATCGGCGGCAACGCGGCCGGCGCCCGTATGATTGGCCAGTTTTCCCATATTCTCAACGACGACAACACCTGTGTGTTCTTTGTCATCAACACCTATCGTCCGTGGTCGAAGGATGCCATGAGCATCAACGACACGCTTTACAGCATCACCCGCGTGTCGCGTCTGCGCAAGGTCAACATCATCAGCAATCCCAACCTTGGTCTGACCACCACGCCCGACGAGGTTGTGGAGGGCAACGAGAAGCTCAAGAAGATTCTCGAAGGCGGCGACGTGGGCATCGACTATGTCTGCGTGCTCAGCGAGCTCTACGATGAGGTCAAGGACCGCATTGAAGAGCCGCTCATCCCCATTGATATCTTCATCATCTATCCGTGGCTGTTCCGCAACCCCGGAAAGATCATCCCGGAGGGCCCTCGCGGTCTGTCGATGCGGTAAGCATCGGCAAAGTGCTTAATATATCATTCGAGTAAGGAGAGAAGTGCTATGCCAAAGGTCGAGATCAACAGCAAAGTCTGCAAGGCTTGCGAGCTTTGTATCCTCAACTGCCCCAAGGGCGTTCTGGCGCTGGGCAAGGAGAGCAATCCCAGTGGGTACCACTATGTCACCGTCGTGAACCAGGATGCTTGCATTGCCTGCAAAATGTGCGCCATTGCATGTCCTGACGCCGCCATTGAGATCTACAAGTAAGGAGGAAAAGACCTATGGAAAGAAAATTCATGAAGGGCTGCGAAGCTGTTGCTGAAGCGGCCGTCAGAGCGGGCTGCCGTTTCTTCGCCGGCTACCCCATCACCCCTCAAAACGAGGTTCCCGAGTATTTTGCCCGCAGACTGCCCGAAGTTGGCGGCCAGTTTGTCCAGGGTGAATCTGAAGTTGCCTCCATCAACATGGTTATGGGCGCCGCTTCCGCCGGTGTCAAGGCCATGACTTCCTCCTCCAGCCCCGGCGTCTCCCTGAAGGCCGAGGGTGTTTCTCAGGCGGCCAACGGCTCGCTGCCCCTGGTTGTTGCCAACTTCATGCGCGGCGGCCCCGGCGGCGGTTCCATTCAGCCCGCCCAGTCCGACTACTGGCAGGCCACCAAGGCCATGGGCAACGGCGGCTACAAGATGATCGTTGTCTCCCCCGGCACCCTGCAGGAGGCCGTGGACCTGACCTACAAGGCATTTGAGCTGGCAGAGAGAGACCGCAACCCCGTCATGATTCTGGCCGACGGTTGTATCGGCGCCATGATGGAGCCCGTCACCCTGCCCGAGATGAAGAGCGACGAGCAGCTTGAAAAAGAGAAGCAGGCCAGAAAGAACTGGCTGGTCAACGGCTTCAAGCATCGTGAAATCGGCCCGGTCAACATCGACCTGTGGGGCGGCCGTACCTCCATGCTGGCCATGGAAGCCATCGCTGCCGGCGAGAAGCCCGGTCCCAGAGGCCTGGAGGAGTCCAACCGCGTTTCCGGCGAGCTGTATGAGAGATGGGCCAAGGAAGACACCATGGTCGAGCTCTACAAGATGGAAGATGCCGAATATGTCATCACCGGTTATGGCACGGCCGGCCGTGTTGCCAAGTCTGCTGTCGACGCGCTGCGCGCCGAGGGCGTCAAGGTTGGCCTGATTCGTCCCATCATCGTCTTCCCCTTCCCCTACGATGCCTACAAGGCTCTTGATCCCAAGAAGATCAAGTTCATCCTCGATGTCGAGATGGCGATCCCCGGCCAGATGGTCGAAGACGTCAAGTTCGCCATTCAGGACAGAATCCCGATCCACCAGTTCGGTCGTTCGGGCGGCAACATCGTCGGTCGTGAAGAGATCATCGCGGCTTTCAAAGCACTGTAAGATAGGAGGTCAACTATAATGGAAAAAGTGTATAGCGTACCCAGTACAAAGCACGAAGTCGTCGGCGGTTTTTGCCCCGGCTGTCTCCATGGCGTTGTTGTCAAGCTCGTCTGCGAGGTTCAGGAAGAGCTTGGTATTTTGGATAGAACTGTTTGCGTTGTCGGCGTTGGCTGCTGCTGCATCACGGCCAGACACTGGAAGTGCGACGTCATGAACGCGCCTCACGGCCGTGCTCCGGCTGTTGCCACCGGCCTGAAGAGAATGGCTCCCAAGGATACGGTTGTCTACACCTATCAGGGCGACGGCGACCTGGCTGCTATCGGTCTCTCCGAGATCATGTATGCTGCCAACCGCGGCGAGAACTTTACCGTTATCTTCGTCAACAACTCGACCTACGGCATGACCGGCGGCCAGATGGCTCCGACCACGCTGGTTGGCATGAAGGCCACCACCGCTCCCTTCGGCCGTAAGGCTGAGGATGTCGGCTATCCTCTCCATATGTGCGAGATCCTGAATCAGCTGGGCGCCCCCACCTACCTGGCCCGCGTGTCCTGCGATTCTTCCCCCAACGTCATTAAGACCAAGGCGGCCATCAAAAAGGCCTTCCAGAATCAGATCGACGGCAAGGGCTTCTCGCTGGTTGAGATCATGTCCGCCTGTCCGACCAACTGGGGCCTCTCTCCCCTGGATTCCATCAAGTTCATGAGAGAGAAGACCATGGTCGAGTTCCCTCTGGGCGTGTATCGCGACAGATAAGCAAAAATTCATTGGCGCAGTGCGCCTGAATTAAATTAGGCTGACCGCTTGCCGGGAAAGCGGCCCCGTAAGCACCGCACGGCGGACAGAGTGCGTCTCCATGTATTCTGCCGGAGGCCGGAATCGGCACGGCGTACGGTGACGAAGCGGGTATGGAGGAAAT
>DVNV01000057.1 GCA_018714125.1 Candidatus Galloscillospira excrementipullorum
GACCCCAAGCACCACGGCTATCCGGTGCATATGTGCGAGCTGCTGGCCACCCTCAAGGCTCCCGCCTATCTCGAGCGCGTGACCTGTGTGGATGCCCCCAACATCATGAAGACCAAGGCGGCCATCAAAAAGGCCTTCCAGAACCAGATTGACGGCAAGGGCTTCTCGCTGGTGGAGGTCATGTCCAACTGTCCGACCAACTGGGGCATGACGCCGCTCGAGACGCTGGAATATGTCAAGGAAAACACACTCAAGGAGTTCCCCCTGGGCGTTTATCGCGACAGATAGGGTACTTATAAAATCAGGGCAGTCGCTTCCCGGTAAAAGCGAACCCATTGGGCTAGGCCCGGCGAAACAAGACCGGCCTATGTCAATGGACGAGGAGGACACAAATGGAAAGAAGATTACTTGTTGGCGGCTTTGGCGGCCAGGGCGTTATGGTCATCGGCCAGCTGATGTGCTACACCGCCTGTGAGACCACTGATCTGGAAGTCACGTTCTTCCCGAGCTACGGCGGTGAGCAGCGCGGCGGTACCGCCAACTGTTTTGTCACGATTGCCGATATGCCCATCGGCGCCCCGGTTGCCGAGTTCATGGACGACATCATGGTGCTCAACGACCCCTCCATGACCAAGTTCCAGAGCCAGGTCAAGCCGGGCGGCAACCTGTTCATCAACAGCTCCATCGTTTCGGTTGAGCCCAACAGAACCGATATCCAGATTATCAAGGTTCCGGCCAACGAGATTGCCGACGAGCTGGGCAACCCCAAGGTTGCAAACCTTGTCATGGCGGGCGCCTACATCGGCTACACCGAGCTGCTGCCCCCCGAGAAGGTTCTGGCCACCGCTTTCAAGAAGCTGGGCGCCAAGAGCCCCGAGCTCAATCCTCTCAACGAGGCTGCGTTCAACCGTGGCATGGAGATTGGCAAGGCTGCCAAAAAGTAAGTCTCAAAAGCAGTCCTCACAAGGGAAAAACCGCCTGCAGAGCCCTCTGCAGGCGGTTTTTTTGGCAAAGCCTACAGAAAATCAACACACGTTCCTGCCCTCTTTTTGCGGGGACGGTCACAAAAATGGCTTGACCCGTCTTTCAGAATACGGTATACTTTTTTTGTCAACGAAACTGCGCACCGAGGCCCCCACCTCGGAATACAAGCCGGAGCGCAGCGGCGGAATGGAGATTATGATGGCAACAATTCAGGAAATGTATCAGCAAAAACTCATGAGCATGCAGGATGCCGTGAAGCAGATTCCCGATAAAGCTCTGATTGCAACCGGATTTGGCGCCCTGGAGCCCGTCTGCTTCTACCGTGAGCTGCACACCATTTACGACCGTGTGACGGAAGTCACCATCTATGGCGGCGGCGGAATGGAGCAGTATCCCTACCTCTTTGACGAGAAGTACCGCAACAAGTTTTTCACCCAGTCCAACTTCTACGGCGGCGGCACCCGTGCCGTGCATCCCTATGGCCAGGTTTCGCTCATCCCCATGCACCTGCACGCCTGCTACACCCGCTACAATGAGGTCTGGAAGCCCAATGTGATTGCCACCTCGGCCACCCCCATGGACAAGCACGGCTACTTCAACCTGTCGCTGGGCGGCTGGGAAAAGAAGTTCCTCGATACCGCGGACGTGGTCATCCTCGAAATTGTCGACGATATGCCCAACATCCCCGGCGAGTATGAGATTCATATTTCCGACGTCACCGCCGTGGTGCAGACCGACAGAAATATCCCCACCATGAAGGCCGGCACCCTGACCGACGTGGATATCGCCATCGGCAACCATGTCGCCACCCTGGTCGAAGACGGCTCCACCATTCAGCTCGGCATCGGCGCCGTGCCGGATGCCGTGGCGCAGGCCTTCAAGACCAAGAAGGAGCTGGGCGTCCACACCGAGATGCTGACCTCCTCCATTGCGGACCTCGTGGAGGCCGGCGTTGTCACCAACACCCGCAAGACGCTGCACAAGGGCAAGACCATTGGCGCGTTTGCCAACGGCACCCGCAAGCTGTTTGACTATCTCGACGGCAACCCCTCGGTCTACATGATGCCCACCTACTACGTCAACGACCCCTGGGTCATCGCCAAGAACGACAAGATGGTCTCCATCAACACCTGCATCGAGGTTGACCTGACCGGGCAGATTGCCTCCGAGTCGCTGGGCAGCCGTCAGTTCTCGGGCACCGGCGGTCAGAATGACTTTGCCGAGGGCGCCATCCATTCCAAGGACGGCAAGTCCATCATCGCCATGGCTTCGAGCGGTACCAACCGTGCCGGCGAGCGCTACTCCAAGATCAAGTCCATCCTCACCCCCGGCTCCATCGTCACCATGAGCCGCAACAACATCGACTATATCGTCACCGAGTATGGCATTGCCCCCATGAAGGCGCGCACCGTCCGTCAGAGAGTGGATAACCTGATTGCCATTGCCCACCCCGACTTCCGTGAGCAGCTCCGTGCCGAGGCCAACAAGCTTATGCTGTGGTAAGAAGACCGGTATACGGGAAGAAAAAGACAAGCGGCTCTTCGCCCTTTTGGGCGAAGGGCCGCTTTTGACAGGCGCGCGGCGGGCCGGGCGGAGGCGGCCTTGACGCAGGCGCCGGGGGCCGCTATACTGGACATGCGGCGCGCGCAGCATGTGCAAAAGGACGCGCCCGCAGAGGAGGAACGAGATTGAGGCTTGACAAGTATCTCAAGGTGTCACGCATCATCAAGCGCAGAACGGTGGCAAACGATGCCGCATCGGGCCAGAGGGTCAGCGTCAACGGGCGGGTGGTCAAACCGGCCTACGACGTCAAATCCGGCGACGTGATAGAGATTGCCTTTGGGGAGCGGGTGCTTCGGGTGGAGGTGCTGTCCACGCCGGAGCACGTCTCCAAGGAGGGCGCCGCCGCGCTTTACAGGGTGCTTGAGGAGGAATAGAGTGCGCTTGCCCGGCATACAAATGGGACATAAGGGCCGTGCCGCAGCGTGCGGCCGATTCCAATGGTTGCGGGGGAACAAGAGCATGAATGAGGACAAAAAGGGCAACGCGGCGCACCGGCTGACAATGGAGGGCAGGGAAAAGCTGACAATCTCAGGGGTGGAAGACGTCATCAGCTTTGACGAGCATGAAATCCTGCTCGACACGCTGGAGGGCACCCTGCTGCTGCGGGGGGAGGGCCTGCACATCAACAAGCTCTCGGTGGAAAGCGGCGAGCTCCAGATTGAGGGCCTGATTGACACGCTGGAATATTCCGACAGCGCCCCCTCCCGTCCCGGCCTTTTGAGCCGTATTTTCGGGTGAGAGAGATGGATTTTTCCACGTCTTTTGAGCTGTGGCTGGCCGGCTGCTCGGCGCTTTTTGGCGCGGCGGGCATGCTGCTGTATGACTTGTTTCGCATTTGGCGTCTCATGCTGCCTGCCGGGCGGCTGTCCATTGTGCTGCAGGATTTGCTGTATTGGACGCTGCTGTCGGCAGGCTGCTTCTTTTTTCTTCTTTATGCCAACAAGGGGCAGCCCAGGGTGTTCATTTTGGTGTGTGCGCTGCTTGGGGCCTGGCTGTATCACATGAGCCTTGGCAGGCTGGTGATGACGGCGGGCGGCTGGTTTGCCAAACGGGTGAGGGCCGCCTGCAAAATCGTGCGAAACTTCTTTGAAAAAGCTATTGTAATGCTCGGGAAAATCTGCAATAATAAAAGGAGCGAAGCAAGGCGGGGGTGAGAAGATGAAGAGAGTCAGACAGAGACAAGGGGTCGTTCTCAAGCTGCTGCTGGCTGTCTTTGTCATTTATGCCTCGGTGCAGATTGCGGACCTTCAGCTTCAGATTGCGCAGAAAAAACGCACGGTAGAGCAGTATGAGGCGCAAAACGCCGAGCTTGAGGTTCAAAATCAGACCATTCAAAACGACCTCGACAATGGCCTGAGCGACGAGCAGGTGGCCAAAATCGCGCAGGAAAAGCTGGGGCTGGTCGATGCGGATGAGACCGTTTTTATGGCCATTCCGGGCTGAGCAGACCGCGTTGTTTCAAATCACCAGATGAGGAGCTAAAGAAAGCGTTATGCAAATCGAAGTGGGCGCGATTTTAGAGGGCAAAGTCACCAGCATTACCAAATTTGGCGCATTTGTGGAGCTGCCGGAGAACAAAACCGGAATGGTGCACATTTCGGAGGTGTCGACCGGCTTTGTCAAGGAAATCACGGATTACCTGCAGGAAAATCAGATTGTCAAGGTCAAGGTGATTGAAATTGACCAAAACGGCCGCATCAACCTCTCCATCAAGCGGCTGCTCGACCAGCCGCAGCAGTCTTCCCGCCGTGCTCCTGCGCGCCGGGGGAATGTGGGCTGGCAGCCCAAGCAGGTGGTTCAGCCGGTCACCTTCGAAGAAATGATGAGCAAATTCAAAGCGGACAGCGATGATAAAATGTCGTCCCTGCGGCGCAATGTCGAGTCCAAGCGGGGCTCGGGAGGCCGGCGCAGAGGATAAAAGATAAAAAACAAACGCCGCCTGGAGGAATGCTTCAGACGGCGTTGCTGTCTTTTATGGGGAAGGGGCCGCCGCGCGGCGGCAGGAGACCA
>DVNV01000058.1 GCA_018714125.1 Candidatus Galloscillospira excrementipullorum
ACCGGGTTTTCCACGCCCCGTCTTGGGCCGCCCTTTCCCTGGTCGTCTTTTTTGCCGAGGTATTGCCATGCTCGACTGCGTTCTTTCCATTCAAAATTCCACCCCCCTCGTGGGCATCGACCTCGGCTCCACCACGGCCAAGCTGGTGCTGGTGGAGCAGGGCCGCGTGACCTGGTGCCGCTACGAGCGCCATCTGTCCAAGGTGCGCGAGGCGGTGCTGCTGCTGCTTGCGCAGCTGAAGGACCGTCTTGGGGAGCGTCCCTTCCGGGCGGCGCTGTCGGGCTCGGCGGGGCTTGGCCTGTCGCAGCAGACGGGGATGCCCTTTGTGCAGGAGGTCTTTGCCACCAGCCGTGCGGTTTCGGAGCTTGCGCCCGACACCGACGTGGTCATCGAGCTGGGCGGGGAGGACGCCAAGGTGCTGTTTTTGACGGGCGGGGCCGACCAGCGCATGAACGGCACCTGTGCCGGCGGCACCGGCGCCTTTATCGACCAGATGGCCACGCTGCTGGGGGTGACGGTGGAGCAGCTCGACCGGCTCAGCCTGTCGCACCGGCAGATTTACCCCATCGCCTCGCGCTGCGGGGTGTTTGCCAAGAGCGACATTCAGCCGCTTCTCAACCAGGGGGCGCGCAAGGAGGACCTGGCGGCCAGCATTTACCAGGCCGTTGTCAACCAGACCATCACGGGGCTTGCGCAGGGGCGGCCCATTTCGGGGCGCGTCATGTTTCTCGGGGGCCCGCTTTACTACTGCCAGGGGCTGCGCGAGCGTTTCGTGCAGACGCTGGGGCTCTCGCCGCAGGACGCCGTTTTCCCGGAGTACAGCCGTTTTGCGGTGGCCATCGGGGCGGCGCTGTGCGCGCAGGGGGAGCGGGAGCCGTTCACCTGCGATACGCTGACCGGGCTGCTGCAGGAGGCGGCCGGCACGGCCGAGACGCCGCGTCTTGCGCCCCTGTTTGACAGCCGGGAGGAATACGACGAATTTTGCGCCCGCCACGCGCGGGCCTGCCTGCCGCGCGCCGCGCAGGACTACCGGGGCGACGCCTATCTTGGCATCGACTGCGGCTCCACCACCACCAAGCTGGCGCTGCTGACGCCGCAGGGCGAGCTGCTGTATTCGGACTACCAGTCCAACCACGGCAGCCCCATCGAGGTGGTGCGCGGTCAGCTTGAGGACATCTACCGCACCTTTGGCGACCGTGTGCGCATTTGCGGCAGCGCGGCGACGGGCTACGGCGAGCAGCTCATCCGCGACGCCTTTCATGTGGGCTGCGGGCTGGTGGAGACCATGGCGCACCTGCTGTCGGCGCAGTTTTTCTGTCCCGAGGTCGACTTCATCCTCGACATCGGCGGGCAGGACATCAAGTGCTTCACCATCCGCGACGGCGCCATCGACGGCATCTCGCTCAACGAGGCCTGCTCTTCGGGGTGCGGCTCCTTTCTCGAGACCTTTGCCACCTCGATGGGGCTGTCTGTTGCGGACTTTGCCCGGGAGGGGCTGTTTGCCCGCGCGCCGGTGGACCTTGGCAGCCGGTGCACGGTTTTTATGAACTCGAGCGTCAAGCAGGCGCAAAAGGAGGGGGCCAGCCTGGCCGACATTTCGGCGGGGCTCTCCATCAGCGTGGTGAAGAACGCGCTGTATAAGGTGATCCGGGCGGGGTCGCCGCCGGTGCTGGGGCGCCATGTGGTGGCGCAGGGCGGCACCTTTCTCAACGACGCGGTGCTGCGCGCCTTTGAGCGCGAGCTGGGGCAGCCGGTGCTGCGGCCCGACGTGGCCGGTCTGATGGGAGCGGTGGGCGCGGCGCTCTACGCCGCGCGCCACCCCTGTGACACGCTGCTTGACGCGCAGGCCCTCGGGGGTTTTTCCTATCAGGCCTCCAGCACGCAGTGCAGGGGCTGCGCCAACCGCTGCGCGCTGACCGTCATCCGCTTTGCCGACGGGCGGCGCAGCATCTCGGGCAACCGGTGCGAGCGGGCGCTGGGGCAGTCGTCCTCGCAGCCCCTTCCCAACCTGTATGCCTTCAAGCGGGAGCGTCTCCTGCGGCTCAAGCCGCAGGAGGGGAGGCGGGGCGTCATCGGCATTCCGCTTGCGCTGGGGGCGTGGGAGCTTGCGCCGCTCTGGCACGCGCTCTTTTCGCAGCTTGGCTTTTCGGTGGTGCTGTCGCCGCCCTCCACGCGGGCGACCTACGAAAAGGGGCAGTCCTCCATCCCGTCTGACACGGTGTGCTACCCGGCCAAGCTCATGCACGGGCACATCGAGGAGCTGCTCGAGCAAAAGCCCGACTTCATCTTCTGCCCCTGCCTGACCTACAATTTTGAGGAAAAGGGCTCGGACAATCACTACAACTGCCCCGTGGTGGCCTACTATCCCGAGCTGCTGCACGGCAACATGCCGCACCTGCGGCAGACCACCTTTTTGTATCCCTATCTCAATCTCAACAGCCGTCACCAGCTTGCCAGGGAGCTGCGGGCCATGTTTGCGCGCTGCGGCATTTCGCTGCCGGGGGCGCTCATGCACCGGGCGGTGAAGCGGGGGTTTGAGGCCTACCGGGCCTTTCAGGAGGAGCTGGCGCGCGAGGGGGAGAAGGCGCTTTCCTTTGCGCGGGAGACGGGGCACCGGGTGATGATTCTGGCGGGGCGGCCCTACCACGCCGACCCCGAAATCAGCCACGGCATCGACGAGCTGGCGGCCTCTTTGGGGTTTGTGGTGGTCAGCGAGGACAGCGTGTTCCACCTTGCGCCGCCGCAGCCCGTGGCGGTGCTCAACCAGTGGACCTACCACGCGCGGCTGTATCGAGCGGCGGCCTTTGCGGCGGCGACGCCGGGGGTGGAGCTGGTGCAGCTCGTGTCGTTTGGCTGCGGGATTGACGCCATCACCACCGACGAGGTGCGTTCGATTCTGACGGCCGGGGGCAAGATTTACACCGGCATCAAGATTGACGAGATTACGAATCTGGGCGCGGTGCGCATCCGTCTGCGCAGCCTGCTTGCCGCGCTGGAGGAGAGGGGAGAGCCGCATGTCCAGTGAGCACGCCGTTTTCACGAAGGAGATGAAAAAGACCCACACCATCCTGATTCCCACCATGCTGCCGGTTCATTTTTCGCTGATTTCGGCGATTTTGCAGGCCAAGGGCTACCGGGTGGAGCTGCTGGACGCCGACGCGTCGCGCGTGGCCGACGTGGGGCTGCGGCATGTGCACAACGACACCTGCTACCCTGCCATTTTGGTGGCGGGGCAGTTTCTCGACGCGCTGGGGCAAGGGCGCTTTGACGCCGATTCGACGGCGCTCATGCTCTTTCAGACGGGGGGCGGCTGCCGCGCCTCCAACTACATTCCCCTGCTGCGCAAGGCGCTGGCGGGGGCGGGGCTGGGGCAGGTGCCGGTGATTTCCTTCAGCCCGGCGGGGGTGGAGAAGCAGTCGGGCTTCACGCTTTCGCTGCCCATGCTCTACCGCATGCTGTTTGCGGTCATTTACGCAGACCTTCTGGAGCTTCTGTCGCGCCAGTGCCGGCCCTACGAGCTGCAGGCGGGCGACACGCAGCGCCTGCTTGACGACTGGACGCGGCGCCTGTCGCAGGAGCTTGGGACGGGGGCCTTCCCGCGCCTTTCGCTGGTGCGTCAGACCTGCCGCGACATTGTGCGCGACTTTTCGAAAATCCCGCGCAGCCGGCGCGACAAGCCGCGCGTTGGCATCGTGGGGGAGATTTTCGTCAAATACTCGCCGCTCGGCAACAACCATCTCGAGTCCTTTCTGCTGCGGGAGGGGGCGGAGGTGGCCATTCCCGGGCTGCTCGACTTCTTTTTGTACTGCACCTACAACGACATTGTGGACCGTCATCTTTACGGCACCAAGCCCTTCAAGAGCTGCCGCAACGCGGTTGCGGTCTCGTTTTTGTGTGCGCGCCAGAGGGAGCTCATCGAGCTCATCGGGCAGGAGAGCGACTTCACGCCGCCCACGCCCTTTGCGCATGTGCGCAAGCTGGCCGACGGCATCATCGGCCTGGGGGCCAAGATGGGGGAGGGGTGGCTGCTGGCCGCCGAGATGCTGGAGCTGGCGGAGTCGGGGGTGCGCAACATCATCTGCGCGCAGCCCTTTGGCTGTCTGCCCAACCACATCTGCGGCAAGGGCATGATGCAGCCCATCAAGCAGAGGATTCCGGACCTCAACATCGTGGCCATCGACTACGACGCCAGCGCCACGCGCATCAACCAGGAGAACCGCATCAAGCTCATGCTGGCAAGGGCCATGCAGGCATAAACCTCCCCCCTTTTGCATATGGGTGTGGCAAGAGGGGGGTTTGTCATGCAGCTTTCTTTCACCGGACGCCGGCGCAGGGTGCTGGCGCTGTGCTGCGCGCTGTTTTGCCTGTGCGGCATGCTGGCCACGCTGAGCTACCAGAGGCGCACGGCCGCCGCGTCGGCCGCCGCAGACAACTGGGGGCTTTCCTTTCAAAAGGAGGGGGAGCCGCCGGCCGGCAACGCGACGGCGGAGTTTCTGGCCGGCTACGACGCCTGGTACGTCGGCGACACGAGCCGGCCCGTGATTTACCTGACCTTTGACGCCGGCTTTGAAAACGGCAACACCGAGGCCATTTTGGACGCGCTCAAGGCGCACGGCGCCCCGGCGACCTTTTTCCTGGTGGGCAATTACATCGCCACACAGCCCGACCTGGTGCGCCGCATGGTGGCCGAGGGGCACACGGTGGGCAACCACACGAACACGCACCCCGACATGAGCCGCATTGCCGACAGGGCCTCCTTTGAGAAGGAGCTTTCGGAGCTTGAGGCGCTGTACGAGCAGGTGGTGGGGCAGCCCATGGCAAAGATTTACCGTCCGCCGCAGGGCAAGTTCAGCCAGAGCAATCTGGAGATGGCCAAGGCGCTGGGCTACAAGACCGTGTTTTGGAGCCTTGCCTATGTCGACTGGTACACCGACAATCAGCCCACGCGTCAGCAGGCCTTCGACAAGCTGCTGCCGCGCATCCACAACGGGGCCATCGTGCTGCTGCACTCGACCTCCTCCACCAACGCCGAGATTTTGGATGAGCTGCTTGACAACTACGAGCAGATGGGCTACACCTTTGGGGATTTGAATGACCTGCTCTTTGCGGGGCAGACAGGGCCGTGACGCGTCACGGCCTCTTTTTTATGCCGCATGATGCCGCCCTGACGCTTCTTCCTTCCTCCCCCGCTCCGCACCCTCCTTTCCTCCCCTTCC
>DVNV01000003.1 GCA_018714125.1 Candidatus Galloscillospira excrementipullorum
CCCATTTGCATTTCTTCCCATTACTACAGCGGCGGCCAAAGAAGGACTTGTAAAAATATAGTCTTTCAAAAAATGAAATTCTGAGTCGATAATGCCCTTGCTCATTAGTTCACTACGGAGATGAATCAAACTTTCAGTCATGCTAGGAACAGTCGATGTCGCTATTGTTGAGCCTTTTAGGACGGCAAATCCATCCGCAACAAGGACTCCCTTTGCGTCGGCTCCGCGAGCAGCTTGAATATAAAACAGGATCTGATCGTCCTTCTGTTTAACAGAACTATCTTCGATAGTGTCGAAAATTTTGTATCCAAGGGTGTTCACCAGTAATTTTGCATTGCTGATGAATTCTGATAGCATGGCTTCATCATATTCAGAAATAGATGAGCAAGTTGGGACTGTGTTGTTGATTACTACGGACCTTCCAGCCGTTTTAGCAAGCCCATAGAATTTGTTCTCTAAAAATTTGACATGAGCTTTATTTAGCAAGTTGTCCTTGCTAACAACAACAATACAATCGCTCCAGTACGAAGTATCTCTCAGGTGCTGCTTTAGTCGTGTCAGCATTTTTTCCGCCTCTCCGACATATAAGGTGTCTACATTATCCTCATCCTTGCCTAAAAGGAAATAAACACCGGTATTTTCGGCATCTGGTCGTTCTGAAAAAGTACCTAATTCGTTTCGAGAGATCTTATATACTCTTCCATTCCAATTAGATAGTTCACACATAATCCGGCCGTTTGGATTGCCGTCGAAGATGTACATTTGAATCGTTTTGCTAAATGCCAAAAAAATCACCTCCTGTCAGAATCATTTATATCTTTGAATATATCGCTTAATTCCTGTGACATAACCTCGGCAATCTTTTGTGACTTGTCAAACTCCGGGTAGTGGTAGCGCCACTTGTCGTAATCCTCTTTGGAGATTTCGTCCGCCTCCAGCATGGCTCGGCCTGCTGCCAGGCTCAGAGCATCTCGTGCAGCCGGGCGGCGTCCTTGTTCTTCCGTACATCGACTATCAGGCAGACTTCCCCATCCACCTCGCTGATCTTGAGCCTGTAGTTGTCCTCCAGGGTAAACAGAGTGTGTATGAGCCCCGCATAGGAGTCTATATCCGGGACGAAGAGGGCATGCGGACTTTTCCGGAAAGCCCCGCACCATGCCGAGATACTTCTATGTCATCCTCCGAAGAAGGCAGAAAAAAATGGATTCGTTGGCCAATCGTCATATTACATATTATCAGTTGCCTTTCAATAACGGTAGCAGAACCACTTAGGAATGTCAAGGTTGTACGCTGTATTTGCCCATGTGGAGCTGTGGGAGAAATTTGAGGTTTGCAAGGGGACTATGGCCGGGTGAGGGAGAGCAACGCCCGCCTCTCTGACGATTGCAGAAGGTCAAGTTGGAAAACAAACCCCTGCGGTAAGTCGCCGACGACTGTGAGTGGTCAAGCGGGTCTTTGGCCCGAAATAGGGGAAGTCGACAGTACAGGCCGATAAATAGAGGGAGCAGGCGGAGAAAGGCCGCTAGCGGCCCCGGCGCTCCCTTGGTCAGGGGGGCGATAAATAAGTGGATTTACAAGGAATCATATGATATACTTTTTCCAAGCAATCCAACGACAAATGTAATTTGAGAGAATGGTGCCATATGAAGAAAAGTGTTTTATTCCTGTTGACTCTTGTTCCTGTAGCAGTTGGAGCCTTAGCAAATGTCTTGCTGACAGTTCCCGTCATTGGCGCGGCAGGCTTCTACCTGCTTCCTCTGGTTACAACAGCTTTTTGGATTTATCTGGGCAGACAGTATGCACGCAGATGGAAAACGCTTCCCGCAGTGCTGATTGCTCATGCAGTGGGATTTTGTTCACTGTTGGTCACCCTTTGGCAGTTCCTGCTTGAAACCGATGAAACAAGAAATATGACATTGGCAGTCTTTTCCCAGATGTTTTCAGTTTCAACACCACTGTATTTATTTGGTGGGATTGCAAGACTGTTTGAAAGCCAGCCGAATTATGCAGGCAGAGCATCGATGGTTGCCCTACAAGTGATAGCTCTTATTTACATGATGATTGTTTTCTGCATTGGAATTTATTTGGAAAAGAGAAAAAATCTTGGATACGATACAATGACAAAAAATTTACCAGACCAAAGATTATGATTGATGGGGAAGGGGGTACCCCGGCCGGGGCCGTCGATGGCCGAGATGATTGATGACCGAAATCGGCCTTAATTTGAGGCCGATTTCAGCAGGGGACTGCAAGGCCCGCAGCCTTTGCAATCCACACTTTCTGTGATACGGTTTGGATACGAAGAAAACGAGGTGCCCCAAACAGCAGATAGGATATGGATATATTTGCGAAATCTTTTCCCATGAAACCGTCTCAAATACACTCCCTTATATTTGAACTTGCCAAGTGGGAACAAACGAATTTTTCTTCACAAGTAAAAGGTCTAACTGATTTTTGCTGATCAGTTAGACTTTTTTATTTTGCTCTCATTTGTCTGAATTTTCATATTTTGTGCAAGAAACAAATTGTTCGAAAAAGATGCAGAGATTTTCAAAGAGAGTTGAAAAATCCCGACATCATGGTATGATATAAAAAATATCAAAGGAAGAGGGGAGAAAAGCCTGCGGCAGTTCCGAAATTTTTTGAATTTTATTTGCCCATGCTGCAGTTTTTGGCAGACGAAAAGCCTCATTCTTCCAAGGAAATCAACCTGGAGCTGGCTCGCCGTTTTTCCCTGACGCAGCAAGAGTTGAATGAGATGCTTCCCAGTGCAAGACAAACCACTTTTTCCAATCGGACAGGATGGGCGCGAACCTACCTGAAAAAAGCGGGATTGATCGATAGCATATCGCGGGGCGTTTTCTGCATCACGCCAAACGGTAAAAAAGCGCTGGCAGAGTGCCCCGGCGGAATGGACAACTCCTATTTAATGCGGTATCCGTCATTTCTCGAGTTTTGCAGCGCCAAGACAGGCTGCGATGAGGGTGAGGCTGATTTTCGGCAGAGTGACGGGCAAACACCGGATGATATTTTGGAAGAGGCCTTCGAGCAAATCAACCGAAATCTGGAAGACGAGCTTTTGGAGCAGATGCTCAGGCTGCCGCCGGCAGCACTTGAAAAAATGGTGCTGAATTTGATGGGGCGGATGGGATATGGGACCTTTGCAGGCGCGGGAATGACCACTTCCGCCGCAGGTGACGAGGGCATCGACGGCATTATCATGCAGGACAAACTGGGGTTTGATTTGATTTATGTGCAGGTCAAGCGATGGGAGCGGGGGCATGTCGTTGGCCGGCCTGACATTCAGGCCTTTGTGGGGGCCATCGCGGGGAAGGGCGGAAAGGGGTTGTTTGTGACCACCTCTTCCTTCAGCAGGCAGGCAGTGGAGTATGCTAAGACACAGCATATCGTTTTAATGGACGGAAGAAGGCTGGCGCAATGTATGGCAGAGCACCACTTTGGGGTCAGCATCCGAAGGGTTTTTGAAATAAAGGCGGTAGACTCTGATTTTTTCGAAGAGTATCTGGAATTGTAGCCTGCCCTTTGTCGCGATGGGGAGAAGGCGGATGAAGGCTGCGGGAGTTTGAGGCGTTTGCCGGAAAGGAGCAGAAAATGAGGTATATTGTCGATGACCGCTCGCTGGAAGCGGGGCGGTTTTTGGAATTTGTCAACGGCGTGTGGCCGGGGGAGTATGACATGGAAAAGACGCAGGCAGCCCTTGACAAAACGCTCAACATAACGGCGTATGACGGCGAGCGCCTGGTGGGGTGCCTAAGAATTTTGTCGGACGGATACTATTTTGGGACCATCACGGAGCTGCTTGTTCTGCCGGAGCATCAAAAACAAGGCGTCGGCAGCAAGCTGCTGCAGCTTGCCAGGGAAAACACGCCGACCATGCTCTATTTTGGTGCACAGCCGGGTGCCGAGGGCTTTTACGAAAAGAACGGATGCAAGAGGGGCCTTGATTCCTTTGTCATCGAACGGGAAGCGGCTCAGACGGAGGCGTTTGGCGCTGCACAGGATGGCAGGGGGAAATAACGCGGCAGGAAAAGCCGCACGGCGGCAAGCCGGCTGATGACGCTTAAAATGAGGCAGATTCTTTTTTAAGGAAAGATTGCGTGAATACATATCAAGAACATATACTTGTTATAAAGCAGATTGCTCAAAACGAGAAAAAAAGAAAAGAAGAAAAGAAGAAAGAATATTATTGCTTTAATTTTGAAAAAGTGCTATCATGATTGCCAAAGGAAGATGTTTCCGCAAACGCTTGGAGAGGGTGTTGGTATGCAGCAATATGGTGAGAAGGAGAAAAAGATTTTTCTGGCATTTTACCAGGATTGCAAGCAAAAGGGAATCACTCCCGTTGGGAGTGAGGCAGGGCGGCAGAAAGCCGTTTTGCTGGTAAAGGAGAACAAGGAACTGAAAAAGCTCTTTCCCGACTCGCTGGAAGAAAAAGTGGGCGAGATTTATCAGATGGGAGAGCAGTATGAAAAGGAGCTCAAGGAGGCCGAGCAAAAGGCCAAGCGGGAAGCTGAAATAGCAGAGCACCGCAAGGCCGATGAAGCGGCTGCGGCGCTGGAGCTCGAGTGCTCCAAAAAGTATGGCCGCGACAAGCGCATGTTCTTTTATCAAAAAACCCTCGCCTCCATCGACCAGGAAATCAAATCAGCCGATGAGGGCATGAATGCCGCAGCGCAGATGTGGGCAGGGCTCAATGCGCTGGAGCAGGAAAAGGAGTCGAGCTGGGGAACGCTGGGCGGAATTGCGTCCGGTGTGACGGGCAGCAGCGCGGTGGGCGCTGCCGTGGCGGCCGACACCATGCGCCGCAATGAGGGAATCCGGGCGCGCAATGAGGCCATCAGCAGAAAGAACCTGGAAATGACCACACCGATTTGGGAGGCTGCGGCAGACCGGAAGTCCAAGGCGCGCAAGGAACGAGATAAAGTGACGGCAAAAATCGAAAAGGAAAAGCTGACACTGGTGGAAGAGCTGCCTGCGGAGGAGCTGATGGAGGCGCTGGAAATCGGTTCTGTGCAAATGGCGCAGACAAACGGCAAGAGCATCCTCATTCAAGTCAAGGTTTCGGCAAAGAAAACCTTTCAGCTTGCGGGGGAAGTGCCCGCCGTGATTGACGGCTGTCTGCTGGCTGAGCTCTATCGGGACGGGGAGCTCTACGGGCAGGCATATCTCAACTTTCCCTTCGAGGGCGCCGACAAGGACCAGACGCTCAAGGGCTATTGTCTCAAGCCCATGGAAGACGCAGCCTACACGGTGATTATCACCCCCTTGGCCCTGTGGCTGGTGGAAAAATACAAGAGCGATAACATCCACATTCAGAGCTGGAACAACCTTGTGCCGGGCTACAGCAAGAAGCGCAGCTTTCAGGAGGTCGCCATCAGTCCCATTCCGTGGAAGACGCGGCTGCAGGAGCGCCTTAAGGAAGAGCAGGAGCGCATGGAGCGGGAGCGCCGTGAACGGGAAGAACGTATCGCGGCCAAAAAGGCGCAGACACAGAAAATCGCCAAGCTGGCCGGAGCCGGTGTTGCAGGCTTTGTGGCACTGGTGCTTGTGGTGTCGGTTGTCTCAAGCTTTTTCGAGAACAGGGCGGCATACCGCGATGCTACGGCGCTGGCGGAGGCCGGAGAATATGAGCAGGCCATTGAGGCCTTTGAGGCCCTGGAAGATTATAAAGACAGCCCCGAGCAGGTGCTTGCCACAAAATATGCCATGGGCCTTGCGCGCCTGGAAGAGGGAAAATTCCGTCAGGCCGAGGAAATCTTTACCGAGCTTGGCGACTATCAGGACAGCGCCGAGCAGCTGAAAAACGTGGAAACGGCACGAAACGAATCCATTTATCAGGAGGCATTCGACCTGATTGAGGAGCGGGAGTTTGTGGAAGCCCGTAACCTTTTGCTTGACCTGGTGGATGAGGGCGGATATAAGGACAGCAGGGAGCTTGCCAATCAGCTTCTCAATGAGCTGAATGCCTATCAGGAAGCTTCTGAGGCCTACTGGGAGGGGGATTTGGAGCCCTTCCTTTCCGCAGTAGAGTCCAATGAGTATGTGACCTTTGACGAGCGGGACATTGCAAACGTGGAATTTTTGAACTCCTTTTTGGGCTCCTGGGAGTATGATTCCGGGGATGCCCGCGTTTTGACCATGCGGGGCAAGGAGCAGAACAAATATTATGAGTGCCCCACCATTGAGACCACATTGGAGAAATCCGGAAACGGAAAGGTTCCGTATGTTCGGGTGAATGTCGACGATACTTACCAATACGGCTTTTCCCCCAACCTGTCTGAGAAGAAGATGTCCCGCATTACCATGTATACTGGCGCTGATTTCAGCATCGAGCTTGTCGACGAAAACATCCTGCGCGTCACGGCGGAGCGCTATGACGATGAGGTTTTGACCTGTGATTACCGGCGTGTGCTGCCGGCGCAGGAGGAGCAGACGGGCCAAGAGGGCCAGGCACAGCAGGATGGGCAGGCGGCTGAATAAGCCGGCAATACCCGGTGTAAGGCACGTTACGTTGAAAAAAGGCACGGCATACTGCCGTGCCTTTTCCCGTTTTTTAGAGGGTGTTGCCCAGGGGGAAAAGAAAAAAAGACCTGCCCGTGAGGGGGTTGTTGGGGGAAAGGGCCCTGTGCAAAGAGGGGATGCCTGAAGGGAGAGCAAGAGGAAGGAAAAAAGCCAAAAGCTTTATGTGCCGCCTCCAAAACCCCAATTTGAACTCATCCTTGCCAATCATAAAAGGGAAGTAAACCCCCCGCCCGACAGCCTCCTTTTGCAAAGCAGCCTTTGCGCAGGGGGATTTCTTTTGAAAAGCGGGGAATAAGGGAAAAGTCAGGGCCCCAGGGCTCTTTGCCTGTGGCTTCCAAAAAGGGGGCTTGACATTGTCGATATTCGAGAATATAATACTCGCAGAAAATACTCGATAATCGACAATAGCTCGCACAGGGAGGGGGGAGCACCATGGCCCGGGCAAAATTCCAAACGCTGACCGAGCAGATGTTTTACACGCTGCTGTGTCTCAAAGAGGAGTGCTGCGGCATGGACATTTTGGACAGGGTTCCCGCCATGACGGGGCAGAGAATCAAAATCGGCTCGGGAACGCTGTATACGCTGTTGGAGCAGTTCCTGGAGGCCGGCATGATTTGCGAGACCAGGGTGGAGGGCAGGCGCCGCAGCTATGTGCTGACCCAAAAGGGCAGGCAGATGCTGCAAAGAGAGTGCGAGCGTCTGGAGCGGCAGCTCGAGGACTACCGGAGGATTTTTGAAGAGGGGGAGGACAGGTCATGAGGGATACGAAGCGGCGGCTTGAGCTTTATTCCTTTTTTAATCACACCGGCATCGCCGCCCATCTGGAGGATATGGCACAAAAGGGCTGGATGATAGAGAAAATCACGGGCTTTGGCTGGGTTTACCGGCGCATAGAGCCCAAGAGGCTGCACTTTAGCGTCTCTTACTATGCCAGGGCCTCGGAATTTGACCCGCAGCCAAGCGAGGGGCAGCGCGAGTTTCAGGAATTTTGTGAGCACACAGGCTGGAAGCTGGCCTGCAGCAGCGCGCAGCTTCAGATTTTTTACAACGACCAGCCGGATCCCACGCCCATTGAAACCGACCCTAAGCTCGAGCTTGAGGCCATCCATGCCAGTGCGAAAAAGGGGTTTTTGCTGCCCTACTTTCTTTTGCTGGCGGTGGCGGTGGTGCAGGGAGGCGTCTCGGTTGGCAGCTTTCGTCTTGACCCCGTCGGCATGCTGGCGAGCAACTCGTGGCTTTTTGGAATCTTTGGCTGGACGATGCTGCTGCTCATCTGCAGCGTGGAGCTTGGGGTCTACTTCGTGTGGCGCGCAAGGGCCAAAAAGGCTGCCGAGCAAGGGGAATTTTTGAAGGTGCCCAGCACAACCCGGTTTCAGCAGGCGGTCTTTGTCCTTTTGGTGGTATGCTCCCTCGTTTGGCTGGCAGAGCTTATTGTGCGGGGAAGCGGTCTTGAGCGATGGGCCGGAGGAGCACTTTTGGTTGGCGTTGTGCTCATGATTTTTCTGGTCAACGGCCTCAAGCAGTATCTCAAGCGCAGGCGCGCCTCGCGTGGACTCAACCGCATGCTGACCTTGACGTTTGCCTTTGTGCTCACCGTGTTTTTGTTTGGCGCGGTGACTGCCGCGACCCTGTGGGCCGCCTCAAACGACTTGATTGAAATTTGGGACAGCAAGACACCCCTTCCTCTGACCATGCGCGATTTGGAGCCGGAGCAGCAGGGGGACTGCCGTGTGAGCAGGAGGAACAGTGCCTCGCTTTTGCTCGAGCGGCTCGACGTGGTGCAGATGCCGGAGTTTGATTCAGACGAGCAGCTGGGGCTCGGCTGGATGGAATACCACAGGATTTTAGTCAGAGCTCCTTTTTTGTATGAGTTTTGCAAAAATCAGATGATTTCTGAGATGGAGGAGCGCCGCGTGGGCGAGAATGCCGAATGCCTGCCGATGGAGCCCGCTTTGTGGGAGGCTGCGCAGGCCTATCGCGTGCATGACCCGGAGCTTGGCCCGGAAAATCACTACCTGCTGTGCTATGACGGCGTCTTGGTGGAAATTGTGCTGACATGGGAGCCCACAGAAGAGCAGATGAAGACCGTTGCCCAAAAACTGGGTGTGGGCGGGTAAAAGCAAAAGGCTGCCGGCAAAAGAGTTTCTTTTGCCGGCAGCCTTTGTGCCAAAAATGAGGAAGGCCTTTCAACAGGGCGGGTATCAGGGAGAAAAGGGGGAGATACTTGTCAGGATGCCTGCTGCGGGCAAAGGGAAAAGGAGAGCAGGGCGCTTTGGCCCGAGAGCAGCTCTTCAAGCTGCTCCCCGCTCAGACCCTCGATGCGGCCGAGAGGCGTGTAGCTCCAGGTGTTGCTGCCATAGAACAGCACCACCGAGCGTCCCTGATAAAGGACGATATCGCCCGGCTGAGCGGAAGTGGCGCGGTCGTCGCTGACGATGCCCTGCGGAAGGTCTCCCACCTGCTCAAAGCCCCCATAGTTTGAAGTTTCCACCGTGAAAGCCTGCTCTTGGGCAAGCTCACGCAGAGCGTCAACCGAGGCATTGTCTTCCCACCGGACGGTGAGCGGGGTTCCATCGACACTAAGGGTGAGCTGACCGGGCCGCTCCTGCGGCGGCAGCTGAGCCGGCTCGCCCGGCGCAGGCCGCAGGCCGGCGTCTTGCTGAGGCAGGGGATCGGAGGCAAAGGGGCTGGCCACCGCCACTGCCACGGCTGCAAGCAGGGCTGCAAAGGCTGTTTTCATAGACAGGCTCCTTTTTGACCGCATGACGGCTTACTGCAGATACCGGTTGAAGAAGGCGGCAATTTCCTCAAAGGGGATGACTTGCAGGTTGTCATACAAATCGGTGTGCACGGCGCCGGGCAACAGCAGGAGCTGCTTGTTGTCGCCGCGAAGGCGGGAGAAGGCGTCCCTGCTGAAGTAGCAGGAGTGCGCCGCATCCCCGTGGACCAGCAAAACGGCGCTGCGGATTTCCTCGAGATAGCTCAAAAGCGGCATGTTGAGAAAGGGGAGCGTGGAGGTGACGTTCCAGCCCTCGTTGGAGTTGAGCGAGCGTGGGTGGTAGCCGCGCGGGGTCTTGTAGTAGTCGTGGTAGTCCCTGACAAAGGAGGGCGCGTCCTGAGGCAGGGGGTCGACCACGCCGCCCGCCCTGGCATAACCGCCGCTTTGGTAGTCGGCCGTCCTCTGGGCGTTGAGTGCCGCGCGCTTTTCGTGGCGCGCCTGCTCGCTGTCCTCCGCGTCAAAATACCCCTTGGCATTGACCCGGCTCATGTCATACATGGTCGAGGCAACGGTGGCGCGCACCCTGGTGTCAAGGGCTGCCGCATTGAGTGCCATGCCGCCCCAGCCGCAAATGCCGAGCAGGCCGATTTTGTCCTTGTCCACATCGTCACGCACTGAAAGAAAGTCAACGGCCGCCTGAAAGTCCTCGGTGTTGATGTCGGGGGAGGCGACATAGCGGGGAAGCCCGCCGCTCTCTCCCGTAAAGGAGGGGTCAAAGGCAACGGTCAAAAAGCCGCGCTCCGCCAGCTTTTGCGCATAAAGTCCCGAGCACTGCTCCTTGACGGCGCCAAAGGGGCCGCAAACGGCAATTGCCGCAAAGGGTCCCTTCTCCCCCTTGGGGGCATACAGGTCGGCCGCCAGCGTGATGCCGTAGCGGTTGTGGAAGGTGACTTTTCGGTGCTCCACCCTGTCGCTTTTTGGGAAAACCTTATCCCATTCGTGCGATAAATTGAGTTTTTCCTCCATGGCGTTTTCCTCCTTTACTTGATTGCGGCGCCCAGTGCATAGGCCTGCTGCAGCGCAGGGTGCCCTTCTATCTCTCCCGGCCCCGTGACGCCGCCCGCAAAGGCGCTTCCCGCAAAAGAGGCCTTTTCAAAGCAGTCAATCCAACCAGAGAGCCCTGTAACAGCCTTTTCGAAGGCAAAATCCCCCTCCTCGGCCGCAGTTGCCAGCAAAAAGACGTCGCGAAAGGCATAGTCGCTGGAAAAGAGGGGATTGCACCGGTCAAGCAGGGTTTTCATCTGTCCGCTCATTTCGTAGTAGTAGATGGGGGTGGCAAAGGCAACGGCGTCGGCATGACAGAGCTTGTCGATGATGCTCGCCGCATCGTCTTGGAGCACGCAGGCCTGCGTTGTCTGGCAGCAAAGACAGCCCTGACAGAAGAGAAGCTCCTTCCCCTTCAAAGAAATTTTCTCCACATGGTGCCCTGCGGAAAGGGCGCCTGCAGCAAACGCATCGGCAAGCGCATCGGAATTGCTGCCCTCCCGAAGGCTGGTGGTGACAACAACAACTTGTCTTGACATGGTGACAACCTCCTGAAATATCAATTTGACAAGGGGATTTTTCTCTGCTAGGATGATGATAACACCTAAACGTAACTTTAGGTCAATACCCTGAAATAAAAATTTTTCAGGGATAGTTTTCAGGGATAGGGGGCGGTGTCTATGTACACCATCGGTCAGGTCTCTGCCATGTTTGGCCTGCCGGTTTCCACGCTGCGCTATTACGACAAGGAGGGCCTTTTCCCCGCGCTGGGGAGAGCCTCGGGCATCCGCAGGTTTTCCGAAACGGAGCTTGAGGCGCTGCGGGTGATAGAGTGCCTGAAGAAATCGGGAATGGAAATCAAGGACATCCGGCAGTTTATGGAGTGGTGTGCGCAGGGCAGCCAGACATACCCCTTGCGTCTGGAGCTCTTTGTCAGGCAGAAGGCTGCGGTGGAGCAGGAAATGCAGCGCATGGGCCGCGTGCTCGACATGCTGACCTTCAAGTGCTGGTATTACGAGCAGGCCATTTGCGACGGAAATGAGCGACGCCTGCAGGCCATGACGCCGCAGGACATGCCTGAAGAAATCCGAAGGGCCTATGAAAACGCCCACAGGGAAGAGGCGGGAGCCTGTCTTGCAAAGGGCGGCGGTGAGAGGGCGCAGCAGCCGGCAGAGTAGCGCGGCAGAGCAAACGAACCAGAGAAAAAGGAGGTGCCCGGATGTTTTTTGAATATGGGGAGCGCGAGATGGAAGCTCTCTCGAAAAAGGACGAGGCGCTTGCCGGCGTCATCGCGCGGGTGGGGAAAATCGAGCGCGAGGTGGACGACGACTTGTTTTCCTCGGTTGTGCACCACATTGTCGGCCAGCAGATTTCCACCAAGGCGCAGGCCGGCATCTGGCGGCGCATGCAGGAGAGCCTTGACGCAGTCACCCCGGATGCGGTGCTTGCGGCAGACCGGCAGACGCTGCAGTCCTTTGGCATGAGCTATCGCAAGGTGGACTATATCCGCGAATTTGCCCAAAAGGTCAGCGACGGCTCCTTTGACCTGCAGAGCCTTTGGCATAAGCCGGACGACAAAGTCATTGCCGAGCTGGTGAGCCTGAGAGGTGTGGGAATCTGGACGGCCGAGATGATTTTGCTTTTCTGCATGCAGCGCCCCGACATTTTCAGCTTTCATGACCTGGCCATCGTAAGAGGCGTGCGCATGCTCTATCACCACAGCACCGTCAGCAAAAAGCTTTTTGAAACCTACCGCGCAAGATTCAGCCCTTACGGCAGCGTGGCAAGCCTGTATCTGTGGGCAGTGGCAGGAGGCGCTCTTCCCGAGCTGACGGATTTGGGTGCCGCTCAGGGGAAAAATGGGAAATGAGGCCCTGGCAAAAGAAAAAGCCCCCAAAAAACAAGGGGGCTTTGCGCGGCAGAGGGGAAAAAGGGGTGTTTTGTGCTGCCCCGCAGGCAACATCGGGGAAACTTTGCCGAAGCACGGGGTTTTTTCTCCCCCAAAAAAGATGCGATGCCAGCAGGTCAGAGTGAGGGGGTAAACAGTGCGTCAACCGTGAGCAAAAGCTCAGACGCCAGACGAAAGGCCAGCGACAGGGTGGGGTCATATTTATTGTTTTCAATGGCGTTGATGGTCTGACGCGAGACGCCGCATCGCCTGGCCAGCTCCTCCTGCGACAGCCCAAGCTCTTTTCGCCTGTTCCGAATGATGTTTTCCATACCCGCCTCAGCCTCCGTGCTTTTTCCTGTAATACATCAGACTGAAAAAGTAAAGGGTGGCAATGACCTCCAGATGAATCAGAGGGTTGATGCTCATGGGCTGCGACCGAAAGAAATTTTCCAGAACTTCCAGAATCAGGCTTCCGGAAACGCCAAGCAGCGTAAAGGAAGCCGCCTTCCATACGATGATTTGATTTCGCTCGTCTCCCGGAACCAGCAGGGATTTGAGTAAAATGACGTCCAGCACCCCAAAGACAACGAGTATTCCGGTGAGAAACATCATGGCTTGCGTGGGCATAAAAGGGCTCCTTTCTCTGTTGAACCGGCAAGGCTTGCCTCTTTCTAAAATGTCAAACACTTTTGACATTTTCAGCATAGCAGTCTTTGAGAAAAATGTCAAGAACTTTTTACATTTTTCAGAGCAAGCCCCTCCTTCCCCTGCCGGTCGCAGCAGAGGAAGGGCTAAAAGCGCCGGCTTGTCTTGACAGTTTTTTTGCGGTTTTGGTACAATACTCTCAAAAGAGCCTTTTGACGGAAATGGAGGCAGACATGAAACAGTGTATGGATGCGCAGAACCTGCACCGCAGGCTCAAAAAAATCATCGGGCAGGTGCAGGCCATCGACCGCATGATTGACGAGGACGTCCCCTGCGAGGACATTCTCTCCCAGATGAATGCCGCAAAGTCGGCCCTTCACCGGTGCGGCCAGGTTGTTCTGGAAGGGCATATCCGCCACTGCGTGAAAGACGGCCTGGAGCACGGAGATGCCGACAAGACCATTGAGGAATTCACCAAGGCCGTGGAACGCTTTGCCAATATGGGCTGAGCTGCTGCGCCAAAATAAAAAGGGCATGGCTTTTTTGCGCCGTGCTCTTTTTTTGTGCCGCCGTGATTTTTCCGGAAAAGATAAGGCCCGGCAGGGTATGAGCAGCTTGACAACCTATACCCCTATATGTATAATGATGCTGAAAAAGCCAACGGCTTGGAAGGGAGAGGGGTATGAAAACATTTGCAAAAAAGCTTGAGAGCCTGCTGGAGCTTGGCGGCATGAAGAAGGACGTGCTATTTCTGTGCATTTCGGGCGTGGCACTGGTTGTGAGCTTGTTTGATTTGGCGCAGATGCCCTTTGACGCAGCGTGGGTGGCCATTGTGCTGTGCGGTGTTCCCATCATTCTGGAGGCCTTTATCGGCCTTGTCACGGCCTTTGACATCAAGGCCGACGTGCTGGTCTCGCTGGCGCTCATCGCGTCGGTCTGCATCGGGGAGCACTTTGCGGCAGGCGAGGTTGCCTTTATCATGCAGATTGGCGCCCTGCTGGAGGATTTGACCGTGGCAAAGGCCAGGGCCGGCATTGAGAAGCTGGTTCACCTGACGCCGCAGACGGCAAGGGTGCTTGAAAATGGCACGGAAAAAGTGGTTGCGGCGCAGCAGGTCAAGGTGGGGGACCGGCTGCGCGTGCTGCCGGGAGAGACGGTGCCGGTGGACGGGGTCATCCTGTCGGGGGAGACCTCCATCAACCAGGCCGTGATGACGGGGGAGTCCCTGCCGGTGGACAAGGGCCCGGGAGACGAGGTCTCGAGCGGCACGGTCAACCAGTTTGGCGCCTTTGAGATGGAGGCCGCCCGGGTGGGGGAGGACAGCTCCATCCAGAGGATGATTCGGCTGGTGCAGTCGGCCGACGCCGGCAAGGCAAAAATCGTGGGGCTGGCCGACCGGTGGGCCACCTGGATTGTGGTCATTGCGCTGAGTGCAGCCGCTCTGACTTGGGTTTTTACAAGGGAAATCATCCGGGCCGTCACCATTCTGGTGGTCTTTTGCCCCTGCGCCCTCGTGCTGGCCACGCCGACGGCCATCACGGCCGCCATCGGGAACGCCACAAAACACGGCTTTCTGGTGCGTGAGGGCGACGCCCTGGAGCGTCTTGCCTTAGTCAAGCTGATTGCCTTTGACAAGACGGGAACGCTGACCTACGGCACGCCGAGGGTCGTTGCGGTGAGAGGCGCGAACACGGCCTGCACACAGGAGCAGGTTTACCTTCTGGCGGCCTCGGCCGAGCAGTTTTCCGAGCATCCTTTGGGCAAGGCCATTGTCAGCTCCTACCGCCGGAGCTTTGCGGGGCCCCTGCT
>DVNV01000059.1 GCA_018714125.1 Candidatus Galloscillospira excrementipullorum
GATAAAAAATTTAGGAAACCTTCGTTGTCAGGGGCGGGAAGCTGTGATATAATTTCCAAAAGCGGTGTTTTTTCTAAAAATTGAGAAAAAATGCCAAATTTGTTTCACAGGGAGGATTGGCACCATGAAAAGCCGCGCAATGAGCAGGACCTGGGTCGAGGTCGACCTCGACGTCATTCGGGAAAATTACAAAATCGCACGCTCCAAAATCAAGGATTCCACCGCATTCATTGCCGTTGTCAAGGCAAACGCCTACGGCAACGGCGCGCCGGTCGTGGCGGCGGCGCTCGAGGACCAGCCGGGGCTCTACGCCTTCGCCGTGGCCAGCTTCGGCGAGGCCGAGCAGCTGCGTGCGCGCGGCGTCAAAAAGCCCATCCTCATCCTGGGCTATACGGCGCCCCACCTGGCCCCCGACCTCTACCGCATGGACCTCACCACCGCCATCGTCTCGGGCGAGTACGCCAGGGCGCTCAACCGCTACGCCAGGGAGGCGGGCTGCACCGTCAAGGGCCACATCAAGATTGACTCGGGCATGAGCCGGCTGGGCATCGTCAACCACCACCCCGACCAGCTGGGGCAGGCCGTGGCCGAGGCCGAGGAGATGCTCTCCTGCGAGCGCCTGGAAATCGACGGCATCTTTACCCACTTCGCCACCTCGGGCTGGAAGGACACCGAGTTTACCGACATGCAGTTTCGCAACTTCAAGGCCGTGCTCGACGCCCTCACCCAAAAGGGCTACCGCCTGCCCCGCGCCCACTGCTGCAATTCCGGCGCCGTGGCCTTCCACCCCGAGTGCGAGCTGCAGACCGTGCGCTCGGGCTCGCTGCTCTACGGCTTCCAGCCCGACCCCACCCGTCCCGTCGCGGGCCTGCGCAGCCCCATTTCGCTCAAGTCCTGCGTGGGACAAATCAAACAGCTTGAGCGCGGAGACAAAATCGGTTATAATTGTACCTATGAGGTGCAGGGCAGCATGACCATCGCCGTGGTGCCCATCGGCTATGCCGACGGCCTGCCCTACGGCATGTCCAATCAGGGCTGCATCCTGGTCAACGGAAAGCGTGCGCCGGTGGTGGGCACCATCTGCATGGATCAGATGATGGTGGATATCACCGGCATCGAGGGCGTCCGCCCCGGCCAGACCGTGACCGTTTTCGGGGAGGACAACGACGAGATGCTCCCCGTGGGAGAGCTGTGTTCCTCCATCGGCGCCTTCCCGCCCCAGTTCCTGACCAATATCACGGGCCGCGTGCCGAGAGTCTATTTCAAAGACGGCGTCTCGGTGGGCTACGAGGCCCTCGACTGAGCCGCCTGCAGGGACAACGGGCGGCACGCCGCGCGCCGGACAGCCTCTTTCCCCGAAAGAGGCGGCCTGCCGCAAAAAAAGGCCGTCCTCCCCCCGCGCTTTCGCGCCGGACGCACGGCCGGACGGGAGGTTTTGCCGCAGGGGGCGGGCCCTGTCCGCAGGGCGTCCCGCGCCGTGGGGAGGGGCCTGCCGCAGAGGTGTCCCTCAAGGCCGGGACAAGGGCATCGTCGCTTTGCGGATATTTCAAGACCTGCCGAAATCCGACATCGCTGCATAAGATGGAATGCGGGTGAATAAAAAACCCGCAGGACAGGCAAAAATAGGGATGGAGCACATCCGAAATTTTTGCATGGTTGGAGCGTGAAGGAGCTTGACAGTCAAACGAGGAGATATCTACTATGCCGATCTCAGTCCCGTCGTGGGCAGTGAGCAGGGCGGCGTGCGCCCCGTGCTCATCATCCAAAACGACGTGGGCAACCGATACAGCCCCACGGTCATCGCGGCGGCCATCACCAGTCAGATGGGAAAGGCCCGCCTGCCCACGCACATTGAGATTCTGGCGGAAAAGGGCTACGGCTTACACAAGGACTCCGTCGTGCTGCTGGAGCAGGTGAGGACGCTGGACAAAAAGCGTCTTAAGGAAAAGATGGGACACCTCGATTCCGCCGCCATGGAGCGCGTCAATGAAGCCTTGTCGGTCAGCTTTGGCCTCGACAGCGTCCTGTAGCGCCAAGCGCTGCGCAGCATGCCCGCACCTCGCACAAAAGACACGAAGACAAAAGACAAACACACACACGCAAAGGGGAAAACAACATGAAAAAGCGCATTGTCACAGTTTTGACGGTGGCCGCCCTGGCCGTCGCCCTGGCCTGCGGCGCCGTTTTCGCTTCGGGAACGGCGGAGGACCCGCTCGTCTCGCTGAGCTATCTCAACAGCGTTGTCATTCCACAACTGACAACCATGATTGAGCAGAAGGTGGGAGAAGCGGCCGGGGAGGGCCAGATTGCAGTGACGGACGAGCAGAAGCTGAAGGAGCTTGTCGCCCAAGAGGTGGCAAAGGCGCTGTCGGAAGAGGGCTCGGAAGAGGGCTCGGAAGAGGGCGAGGGCACCGAAACGGGCACCGGCACGGAAAATCCCGGCCAGGAGGGCCAGGAGGGCCAGACGCCGGGGCAGGAGACGCCGGGGCAGGAGACGCCGGGGCAGTCGGCCGCGGCCTCTCAGTATGAGGCGGTGCAGCTCTTCGAGGGCCAGACCATCGTGGGCACGCAGGGCGGCATTGAGGTGCTGCTGCGCAGGGGAAGCTTTGTGTGCGTCGACCCCGACGGGCAGAAGATCACCAATGTCACCAAGGGCGGCGAGGCCGGCAACGGCAACGAGCTGACGCTGCAAAACCTCTACCTCATCCCCCGCAGCGACGGACGCGGCATCACCTGCACCTCGTCGGAGGGCTGGGTGATGGTGCGCGGTGCCTACACCGTGTCGGGCGCCGGCTGACAGAGGGAGCGGCTGCGGCGGGTGCGGGACGTGCAGGACGGCATCCCAAAATTCAGAAATGAGAAAAAAGCACCCCCCTGCGGCGCCCGGCACGGGTTTTGCAGGGGAAGAGAAAAAAAGGGGCCCCGGCGCGCGTTATGCGCGCCGGGGCCCCCTTTTTTTGCGCTGCAAAGCAAAAAAACCTGCGGGAGAAAAAGGGGATTTTAAGGGGGAGGCCTTTTGCACCGGGGCGGGGTGCCTGGAGCTATTGGAGGGCCAAAGGGGCTGTTGCAGGCTGCGCTTTGCCAAAGGGCAGGGGTGAAAAAAGGGGCCGGCGCGCCGCGCAGGGGAGGGGGC
>DVNV01000060.1 GCA_018714125.1 Candidatus Galloscillospira excrementipullorum
GCTGCTGTCAGCCATCGCCGTCAGTCATTGATGCACACGGTGATGGAGGCGTTGACAATGGTGATGGTGTCGCCCTCGCCCAGGCCCGGGGCGTGCATTCCGCGCACCGTCATGCCGCCGTCCACGACCTCGGCCGTGATGTTGCGGTAGGGGGGCAGCGACTTGAGGGCCTCCTGCACGTCGAGGCGCTCCTTAAAGGGAGTGGCGATTTTGACCTCAAGCGTCAGGGTGTTGACGGCGTCCTTCACGCCGGCGACCTCGGACAGGCCGGTCAGGCAGCAGTGGGAAATGGCGTCGCGCAGGGCCTTTTGCGCGGCCTTGGTCACGTTGCCGCCGTGCAGGTCGACGCCGGTTCCAAACTCAACCAGAAAGCGTTTTTTCATGACAATCCAACTCCTTTGAAGTTCATTGTTGCATCACATTGGCAAAAAGGGGGCAGGCAGCGCAAAAAGGACGTTCCCAAAAGGGGGAGGGCTGCGGGCCGGCCTGCCAGTGCCGGGGTGCCGGCGCGGCAAGAAAGAGGCTCCGATGCCGTTTCGGGCCCGTTACAGGGACGCGGGGGCCTGGCCGCCGCCGTCCTGCGGCGCGTCTTGTGCCTGCGGCGGGGGCGCCGTCCGGTCCTGCGGGTTTTCACCGGGGGGGTGCGCAGGCTGGGAGGAGCATTCCGTGTCGAGGGGCAGGGTGCACCAGAACTCCACGCCGTCCGGCGTGTTGCGTACGCCGTACTGGCACTTGTGGACCTCCAGCACGGCCTTGACGATGGACAGCCCGATACCGGTGCCGCCAAAGGCACGGGTTCTGGCCTGGTCGAGCTTGTAAAAGCTCTGCCAGATTTTTGGAATCTCCTGCTCGGGGATGTGGCTGCCCTCATTATACACCGTCAAGAGCTCCTTGTCAGCCTGTTTTTCGCCGAAGACGGCAATACGGCCGCCTTCGGGCGTGTGGTCGATGGCGTTGGAGAGGTAATTGGTCAGCACCTGCGAAATCATGTCGCGGTCGGCAAACAGCGTGGCGCCCGTCGGCCGGCAGTCAATCTTCAGGTTGCGCTCGGAAGCGGCGGCCTGCAGCCGGACCAGAAGGTCGTCGAGCATTTCGTCGAGCGAAAAGCTCTCGGGCTGGGGGGCCGTGGTGCCGGCCTCAATGCGCGAGACCGACAGCAGCTCGCTGACCATGCGCGTCATGTGACGGGTTTCGTCTTCGATGACAGAGCAGTAAAAATCGCGGCTCTCGGCATCGGAGTTCAGGTTGAGGCGCAGGCCCTCGGCGTAGCCTTGGATGAGCGCAAGCGGCGTTTTGAGCTCGTGGGACACATTGATGAGCAGGTTGCGGCGCATCTCGTCAAGACGGCGGGCCTTGTCAATCTCCTCTTCAAGCTGCAGGTTGGTTTCGCGCAGCGCCGAAATGGTCTTTTCCAGGTGTCCCGACAGGCGGTTGATGCTGATGCCAAGCTCGCCGATTTCGTCCTCCACCGGGCCGCAGTAGCGGCTGGAGAAGTCAAGGTCAGCCATGTGTTCGGCCACGTCCCTGATTTCGAGCACAGGGCGTGTAAAGCGCCGGGAGAGGAAGTAGGCCACCACGAGCGAAAGGGCCAGGCAGAAGGCGCCGACAGCCAGCAAAAAGACGCTGGTGAATTCCCCCGAGCTGCTGATGACGGGCGAGGGCATCTGCAGCAGCACCATGTCGCCCGATTTGTGCACGCCCAGCAGGCCGATGAACTGAACGCCCACCGAACTCTCCCCGGCCGAAAAGAGCACGGTGTTTTGGCTGTTGTCGCGCTCGGTGATGGTGAAATAGACGTCGTCGCCGAAGGCGCGCGGCAGCTGGTCGATGAGCTGGAAGATGGTCACGGAGCCGCCGCCGAAAAACTGGGTGAGCTGCTTTTGCGTGCGCAGCAGGGAGTTGTATTTGATGTAGCCGTCGCGGTTGGTGATGAGCATGCGGATGCTGTATTGCAGCTCGGTGTCCTGCAGGGCAGCAAGGTCGGCCGCCACGTCGCCGTGATAGCTGCTTTGCAGCGAGGAAAAGGCGTCATAGAGCTGCTGCTGCCGGCGGTAGATGACGTAGTCGTCGTAGTAGGTATTGTAAATGGCGCCAAAGAGCAGCAAAAAAAGCACCGATATCAGGCTGATGGTGACAAACAGCCTGGTGCGGATACTGCGCTTCATAAAGTGCATCCCTTTCCTGCGGGGCATGCCGCGGCGGCGCCGCAGGGCATGCTGTGTCCCGAAATCATCCAGCCCCCTCCGGGGGAGGCGGCCCGTGCATCAGGCGTTGTCATCCTCTCCGTCGAGCTCAAAGCGGTAGCCGTAGCTGCGCACGGTGTGGATGATGCGGCCCCAGTCGCCCAGCTTGGCGCGCACTTTTTTGATGTGGGTGTCCACCGTGCGCAGGTCGCCGAAGTAGTCGTAGCCCCACACGGCGTTGAGAATCTGGTCGCGCGATACGGCGATGTTCTGGTTGGCGGCCAGGTACACCAGCAGCTCATACTCCTTGGGAGAGAGGTCCAGCCGCTTGCCGTTGAGCGTGACGATGCGCCCCACGTCGTCAATGGTCAGGGCGCCGTAGGTTTTGGGAAGAGTCGAGCCCACCTCGGCCGACTTGCGCAGCAGCGATTTGATGCGCGCCGTGAGCACAATGGGGGAGAAGGGCTTGCCCACATAGTCGTCTGCACCCAGCTCCAGGCCGAAAATTTCGTCGGCCTCCTCGGTGCGCGCCGTCAGCATGATGACGGGGAGGTTCGGGTGCTTTGACTTGATGTGGCGCAGCACGCTCCAGCCGTCCTGCACCGGCATCATGACGTCAAGCACCACAAGGGAGATTTCCTCCCCCTTTTCGTCCACAATGTCAACGGCCTGTCCGCCGTCTTTTGCCTCCAATACGGTATACCCTTCCCGCTTGAGGAAGTCTCCCACCAGACGGCGCATCTTGTCCTCATCGTCTGCAATCAGGATCTGGATGGTGCTGCTCATTCCAATCACCTCGAAAAATCAAAAGTAAGGGAAATCAAAAGTTTCCCGCAGCTTCACTATACCGACACTGTGTGGACATATTGTGAACGAACATGCCTTATTTGTGACTTTTTTGGGAATTCTCGCCGGGAGAGGCCAGCCAGCGTACCGCCTGGGAAAGCAGGGCCTGCCGGTTGTTTTCCAGCCGCTCATCCACCACCTCGTCAAGCAGCCTTTCGAGGAAAAGGCCCATTTGAGGGCCGCGCGCAACACCGATGGCCGCCAAATCGTCGCCATTGACGCAAAGCTGCCGCGTGGTAAAGCAAAGGCCCTCGTCGAGCACACGGGATACCAGAGCCTCCACCTGAGCGATACGGGCGAATTTTGCCGGCCTGGTGGCGGGTGCCTGACCGGCGGCGTCGGCGCGCTGGAGCAGGAAAAGCTGGCGCAGCACCGGCAGCTCGGTGCGCCGCATGAGGCGGCGCACGGCGGGCAGCGTGGGGGTGGTGCGCTCGTCGTGCAGCTCAATGAGGCGCACCACGCGATGCCGCAGCGCACCGTCGCAGCGCAGGCGGCGGCAGATGGCATCGGCCATGCGGGCGCCCTTTGCAGGGTGGCCGTAAAAGTGGCTGATGCCGGCGGCGTCCACGCTGGCGCAGGAGGGTTTTGCCACGTCGTGCAGCAGCGCGGCAAGGCGCAGGGGGACAAGCGGCGGCACGGCGTCCACGACGGCCAGGGTGTGGTGCCACACGTCGAGGTAGTGGTGGGGGTTGTGCTGGGGGAAGCCCAGCTGGTCGGCAAGCTCCGGCAGCAGCACGAAGAGGATGTCGGCATAGGTTTCCAGCAGGGCGCCGGGAAGAGGAGAGCACAAGAGCCCCGTCAGCTCGGGCAGCAGGCGCTCGGGGGCCACCTGCAAAAGGGCCTGCCGGTGCCGGTGCAGTGCGCTTTCGGTGCAGGGCTCGGGCGTCAGGTGATACAGCGCGGCAAAGCGCAGGCCGCGCAGGATGCGCAGGGCATCCTCCCCAAAGCGCGTGTCGGGGTCGCCCACGCAGCGCAGCACCCCGTTTTGCAAATCGTCCCAGCCGTGGAAGGGGTCGCACAGGCCCTCGCGCGGATGATAGGCCATGGCGTTGACGGTAAAGTCGCGCCGGGCGAGGTCCTGCCCGAGGGAGCGCACGAAGGTGACACGGTCGGGATGCCGGGAGTCGGTATATCCCGATTCGGTGCGAAAGGTGGTGATTTCATACAGCGCTCCCCCCAGGGGCACCGTGACGGTGCCGTGGGCAAGCCCCGTGGGGATGGGGCGGCAGTCGGCAAACAGGGAGAGCACCTGCTGCGGCAGGGCGTCGGTGCATAGGTCCCAGTCCTTGGGCGTGCGCGACAGTAGGCTGTCGCGCACGCAGCCGCCCACGGCATAGGCCGAGTGCCCGGACGATTCTAGCCGGGCGATGATTTGCCGCACCGCGGCGGGAAGCAAAATGGGCGGCATGCCGCTCCCTCCTTTCAAAAACAGCGTTTTACAGGAATATGCGGGGTCTCCCGGAGTCGGGCAAGGGGGCTCCGGGAGACGGCGGGACAAAGGGGTTTTGTTTGTGTTGTGCGCCGGAAGGCGGGAAAAAGGTCAGCAATCCTGCCGGCGCAGCAGGGCCTCGTCCATCCCGGCGGCGCGCACGGCCTGAAGCAGTGCCTCGCCCACCAGGTCCAGCGTGTCGGCCACCGGGATGCCGCAGGAACGGATGGCCTCGATTTTGCTCTTTGCGTCGCCCTGCCCGCCCGAGATGATGGCGCCGGCATGGCCCATGCGCCGTCCGGGCGGGGCGCAGCGCCCGGCAATGAAGGCGGCAAGAGGCTTTGTCATGCAGTCGCGCGCATAGCGGGCGGCCTGCTCCTCCCCCTGCCCGCCGATTTCGCCAATCAGCAGCACGGCAAGCGTCTGCTCGTCTTTTTCAAAGGCCTCCAAAACCTCGAGGAAGCCGGTGCCCCGGATGGGGTCGCCGCCGATGCCCACGGCGGTCGACTGCCCGATGCCAAGGGCGGTCAGCTGGTCGACGGCCTCGTAGGTCAGTGTCCCCGAGCGGGAGACAACGCCGACCCGCCCCGGCTTGCAGATGTCGCCCGGCAGGATGCCGAGCTTTGTCTCTCCCGGCGTGATGATGCCGGGGCAGTTGGGGCCGATGAGCCGGGTTTTGCCCCCCTGGAGAAAGCGGCGGACCCTGAGCATCTCCAAGATGGGGATGCCCTCGGTGATGCAGACCACCGTGTCAAGCCCCGCCTGTGCCGCCTCCAGAATGGAGTCGGCCGCATGGGCCGGCGGGACATAGATGACGCTGGCATTGGCGCCGGTGGCCCGCACGGCCTGCTCCACCGTGTCGAAAACCGGCAGGCCCAGCACAGCCTGCCCCCCTTTTCCGGGGGTGACGCCGCCCACCACCTGCGTGCCGTATTCCAGCATTTTTTCGGTGTGGAAGAGTCCCTGACTGCCCGTGATGCCCTGCACGAGAACCCGGGTGTCGCGGTTGACGAAAATACTCATGCCTGCACGCCTCCTTTCGCCAGTGAAACGGCCAGATGCGCCGATTTGGCAAGGTCGGGCTCGTAGGTGATGGCAAGGCCCGACTGCGCAAGGATTTCGGCACCGCGCTCCCAGTTTGTGCCCCGCAGGCGCACCACGAGGGGCACCGGGAGGCTGACCTCCTTTGCCGCCTGTACGATGCCCTCGGCCAGCACGTCGCAGCGCATGATGCCGCCGAAAATGTTGACAAAGATGCAGCGCACGTTTTTGTCCGCCAGGAGGAGACGGAATGCTGCCGCCACCTTTTCGGCCGAGGCGCCGCCGCCCACGTCGAGGAAATTGGCGGGCTGCCCGCCGAAGGCCTCGATGATGTCCATGGTGGCCATGGCGAGCCCGGCGCCGTTGACCATGCAGCCGATGCTGCCCTCGAGGGGGATGTAGCTGAGCTTGTGCTGCGCCGCCTCCACCTCGCGCGCATCTTCCTCCTGCGGGTCGCGCAGCGCGGCGATGTCTTTGTGGCGGAAGAGGGCGTTGTCGTCAAAATTCATTTTGACGTCGAGCGCCAGCAGACGGCCTTCCTGTGTGCGGACGAGGGGGTTGAGTTCGATGAGCGAGCAGTCCTTGTCCCAAAACAGACGGTAAAGCCCCCGGACGACGGCCGCAAAATCCCTGGCGGCTTCTCCTTCCAGGCCCAGCCCTGCGGCCAGGTTGGTGATGTGGTAGCCGCGCAGCCCGGCCACGGCGTCCACCTGCTGGCGAAGGATTTTGTCGGGGTTGTTTTTTGCCACCTCTTCGATTTCGGTGCCGCCCTGCGTTGAGGCCATGAGAAGGGTGCAGCCGGTTTCGTTGTCGGTCAGGATGGAGAGATAGTATTCGTGTGCGATGGAGAGGGCGGGAGCCACCAGCACGCGGTGAACGACCTTGCCGGAGGGCCCCGTCTGCGGGGTGACAAGCGTTTTGCCGAGAATTTCCCCTGCCGCCTGCTCCACGCCCGAAAGCCCCTCTGCCAGCTTGACGCCGCCCGCCTTGCCGCGTCCGCCGGCGTGGATTTGCGCCTTGACGACGAAGCGTTCGCCGCCCAGCTCCCGTGCGGCCTGCACGGCCTGCTCCACCGTGAAAGCCACCTGTCCGCCGGCGTTGGGCACGCCGGCCTCCTGCAGCAGCGCAAGTGCCTGATGTTCGTGAATCTTCAAAAGGCTCACCTCCTTGAATGGCATTAGTATACCACGAAGCAGTGAAAAAGGCCATGCGTAACGGCAAAAGAAAATGCCGCCCCGCCCGGGAAAAGCCCTTTTGCTTTCCCCGGGCGGGGCGGCAGCCTGGTTTTTTGGGAAAGGGCGTCAAGCCCCTTTTTGTCCCGGGACTCAGGCAAGCCCCAGCAGGCGCGCACAGGCGGCCACTGCCATGCACAGGATGACGCCGCATACCGTTGGCAGCAGGGCGGCCAGCGCCGTCCAGCCCCAGGAGCGGGTCTCCTTGAAGATGGTCAGGCAGGTGGTGGAGCAGGGGAAGTGCAGCAGGGAGAAGAGCATGGTGCAAAGCGCGGTGAGAGAGGTCCAGCCGTTGGCGGCCAGGACGCCCCGCAGCTCAAGCAGCGAGCCCGTGTCCTGCAGCGTCCCCGTGCCAAGGTAAATCATGAGGGCGATGGGCAGCACAATCTCGTTGGCGGGAAAGCCCAGCAAAAAGGCCAGCAAAATCACGCCGTCAAGCCCCATGAACCTGCCCAGGGGGTCGAGAAAGGAGGAGATGCTCTGCAGCAGCGTGCCGTCGCCGGCGTGGGCCAAAATCCACAGCAGCAGGCCGGCGGGCGCCGCCACCATGGCGGCGCGCCCCAGCACGAAGAGCGTGCGGTCGAGCAGCGAGCGCAGCAGCACGCGGCCCACCTGCGGCTTGCGGTAGGGCGGAAGCTCCAGGGCAAAGGAGGAGGGCACGCCCTTGAGCAGCGTTTTGGAGAGCAGGCGCGAGCACAGCAGCGTCAGCGCCACGCCCAGCACAAGAATGCCCAGCAGAAGGGCCGCCGCCCGAAGGCTTTGGGCAAAGCCGCCCGTGACAAAAAACATGGAAATCATGGCAATCAGGGTGGGAAAGCGTCCGTTGCAGGGCACGAAGTTGTTGGTCAGGATGGCCACGAGGCGCTCGCGGGGGCTGTCGATGATGCGGCAGCCGGTCACGCCGACGGCGTTGCAGCCAAAGCCCATGCACATGGTCAGCGCCTGTTTTCCGCAGGCGCAGCTTTTTTTGAAGCAGCTGTCGAGATTAAAGGCCACGCGCGGCAGATAGCCGAAGTCCTCAAGCAGGGTGAAGAGGGGAAAGAAGATGGCCATGGGCGGCAGCATAACGGCGATGACCCACGAGAGCACGCGGTAGACGCCGTCCATCAGGGCGCTGCGCAGCATTTCGGGGGTGCCGGCCGACAGGAGAAGGCCGTTGAGCGACTCCCCCAGGGAGGACAGGGCTGTCGACAGAAGGGAGGAGGGGATGTTGGCCGCCCAGATGGTCAGCCATAAAATAAAGCCCAAAAGGCCGAGCATGATGGGGATCCCGGTCAGCTTTGAAGTGAGAAGGGCGTCGAGCTTGCTGTCAAAGGCCGAGGGGTCCCCACGGCGGTAGGACAAGAGCCCCCGGCAAAGGGTTTTTGCCTGGCCGACAACCGCCTGCACCACGGCGTCGTGCAGGGTGATGGGATCAAAGCCCTGGGAGAGCAGGAAGTCCCTCTGTTTTGCAAGGGCCTGCTGCAGCTCTTTCCCCAACAGGCCGCGCCCGACGAGCTCCTGCTGCAGCAGGTCATCGCCCATGAGAAGCCGCAGGGCGGCCCAGCGCGGCGGAATGTCCTGCTGCCGCAGGGCCTCATCGGGAAGGGGAAGCGCTGCGATGGCCTGCTCAAGCGCGTCGGGGTAGGGGATTTGGGGGACGCCCTTTGGCTGGTCACGGCACACCTGCTCCACGGCGTCAAGCAGGGCGGAGAGCCCCTCCCCACTGCGCGCGGAGGTGGCCACCACCGGCAGGCCCAGCCGACGAGACAGCAGCGCAAGGTCGGGGACGATGCCCTTTTTGCGCGCCTCGTCCATCAGATTAACGCAGACCACGATGCGCGGCGTGATTTCGGCCGTCTGCAGAACCAGGTTGAGGTTTCGCTCCAGACAGCCCGCGTCGCACACCACGACCACGGCGTCGGGGTGGGACAGGCACAGGAAATCCCGCGCCACCTCTTCCTCCGCCGAATGCGCCAGAAGGGAGTAGGTGCCGGGAAGGTCCACAAGGCGGTATTGCCGGCTATGGTGTGTATAACTGCCCTGAGCCAGGGAGACCGTTTTGCCCGGCCAGTTGCCGGTGTGCTGGTTGAGCCCGGTCAGGGCGTTGAAGACGGTGGACTTTCCCACGTTGGGATTGCCGGCCAGCGCCACCGTGAAGGTGTCTTTGTCGGGGGAGTCGTCCCGGCGGCAGGGCTCGACCAAAACGCCCCCGGCATCTTCTTTGCGCAGGGCAATGGTGGCGCCGCAGACGAAATAGGCCGTCGGGTCCCCGCCCGGGCTGCTGCCGCGGCGTTCCACCAGCGCCCCGGGGACAAGGCCGATGTCCTGAAGCCGCCGCCGCATGGGCCCCTGTGTCGTCAGGCGCCTCACCAGCCCCTGCTCCCCACGGTGCAAGCTGCTGAGCGGCACGGTTTCTTGATGGTTGTTCATATCTGCAAACCCTCGTTTCTCAGGTTGTGGGAGGGCGGGACTGCACCCTCTACTTCTATCATAGCGAAGCCTTGCCAAAAGGTGTGCCGGCCGCTATAATAAGGGGGCATACGCCAAAATGCCGTGTGGAGGGTGCTTTGATGGAAAAAAAGACAAAGAAAATGGCGGCTGCCCTTGCCGTAGTGGCCGTTGTGCTCATGGTGGCGGCAGGGCTGCTGATTTATCAGGGAAGGTCCCCCTGGCCCGACGCAGACAAGGAAACCTGCCGCTTTTTTGTAAACGGGCAGTGGCTTGAACAGGGGGAGCGTCCCGACAGGCTGGAAAACAGCGCCACCGACTACAAATGTGTGGTGGACATGGAGCAGGGTGTGACGCTTTACAACTATCCTGCGGGATACCGCGTCTGGCTGCCGGAAGGCCTGGAGTGGGATTTTACCCACTCCAACAGAGTTGCCAAGGCCGACGGGGCAGACTTTTCCGTGACCATCTCGGGCGAGTGGTCGCCCTATGAGGATGTAGACGGCTATCTGCAGTTTTATCAAAACCGCTTTTACGAAAGCGAGTATTTTCGCGAGAGCAACGGGCTGACGCTGCTGCAGGACGAAACGGTGGAGACGGCGGGCATGGAAACGCGCCTGCTGACGCTCTCCTTCGGGGAGGACAGTGCCCTGCCCTACAGGGTCTACACCTTTGCCTACCAGAAGCAGGGCAGAAACTATATGCGCTATCTCTTCCGGGGAGAGAGCTTTGACGAGGCCTATGAGCAGGATTTCATGGCGGTGCTCAACTCCTTTGAGAGGATTCCCGCCGTCGGCGAGGCAAAAAGCTACTTAAAGCCAACGCCAAAGCCGGACCCCAACTGGGACGAGCAGACGGCGGCGCTGTGGCAGAGCTATCGCGAGCAGGACACGCTCGACTGGGGCATTTTTGTGGCCGACGTGTTCGGGGAGGGCATCCGCGAGACCATCCCTGCCATGGAGGAGAAAATCGGCATGCCCTTTGAGGTGGTGCTCATGTATCTGCAGCTTGGCCTGCCGCTTGACACGGAGGGGCTGGAGCTGGCCAAGCAGAGCGGCAAGGTCATCGAGCTGACGCTGCAGGTGTCCGCCAACAACAACTCCGACGTCTACGGCTACACGCCGATGTTTGACCTGCTGGCCGGGAAATTTGACGAGGACCTGCGCACGTTAGCGCAGCAGCTCAATTATTTTGAGCACCCCATCTTGTTCCGCCTCAACAACGAGATGAATTCGGACTGGACGTCGTATTCGGGCATCGTCACCATGAGCGACCCTGAGATTTACATTGCCGTCTGGCGGTATATTTACGATGTCTTTGAGCAAAACGGGGTGGACAACCTCATCTGGGTCTTCAACCCCAACGACCGCAATTATCCCCCTTCCGAATGGAACGACTTTACCCGCTACTGGCCGGGCGACGACTATGTGCAGATGATTGGCCTGACCGGCTACAACACCGGCGACTATTACGCCGACCTGACCGGGGAGACCTGGCGCGAATTCAAGGATATCTACGAGGACGTGCAGCAAAAATACGGGCCTTATTTCGGAGACTACCCCTGGATGATCACCGAGTTTGGCTCCTCCTCTTACGGCGGGGACAAGGTGGCATGGATTGAAAACATGTTTGACTGCATCGACGATTTTGACAATCTCAAGGTGGCGGTGTGGTGGAGCTATGCCGACTTTGATACGCGCGAGGGCAAGGAGGGCATCGCCGCAAGGCCCTATTTCCTGGACGAGACGTCCGAAACGCTTGAAGCCTTTGCAAAGGGGAGAAAAGAGCAAAGCCAAAGAGAGCAGCAATCATCTTA
>DVNV01000061.1 GCA_018714125.1 Candidatus Galloscillospira excrementipullorum
TTCTCCAGGGGGCAGGGTTTTTGCCCCTTGTCAAGGGAAAGGGAAGGTGTTAAACTTTAGATATTAGCAAATTTTCTTTGCGGGAGGGAACCTGATGAAAAAACTTCTTTCTGTTATGCTGGCTTTGGCCATTCTGACAAGTACCGTCTCCCTTGCTCATGCGTCCGACAGCGAGGCGCTCAACGGCAAGAGCGGCAGATGGGCCGATTTCGATGAAAGCCTTTACAACACGGTCGTTTTTGTCAGCACGGTTAAAAACGCCGATGTCAACGGCTTTGAGTGGCCCGAAAGCGGCAGCGTGCTGCTCAAGGTGTCGAGCTCCACCTATACCCTGACCGGGAGCAAGCCAAACTGCAAGGGCATCACCATTCCTGCAGGGCTGGTTGTGGACATCTACAAGTATTATCAGTCGGCAGGAATGACAGAGCCGGTCTACGAGCTGCTGGGCCATTTTGATACGACCGACGGCACACCCTATACCATCGGATCCAGCCCCTCCGGCCCGGGGCTTTTCGGCAAGGTCTGCGACGGCTCGAAGTTTGACGAATCCGCGTACGATCATGTGATGGGAGTTATAGATCTGCTCAACGGCAAGGCGTCCTGGCCGCAGTCCGGAAGGGTGCTGCTCAAGCAAAGAGGCATTGGCTGGACTACCTCCATCCTCGAGGGCGTGACCATCCCTGCGGGGCTTGTCGTGGACTTTTACAGCTATTCCAAGCCCATTGGCTCTGAGGAGAATGAAGAGGATACTTACAGGCTGGTGGCCCATTTTGATACGACCGATGGCAACCCCTATCCCGTGAACCCAGGAATGCATACCACGGGCAGCATGTATGACCAGTGGGGAGAGGTGCGCAAGGTCTATACGCCGGGGACGCCCTGTGCCTCCTACAGCAATTCCTATACGGATGTGAGCTCTTCGGCATGGTATTATCACCCCGTGATGGCCTTGACCGAGGGCGGCCTGCTGAAGGGCTACGGCGGCGGGCTGTTCGGCCCCGACGATCCCCTGACAAAGGGGCAGGTCAGCATTCTTGTGACCCGGCTTGTCGGCAACGAGGTGATGGGGGACGGGGGATCCTATGCGCCTTATTCCGACAGTACGCCGGCCAGCCGGGCCTTTGCCGCAATCTGGTATGCCGGCAGGCTCTCCGCGAGCGGCGGAAGCAAATCTCTGACCTTTTACGAGACCTCGCTGGCAAAGGATGCCGCCGGACTGGTCTACAGCATTTCGTCAAGCGGGGAGCTGGGCTCAATGTGGACTGCCGTTTACGACAACTGGCGCGCCGGGCTTGCCGCCGGCAAGGACATCCGGTACATCTCTTCCCTCGACGAGCTGCCCGATGCCGGCGAGATTCGCCAATGGATTGACGAAAACTGGGAGCAGATGGCAAGCCTCCTGCACACCAATGCCCCGACCGTCGGCGGGACGCCCGACAACCGAACCGTCAAGGAGAAAACTGCCGACACCTGCGAAATGGCCATCTGCAGGGCCTACAACCTGGGCCTGATTGGCGGCGTGGACAGCGAAGGCACCTTCGACCCCTACGGGGCTCTGACCAGAGGCCAGCTTGCCCAAATGCTCTACAACATGGGATGGACCGAAGAAGGCGCCTGCAGCTACCAATGATGCTGGAAGGTTCTGCCCTTTCCCAAAAAGACGGGGCCTTCGGCCGGCTTGTTTTTGGCCTCCTTTTCCCCTTGTTTTTCTTACACGTGCGCCTTGGATAAAAGGGCCCGGCCTGCCAGATGGCAGGCCGGGCTTTTTTTGACGAAAAAAGAATGCCCCTTCAGATGTGCTTAGGGGAGGGGAGCTGCCGCAAAGCTATGCAGCCAAACACCTTAAAAGGCGCCCTTTCAAAGAGGGGGTGCTCCCGCCAATTGGCCAAAAACTTCCCGCCGCAGGGCGGGCATTGTAAAAAACATTGTAAAAAAGAGGGAGGAAAACATCTCCCCTCTTTTTTCGAAAGAGTGTTTTTTTGAAAAGCTACCTGAGCGCCTCCAGGAGCCCTGCCGCAAAGAGCCGATGTCCCTCTTCGGTGAGATGTACGCCGTCGCAGCCAAGGGGGATGTTCCAGGCAGATGCGTCGGCAAAGCGGATGCCAAGGCGCGCGGCAAGCTGCCGGCAGAGAGCGGCAAAGGTGCGGGAATCCTCTATCATCTTTGAATTGGGAACCCAGCTTCCGGAAATCATCGCAGGCGGTGCAATCAGCAGCAGACGGTCACGCGGCAGGGTCAGGCCGCACAAAAAGGCCTCCAGCCTGCAGGCGGCATCCGCCGGGCTGCGCCCCTGAAGCAAATCGTTGCTGCCCAGCATGACAATCAGCAGGTCGGTGTCTGGTGGGAAGGCGGGCGGCTCGTCGGGAATCTCACGGCCGTTTTGGCCCAGGTTGCACACCGTCCAGCCCGTTTGGGCCTCTAGGATGTCCACCCACCGGCAGCTTGCGTCATAGCGTCCGCCGTCCAGGGGGCGCGGGTCGTATCCGTAGGTATTGGAATCGCCAAAGCAGATGACTTTCATGGGGGAGGCCTCCTTTTTTCGTTGTTTGGGTGCCGGGACGGGGCTTTGCCAAGAGGTCGGGACGGCGCAGGGCAAGGAAAAGGGGCAGCCAAAGGCGTCTGATTCAAAAAAGGAGCATCTGCCGCCGCACACAAAGGGCACAGGCCAGAAAAAGCCGCGCCCCGGCCCTTGATTAAGTATACCCTGCACCCTTGCCCCCGGGCAAGCCCCCTGACGGCAAAAGGCCTGCTTTGCCCATTCTCAAAAAAAGAAAAAAGAGGGGAAAGCCACGCCTTTTCAGGGCCCTTACTCCGGCGCGCCACGGAGCGGTTTTTGCCTGCGCAGTGGCGCACATCTTTGCTTTGCCTTCTTGCGCAACGGCCTTCTTTTGGGTACAATGAAAGCCTAGTGTCAAACGCCGCACGCACAAGAGGGCGGGCGGCAGGAGAGAGGGGGGGAGAACCGTAATGCTCCTTCACACCTTTGAGGCAGAGGGCAAAAGCGTCTGCCTTTTTCCCGGGCGGCAGCCAGACGCCCCGGCGCTCTATCTCAACACCTTCCCGGGGGAGGGGGAGCGCGTGCTGCGCGCCCTGCGCGAGACAGGCTGTGCGGACTTTTCGCTGGTGGCTGTCTCCAACCTTGACTGGAACTGCGACATGGCGCCCTGGGACGCGCCGCCCGCCTTTGCGCGCTCCGGCCCCTTCACCGGCGGCGCGCAGGAGTACCTGGGGCTCCTGACGCAAAAAATCATCCCCCTCGCGGAAGGGCAGCTTGCCAGCGCGCCGCGATGGCGGGGGATTGCCGGCTATTCCATGGCGGGGCTGTTTGCCGTCTACGCCCTGTGCGCAGCCGACGTCTTTTCCCGCGCGGCCAGCGTGTCCGGCTCGCTGTGGTTTCCCGGCATGAGGGAATACGTCCTGTCGCATGGCCGATGCCGTCTGCCGCAGCGCATCTACTTTTCGCTGGGGAGCAGGGAGAGCAAAACGCGAAATCCCATGCTGCAGCGCGTGGCCCAAAACACGCAGGAAATCGCGGCCTTTTATCGGGGGCAGGGGGTGGACACGCTGTTTGAGCTCAACCCCGGAAGCCATTTTGACCATCCCGACCAGCGCACTGCCCGAAGCATTGCCTGGCTGCTGGACGGCCAGGACGCCGCCCGGCAGGTGCGGTGTCCCCCGCCGGCAGAGGGCACTTCCATCTGAAACACAAAAGGAGAGGTTTTTCATGATTTGCGACATCTGCAGGGACGAGGCCTTCCTTGCCCAAAAGGCGCAGCCTGCCACCCCCGACGACCTGCAGACTGCGGCAGACCTGCTGGAAACACTGCAGCATTACAAAGAGAAGTGCGTTGGCATGGCCGCTAACATGATTGGCGTAAACAGGCGCATTATTGCCTTTGAGGAGGGCGCCGGGTTTACGGTCATGTTCAACCCGGAAATTATCAAAAGGTCAAAGCCCTATCTGGCCCAGGAGGGCTGCCTCTCGCTGGCCGGAACCCGCACCGCCAGGCGCTGGGACTGCATCAAGGTGCGCTGGCAAAATGAGCGTTTTCAGCAGAGGCTCAAAACCTTTACCGGCAGGACGGCTCAGATTATCCAGCACGAGATTGACCACTGTGAGGGCATCCTTATCTGACGGAAAGGAGAAAAAAGCATGAAAAAATGCCGCATCACCGTGATGCGCATCACGCAGTATGAAGACCTGATGGCGCAATACGAAAATCCCATCGACCATGCCTGTACCATGCAGGTGGGGCAGGTTTTTGTTGCGCAGGGCTGGCAAAAGCCAGAGGGCTTTTGCCAGAGTGCGTGGGACACGCTCTCCCCCTTTGTGCTGGCGCTCAGCCACGGGGCGCAGGACTTTTACGAGGGCTGGATGAAAAATCCGAAATCCGCCATGCTCTCCTGCAACGACGGGTTTCGTCCGGTGAGCTTCCTGGTGGAGGCTCTGGACGAGCAGGCAGAAGAGCAGGCACAGGAAGGGGAGCGGCATCATGTTTGAAGGCAGGGTTGCCGTTGTCACGGGCGGCGCAAGGGGCATCGGGAAGGCCATTGCAGAGCAGTTTCGCAGGGAGGGCGCCAGGGTGTGCGTCATTGACCTGCTGCCAAACGACTTCTATGTGGGGGACCTTGCAAAGCGGGAGATTCTCGAGGATTTTGCCCGGCGGGTCATTGACGCCTGCGGCCATGTGGACTATCTCATCAACAACGCCATGCCCCTGATGAAGGGCATTGACGCGTGCAGCTACGAGCAGTTTGAGGAGGCACTGCGTGTGGGCGTTGCCGCCCCGTTTTACCTGACAAAGCTCTTTTTGCCTTACTTTGCGCCGGGGGCTGCAATTGTCAACATCTCGTCGTCGCGCGACAGGATGAGCCAGCCCCAGACCGAGAGCTACACGGCTGCCAAGGGCGGCATTTCCGCGCTGACCCATGCGCTGGCCGTCAGCCTGGCGGGCAGGGTGCGGGTCAACTCGGTCTCGCCCGGATGGATTGACACCGGCACAACCCTCTGTGAGGGGCCGGACGCCCTCCAGCAGCCGGTCGGCCGGGTGGGCACCCCGATGGACATTGCCGACATGGTGCTCTATCTGTGCTCCGACAAGGCCGGCTTTATCACCGGCGAAAACATCTGTATTGACGGGGGAATGACCCGCCAGATGATTTACCACGGCGACTTTGGCTGGACATTGCAGCCGGGAGATGCGCCGTGACGGCGATGCTCTCTGCCAAGGCCCTTTGGGAAGTGTCCTCCGAAAGCTCAAAAAAAGAGGGGCGCTTTGACAAAGGGGACTTTTTGAAAAAGGAGATTTTGGCGTGGAAGAATGCCTGATTTGCAAGGCCCCCCTGCAGTACCTGACGCAAGACGAGCTCATGGAGTGCGCCATATGTCACAGGAAAGAACCCGGCAAGACGCGCTGCGTAAAGGGGCACTATGTCTGCAACGACTGCCACATCCGAGGGATAGACAGCATCTTTGCCCTGTGCCTTTCGGAGCGTTCCACAGACCCTGTTGACATTGTCTGCCGCATGATGGAGCTGCCCTTTTGCCACATGCACGGACCGGAACACCATGTGATGGTGGGAGCTGCACTGCTCACTGCCTACAGGAATGCCGGAGGCCTACTCGATTTGGGCAGGGCCCTTGAAGAGATTTCCGGCAGGGGAAGGGCGGTTCCCGGCGGGGCCTGCGGATTTTGGGGCGCCTGCGGCGCGGGAATCAGCGCAGGCCAGTTCCTGGCCATTGCCACCGGCTCCACGCCCCTGGCGCAGGAGCCCTGGGGGCTGAGCAACCGTTTGACCGCAAAGGCGCTTGACTCCATCGGCCGGGTGGGAGGCCCGCGCTGCTGCAAGCGGGATTCCTGGCTTGCCATTCTCGCCGCAGTGGATTTTGTGCAAGAGCACCTTCAAATAAAAATGAAGCGCACCGTCCCCGTCTGTTCCCACAGTGCCCGCAACAATCAGTGCATCGGCAGCCGATGCCCCTTTTCTGCGGCAAGGCGCAGGGAAGAGCCTCCTGCAAAAACAAAGCTGAAAGCAAAGCCAAAGGCAAGGCCGCTTCTCTAAAAAGGGTTTTGGGGCTGCCTGCAGCGTGCCCTGTTTTTTTCGGAAGGGGGCAGGCTTCGCTTTCTGAGACTTAAATCAAAAGAAGTGCCTGCCGCATGCGGTTGCGGCAGGCACTTCTTTGGTTTAAGTTTTTTCTCTTCTCCCCCCAAAAAAGGGAAAGGGGCTTTTTGCCTTTGCCGGGGGCGCCCATGCCCTTAGCCTTTTTCCGGCGGGGTGCGCGCGCGGGGGGCGCTGTTATCTGCCTGCGGCAGAGGGGTTGCTGCGCAGGATTTTTGTCATCGGCTTTCCCCGGGCAAGCTCATCTATCAGTTTGTCCAGATATCTGATTTCCCGCATCAGGGGGTCGGAAATCTCCTCCACGCGCACGCCGCAGATTTTCCCGGTGATGAGCGTGCGGTCAGGATTCATGGCGGGGGCATTTTGAAAAAATGCGGCATAGGGGATGTCTGAGCACGCAAGCCGGGCAATGTCGTCCGGCGAGTACCCTGTCAGCCAGGTCACGACCTGCTCCACCTCCTGCCTCGTGCGGCCCTTTTGCTCCGCCTTTCGAACCAGCAGAGGGTAGAGTGCTGTAAAGGGCATTTGGGTGACGTCTGTGCGCGGCATGGCAATTCTCCTTTCCGGGGCTCAGCCGCCAAGCTGCGGCTCCCCAAAGGCAAACAGAGCCTTGTTGATTTCGACAATGCGGTAGACGCCACGGGAAATGAAATATCTGACGATTCTGTCAAACACCGGGGTGTCAGAAAAACCGTATCCAGCCGATGCAAGCAGTGCGGCGATGTCCCCCTCCGGCAGCTCCAAAGCAACGGCACAGGCCATGGCGACGGGCTTGGAGGGCCTTGGGCAGGGGGCACAGGAAAAGCTTGCAAAGAGCTCTTTGGTCAAATTGGCCTTTTGACAAAAAAGGTCGTGAGACATGCCGCTTGCGGCCAGCCTTTGCAGCAGCATGCGGCAAAAGGCGTCGCCGGAGGGGCAAGGGCCAGTGCAGCCGCCGTCAAGGCCGTGCTCCGGGGCAGGCCGCTCTGTTTTGCAGCAGGCAACCTCTGCGGAGATGTCGTCAAAGAGGGCGCGGCCGATGTCATAGTCTGACGCCTGGAAAATGACCAGAAAAACCGTCATATCACAGGAGCGCAAAAAGTCTTCCACAGTGTCCGTCGCCACACGCAGCGCCTCGTCTTTGGGATAACCGTAGACGCCGGAGGAAATGAGGGGGAAGGCCACCGTCCTGCAGCCGTTTTCTGCGGCCAGCTCCAGGGAAGAGCGATAGGCTTGAATCAGCAGCTCCCGCTCATTGCAGTTTCCGCCCTGCCAGACGGGGCCAACGGTGTGTATCACATAGTTCGCCGGCAGACGATAGCCCTTTGTGATTTTGGCCTCTCCGGTGGCACAGCCGCCCAGCGTACGGCACTCCATGAGCAGCCCGGGCCCTGCGGCGCGGTGAATGGCGCCGTCCACACCCCCTCCGCCCAGCAGGCTCCGGTTGGCGGCGTTGACAATGGCGTCCACCTTCATGGTGGTAATGTCGCCTTTGACAAGGAAAAAGGGCATCAAAAACACCTCCTGTTTTCTTGCTTTTATGATACCACACGAAGGCAACGCGGGCAATGCGGCTCCCTTGAGGCCGCAGCTTTCCAAAAGGGCGCCCTCTTTGACAAGAGGGCGCCCTTTTGGAAATATCGGCATAGCCTGATAGGCAGGGGCAGCCGGGGACTGCCGACGGCGCCCTTTTCCCCCGGAGGGACAAGAGCAAAAGCCCTCTTTCAGAAGACGGGCCCTTGGCAGTCTCAAAGCGCACCCTGTTATTTTCAGAGAACAAGGAGGCGACGCCATCATGCGCAGGGAATCGCCCCGCTTTGAGGGGCTGCGGCTTGCTCTCAAAGCCCTTCACCCGGTAGATAAGGCTCTGCTGGTCTTTATGGCCGTTTTGATGGCCCAGTCGATGCTGACTATGTTTTTCCCCCGAGAAACTCCGGCGCTGTCCGGCGACATCGACGTTGTGGTGAGAACCTCTGCGGCGGCCATTTTCGGGTATTTCCTCAGCGCCAATTTTGTGGAAAGGCACTCTCCCAAAGGACAAGCTGCCCTGGAAGAAGAAGGGGAGGGGGAAAGCGTCGGGAGCGATTTTCCCCGGGACGGCACGGGGGAGGGGACACCCATCGGCTTCTCCCTTCCGCAGGCGGAGGCGCAGCAGCCCGGGGGCATTCATGCAAAGGCACCTTTTGCGGGCAGTCCGCATAAGCTGGCTTCGGGTGCCGATTTCACGCCGGAGCCCGAAGCATCAGGCGTGCAGGAACACACCCCGGAGCAGGGGGCTTTTGCGGCCGATGAACCTGCTGCAAGGGGAGGGCTTCCCTCCGGCAGTCAGGAGCCGTCCGGGCAGGAGGACGGCTGCCCAAGCTGCCTTCAAATCAATCTTGCCACCACAATATACGACACCGTCACGGACGGCACTTCGCCCATTGCCGACGCCACCGTCAAACTCTTTGACAGTGCCGGTATGCCCTATCGCCACACTCTCACCGACGAAAACGGCGCCTTTTCCATTTCCGATATTCCCACAGGCACTTACAGCCTGGCGGCAGTCAAGGTCGGATATCGTCTCAGCGATGCGGCGGGGGTCACTCTTTCGCCCGGCGACACCATCCCCGTTGAGCTGACTTGTACCCCCGACGCCACACTCTCTCTCGGTGCCATTGCCGGCGTTTTGACGACCAATAACGCCCTTGGCCTTCCCACTCCCCTGGGCGGCGCCAAAATCACCCTGAAAGATCCCCTTGGCACGGTGATTGCCATCACCACCACTGCGGACGACGGAGAATTTGCCTTTTATGATTTGGCGGACGGCATCTATTTCCTGACCTCTTTGGCAGACGGATACCTGCCCTCTGCCAGCATGACCGCCGTTATCACCGGCGGCTCGGCCGTCAACATTTCGATGGCGATGGTTGTTGACAACAGAACCTACAGCGGCACCGTGAGCGGCATCATCCGCAACACAGTGGGTCAGGTCGTGGCAGACTGTTTTGTGGGGCTGTATCAGGTCATTACCGTTGCGGGCATCTCCAAAGAAGTACTGATTGCGACCACCAAGACCAATGTTGCGGGAAAATATCTCTTTGGCAACGTCCAAAGCGGAGAATATCTTGTCAAGGCCAAGCTGGAGCAGTAATTTCCTGTTCAGGCTGCACCGGGTTGTACCTTGAAATAAAAACAGGTCTGCAAAGGCCGCTTTGTGATGGCAGGATGCAGACAAAACAAAAAGCCCCCCTTTTAGGGGCGGTGACGTAAGAAAACATTTATGTGAGAGAATCGGCGTAGTTTAGGCTACGCCGGTTTTCTTTTCTTTTTGGGCTGCTTTGGATTGCTCCCTTGCTTCCTCAAAATCAAATGCACCAATGAAGTTGTAGACAATCTCGATTTCTCTGACCTTGATGCGCGGCTCGTTCTCGTCCGGCGTATAGACCTCGGAGATATAAATTTTCTCCACAAACTCCCGGAGAACAGAAGCGTCAAGCTGCTGCATATCGGTGTACTTCCTGACCGCTGCAATAAACTGTCTGACATTGACTTTCTGCTTTTCCTGTTCCTTGACTTCCTGCCGTAGATGTTCGACAAGGTTTGTAAGGTTGGTCTGTTCCAGCTCATAGTCACGGGACAGTTTGATGAAACGCTCGTCGGAGAGCTTGCCGGAAATGTTATCCTCATACAGTCGCTTGATGATAACATCCAGCTCGGCAATCCTCTTTTGCGATTGCGTCAGGGTATCTTTCTTTTGCGCCAGCTCCTTGTCCCGTTCCCGCAGGCTTTGATCCGCTGCCCGTTGCACAAAGTCGTCCTCATACTGTGTCACATACTGAATGGCTTCCCGCAGGTTCCGCAGTACGATTTCTTCAAGGACAACGCGCCGGATTGAATGGGTCGTACATAAGGTGCGGTCTTTACGGTAGGTAGAACAGATGTAATATTCCTGCTCTGGCTTGTAGCAATTAGCACGGCACAGGTACATCTTGCCGCCGCAATCCGCACAGTACAGCAGGCCGGAGAACATTCCCATGTCCCCCATTCTGGTAGGACGGCGACGGCCCTGCCGGATTTTCTGGACAATCAGAAATACACTTTCCTCAATGATGGGTTCCTGTGTGTTCTCAAAAATTACCCATTCCGACGGGTCGTTCCACAGCTTCTTCTTGCTCTTGAACGATTGCTTGGTGGTTTTGAAATTCACCGTATGGCCCAAATAGTCAAGGCGCTCCAAAATCCGTGATACCGTTTCATTCGTCCACTTGTAGGGACTGACAGGCGGCTTATTGGATACCGGCAGTCCCTTATCGTAGGCGTAAGCAGTAGGGTTTAGCACCCTATTTTGTGTCAGCCATTTTGCGATCTGCGTCGGCCCCATACCATCCATGCACAGTGCAAAAATCTTTTGGACAATGGCGGCAGCTTCTTCGTCCACGATCCACCGCTTCTTGTCCTCCGGGTCTTTCTTGTACCCATAGGGCGGGATGGTGGTAAGGTGTTCGCCGGAACGTCCCTTGGATTGCCATGTTGCCCGGATTTTCTTGCTGGTGTCCTTGGCGTACATTTCATTAAACACATTGCGGATGGCGGTAAACTCACTGTCCCCGCGTACACTGTCCACACCGTCATTGACGGCAATAAAGTGGACGCCATACTCTGGAAACAGCATTTCCGTGTACATCCCAACTTGAAGATAGTTACGCCCGAACCGGCTCATATCCTTAACGACAACGCGCTTGATCTTGCCCGCCTTGATGTCAGCAAGCATCCGCTGGAATCCGGGCCGGTTGAAGTTGGTTCCCGAATATCCGTCGTCCTCGTCATAGTGGCGGATGGCTGTATAGCCAT
>DVNV01000062.1 GCA_018714125.1 Candidatus Galloscillospira excrementipullorum
CGCCCCGGCGCCAGAGGGGGGCAGGCCCTTTGACAAAGGGCCTGCCGGCATGCAGAAGACGGCGCCCGGCCCCCGGAAAGGGGGCCAGGCGCCGTGCAGGAAAAGCGTTTGAAGCAGGGGGATGCGGCAGAGGCGTCAGCCCTTCAGGCGGGCTTCGAGGCCGTCAAGCTGGGCACGCAGCGCGTCGGGCAGGCGGTCAAACTTGGAATAAAACTCGCGCAGGCCCTGAACCTCCTCAAGCCACAGGCCGTTGTCTACCGTCAGCAGCTCGTCGAGAGCGCCCGGCGCAAGGTCGAGGCCCTGCACATTGATGTCCTCCTTGCGGGGCAGCAGGCCGATGGGGGATTTCACTGCGGGGACGGCGTCCTCGCAGCGCGCCAGAATCCACTCGAGCACTCTCATGTTGTCGCCAAATCCGGGCCACAGGAAGTTGCCGTCCTTGTCCTGACGGAACCAGTTGACGTGGAAAATCTTGGGCTTGTGCTCAAGTTTTTCTCCCATGTCAAGCCAGTGGGCAAAGTAATCCCCCATGTTGTAGCCGCAGAAGGGCAGCATGGCCATGGGGTCGCGGCGCACCACGCCGACCTTGCCCTGCGTGGCGGCCGTCGTCTCACTCGAGAGGGCCGAGCCCACGAAGACGCCGTGCGTCCAGTCGAAGCTCTCAAACACCAGGGGCGCCGTGCGCGCGCGGCGGCCGCCGAAGATGATGGCCGAGATGGGCACGCCGTTGGGGTCGTCGACCTTGTCGCTGATGCAGGGGCAGCCGGCAATGGGAGAGGTGAAGCGGCTGTTGGGCTGTGCGCCCTTGGTGGTCGCGGTTTTGCCGTTCCAGGGATTGCCCAGCCAGTCCTCGCCGTATTCGGGCGGATTTTTGTCAAGGCCCTCCCACCAGACGGTGTTGTCCTTGAGGTTGCGCACCACATTGGTAAAAATGGTGTTCTGACGGGTGGCCGCCAGGGCGTTGGGATTGGTCTTGGCGCCGGTGCCGGGCGCCACGCCGAAGAAGCCGTTTTCGGGGTTGGTGGCGTAGAGGCGGCCGTCCTTGCCGATGCGCAGCCAGGCGATATCGTCGCCCACGCACCACACCTTGTAGCCCTTGTTGCGGTAAATTTCCGGGGGAATGAGCATGGCAAGGTTGGTCTTTCCGCAGGCAGAGGGGAAGGCGGCGGCGATGTATTTGATTTCGCCCTTGGGGTTTTCCACCCCCACAATGAGCATGTGCTCGGCCATCCAGCCCTCGCGCCGGCCCAGCACCGAGGCAATGCGCAGCGCAAAGCACTTCTTGCCCTGCAGCGCGTTGCCGCCGTAGCCCGAGTTGATGCTCCAGATGGCATCCTCCTCGGGGAAGTGCAGGATGTAGCGGTCTTCGGGAGACAGCGTGCCCTTGGAGTGCAGGCAGCGCACAAAGTCGCCGTCGGGGCCCAGTTCGTCAAGCACGGCCTGGCCCGCACGGGTCATGATGCACATGGACAGCGCCACATAGATGGAGTCGGTCAGCTCCACGCCGATGCGGGAGAAGGGCGAGCCGATGGGCCCCATCGAATAGGGCACCACATACATGGTGCGCCCCTTCATGCAGCCCTTGTAGAGCGGCAGAACCCTGGCCTTGGCCTCCTCCGGGGTCATGTGGTTGTTGGTGGGGCCGGCTTCGGCGGGGTCGGTGGTGCAGATGAAGGTGCGGTCCTCCACACGGGCCACGTCGGTGGGGTGCGAGCGGTGGTAGTAGCAGCCGGGCAGAAGCTCGGGGTTCAGACGGTGCATTTCGCCGGTGGCAACTCCCTTGGTGCGCAGACGCTCCAGCTGTTCCTCGCTGGCGTCAATCCATTCCACCTCGTCGGGGGTCATCAGGGCGCGGCATTCTTCCACCCAGTCGAGCAGGGCGCGATTGTCGGGCAAATTCGCCATCAATACTCTCCTCCTTGTTGTGTTGACAGGGAATATTACCGTTTGTTGAGAAGTGGGCTCTCAGCGCACGGTGCGGTTTGGGAATATTTACAGGACGGCTCCGCCGTCCGGGCAAGCATGGTTCAAAAGGAAATCGGTGAGGGCGGCAAACTGGGAAAGCGTCATACGCTCGGCGCGGATGTCGCGCGCAAGGTGCAGCGCGTCCAGAGCGTCGCCCAAAAGGGCTTTGGAGAAAGGCCCCTGGTTGCCGAGGGCGTTGACAAGGGTTTTGCGCCTTTGGCCAAAGCCCTGGCGGATGAGGCGAAACATGGCGTCGGGGTTGGAGCACGAAACGGCCGGGCTGGTGCGCAGATCCATGCGCACTACGGCAGACTCCACCTTGGGGGCCGGCATGAAGCAGCCGGGCGGCACCCGAAAGAGGATGCGCGGCAGGCTGCGGTATTCCACGGCCAGGGAAATGGCGCCGCCTTCGGGGGAGCCCGACGGGGCGCACAGCCGCACCGCCACCTCGCGCTGCACCATGACCACGATGCGCCTGAGCTGCGGGGGCGCCTGCTCAAGCAGGCGCATGAGGATGGGGGTGGTGATGTAGTAGGGCAGGTTGGCCACGACGGCCACCGGCCGGTCGCCAAACTGCGAAGGCAGCCAGTCTGCAAGGTTCAAATCCATAAAGTCTGCATGCACCACATGGACGTTGTCAAAGGGCAGCGTCTGCTCCAGGATGGGCAGCAGCGCCGCGTCAATCTCCACCGCCGCCACCCGGCCGGCGTGCTGTGCCAGCTCATAAGTCAGGCAGCCGATGCCGGGGCCGATTTCAAGCACGCCCCACGAGGCGTCGATGTCGGCTTCCTGCACAATTTGCCAGGGGATGCGGGGATTGACGAGAAAATTTTGTCCGAGCCCCTTGTTGAAGGCAAACCCGAACTGTTTGCGCAGGGCGTTGATGGTCTCGCGTTCGCACAGGGGATTGACGATGCGCTGTTCGGGCGTGTCGCCGCCCGGAATGGGACTGTCGGCCACGGAAAGGGGGCTCCTTTCTGTCAAAGATGGCTGGGGGCGCGGCGTCTCCCGAAAAGGGGCCGCTCCAGCAGGGGCTGCAAAAGGGCAGGACGCACCGAAGGGCCGCAGGGCAGCCGGCCGTCCGGCGGGGTCTTTGGCCCGCCGGACGGCCTCCCCGCGCGGGGGAAGGGGGGTTTCTTTGGGCAAGGGTGCCTGCCTCCCCCCCCCGCGCGGCATTGCGGGCAGAAACTGCCCGCAAGGGCTGCCCTGCGGCCGGCGCGGTGCAGGCGCCGGGGTCAGCGGTCGCGCTTGATTTCGAGCAGGTACAGGCGCAGCGCGTCAAGTGCCTTGACGGTTGCAAGATTGCGGTTGTAGGCGCGGTCTCTCGAGCGCAGCATGTCGACCTTGGCCGAGCGCACGCCGAGCGGGCCGGCAAGGCCGACGAAGACGGTGCCGACCTCGCCCTCGGGCGTATCGTCGGGCCCGGCCACGCCGGTGATGGATACCGCCACCGAAGCGCCCGAGAGGGCCAGCGCCCCCTGCGCCATTTCGGCGGCCGTTTCCAGCGAGACGGCGGTGTGCTCGTCGAGCGTTTTGACGGCCACGCCGGCCAGCTTGTGCTTGATGCGGTTGGAGTAGGTCACAAGGCCGCACTCAAAGACGTCGGAGGCGCCGGGGATGTTGGTGATACGGCCGGCAATCAGGCCGCCCGTCATGCTCTCGCAGGTGCACACCTTCATGCCCAGCTCATGCAGCAGCTCCACCACCACCTGCTCCATGCAGTCCTGGTCCACGGCGTAGAGGTCGTCGCCGCACTCGTCGGCAATGGCCTGCACCACCGGGATGGTCATGGCATAGGCCTCTTCCCTGGTCTTGGCCTTGGCCGTGACGCGCAGCATGGTCTCGCCGCCGCCGGCATAGGGGGCCACAGTGGGGTTGGTGGAGTTTTTGAGCAAGTCGTACAGGCGGTCTTCCAGCGCAGATTCGCCGATGTTGACCACCCGGCAGTAGCGCGACACCAGCACCTCGTCCTGCTTGGCGGCCAGCATGGGCGCGACATACTTGTTCCAGATGTTTTTCATTTCGCGGGGCGGGCCGGGCAGCATGATAACGGTGTGGCCATCCTTTTCGATGGCGCAGGAGGGCGCCGTCCCCCAGTCGTTGGGGATGATGGTGCAGCCCTTGGGGAACCAGGCCTGCTGCTCGTTGTTTTTGGTCATGACCTTTCCCCGGCTCTCCCAGCGTGCCCGCAGGTCGGCCAGGATGTCTTCGTGCAGCTCCATTTCAAGTCCCAGCGCGCGGGCGACGGTCTGCTTGGTCAAATCGTCGTAGGTGGGCCCGAGGCCCCCCGTGGTAATCAGCAGGTCGCAGCGCGAGAGGGCGGTGTCCACCGCCTGCGCCAGACGCTCGGGGTTGTCGCCCACCACGGTGTGGTGGAAGACGTTGAAGCCCAGCAGGGACAGCTCCTGGGAGAGGAAGGTGGCGTTGGTGTTAGTGATGTTGCCCAGCAGGATTTCGGTTCCCACACACAGGATTTCGGCGGTTTTGCTCATGGAGAAAAGACTTCCTTTCTACAAAAACATTCGGCAAAAAAGAGCGGAGAAAAGGGAAAGCGCAGGGGAAAGAAGGGTCAGTCGCGGCCGTAGCGCAGCAGGGTGAGCTGCGTGCCCTCCACGGCCTCGCGCACAAGCCCTTCCACGTCGAGCTTTGCCTCTTCGCGCTCGAGCTCCGGCAGCTTGGGCTTTGTTTTGGGGTGCTTGGGGGAAAAGAGAGCGCAGCAGTCCTCATAGGGCTCGATGGAGGTTTCAAAGGTGCCGATTTTGCGCGAGATGGCCACGATGTCCTCTTTGTCCATGCCGATGAGCGGACGCAGGATGGGCAGTCTTTGAGCCACGCAGTTGGTGGCGAGCAGGCCCTCAAGGGTCTGGGAGGCCACCTGGCCGAGGCTCTCCCCCGTAATCAGGCAGCCGCTCTCGCGCGAGAGGGCGATGGCCTCGGTGATGCGCACCATGAAGCGGCGGGTTAAAATGGTAAAGTATTCGGGGGAGCAGGTGTCGCGCAGCACCTCCTGCACATGGGTGAAGGGCACCACGAAGAAGTCCACATCGCCGGCGTAGCGGCCCACGAGACGGGCCAGCTCCTCCACCTTCTGGCGCGCACGCTCGCCCGTGTAGGGGAAGCTGTGGAAATGCACCGCGTCAACGCGCAGGCCGCGCCGGGCCATGAGGTAGCCCGCAACAGGCGAGTCGATGCCGCCCGACAGCATGAGGGTGCCCCTTCCACTGGAGGAGACGGGAAGGCCGCCTGCGGCAGGGTCCGCGTCGCCGTGGACAAAGGCAAGATGGTCGCGCACCTCCACATGGACGGTGAAGTCGGGGTTGTGGACGTCGACCTTCAGATGGGGAAATCGGGAGAGCACAAAGGCGCCGACCTCGGCTGAAATCTGCGGGGAGGGGTAGGGAAAGCTCTTGTCGGCGCGCTTGGACTCCACCTTGAAGGTGCGCGCGCGGGAGAGCGGCTCCCTGAGGTACTCCGCCGCCAGCTCACAGATGAGGGGCAGCTCCTTGGGACAGCCGCGCGCGCGCACGGCCGAGACAAAGCCGAACACGCGCAGGCACTCGTCATAGGCCCGGTCCATCAGGGAGGGGGCGCCCAAGAGCAGAGCCTCGGGCGGGTCCTGCTCAAGGCAGGAGACCGTGACGGTCGACTGCAGAATCTGGCAGGAGAAGCTGCCCACCCGGCGCAGGCGATGGCGCAGGTTGGACAGCAGGATGCTTTCAAAGCGGCGGCGGTTGAGTCCCTTGAGGGAAATTTCCCCGCACTTGAGTAAAATCAGTTCGTCATTCACGAAAGTCAGACGTCCTCTCTGGCTAATGTTGTTTGACAGGCGGCAATTCCCTCCAGCAGCGCCTGCACGTCCTGCATGGTGTTGTCGGGGCCAAAGGAGACGCGCAGCGCCCCGCGCAGCAGAGGCTCGGGCAGGCCCATGGCGGTCAAAACATGGCTTGCACCCTTCTTGTGGGAGGAGCAGGCCGAGCCTGACGAGAGGTAGACGCCTCTTTCGCTGAGCAGATGCAGCATGGGCTCGGCGCGCAGGCCGGGAACCGAAAAGTTGAGGATGGAAGGGCAGACGACGGGCGGCTGGTTGATGACGCAGCCAAGCTCCAGCAGCCCTTTGACGGCGGCCTCGCGCAGCGCGGGGATGCCGGCGGCGGCATAGCGCGCCGCATATTCTCCGGCCGCCGCACCGAAGGCGGCAATGGCCGGCATGGGCTCGGTGCCCGAGCGCAGGCCATGCTCCTGCCCGCCGCCGTAAATAACGGGGGAGGGGGAGAGTCCCTTGGCCAGCCACAGCGCCCCCACGCCCTTGACGCCGCCGATTTTGTGGGCCGAGACGGCCAGCGAGTGGCACAGCAGGCCCTCGGGCGCAAAGGGGAGCTTTCCAAAGGCCTGCACCGCGTCGACATGGAAGCGGGCCCTTGTCTTTTGAACCAGGGCGCCCACCTCCCGCACGGGGAAGATGGCTCCCGTTTCGTTGTTGACCAGCATCATGGCAACAAGCGCCGTGTCATTGTCGATGAGGGCGGCGGCCTCGTCAAGCGAGGGGGCGCCGCCGGCGGTGGACAGCAGGTGCAGGGTAAAGCCGCCGCGCTGCGCCACGGCGCGCAGCGTTTCGAGCACGGCGGGGTGCTCGGCGTCGGTCGTGATCAGCTTGCTGCCTCGGCGCCTGTCGGCAAGGCCGAAGAGGGCCAGGTTGGAGGCTTCTGTCCCACTGCCGGTGAAGACGATGCGCTCCGGCTGCGTACCCAGCGCCTTGGCCACGCTGCGGCGGGCTTCGCGCAGTTCGCGCTCGGCCTCAAACCCCAGCGCATGCAGCGAGGAGGGGTTGCCGTAGCAAACGGTGGCCGACCGCATGAGGGCCGCCACGGCCGCCTCGCTCGGACGGGTGGTGGCGGCGTTGTCAAGATAGTGCATGTGAGGCGCCCTCCTTTGCGCGCGGCCCCGAATGGACGCAGGGGACGCGCAAGGCGTCCGGTGCGGGCGTTTGTGAAGCCTGTTATGCCGTTATTATACCCTGTTTGGCAGAGCTTTGCAAGGCTTGGCGCCACCCGCCTGCGGGCAAAAGAGCGGCATCGGCGCGGGAAAAAGGGAAAAGGCCCGCCGATGCCCTGCGGATGCAGAGGGCGGGGTGCGCGAGCAGAGGTTCTGGATTTTGGGGAATTGACATTGTGCAGGGAATCAACCTATAATAATAGCAACTGGATTTGCGGGATAAAGGGGAGGTTTTCCCAATCGAAAAATCGAAGGGGCCGACAGCTGCCGCAGGGAGCGTTTCCCGTGCGGCTGCCGCGTCTTGCGCAAGGCGCGGCGGCCGGGCCCCCAAAAAAGAGAGCATTTGCAAAGCGGACGCACATGGAAGACAACCGCAACGTCAGGAGGGGATGTCATGCTCGCAACAGTCACCAGCCTGGGCCTGCAGGGACTCTACTGTTACCGCGTCACGGTGGAGGCCGACCTTGTGGAGGACGGGCATGGATTTGAAATTGTAGGATTGCCGGGTGCGGCGGTCAAGGAGAGCAGGGAGCGCGTGCGCGCCAGCCTGCGAAACGGAGACCTGAGCTATCCCGACGGCCGCATCACGGTCAATCTGGCTCCCGCAGACACCGCCAAGGATTCTCCCATTTACGATTTGCCGGTGCTGCTGGCACTGCTGCGCGCAGGAAACCTGCTTCCCGAGCAGCCTCAGGAATATGCCTTTATCGGCGAGCTGTCCATGTCGGGCGAGCTGCGCCCTGCAAAAGGGGTGCTGCCCATGGCAAGGGCCTGCGCGGGGCTGGGCATTTCGCGGCTGTATGTGCCGCAGGTCAACGCGGCGGAGGCGGCGCTGGCGGGCGATGTGGAGGTGGTGGGCGTCTCCAACGTGCAGGAGCTGCTGGAGCTGCTCAACGGGCATCGGCCCACCGTGCCCCTTCAGGGGGAGTGGGCGCCGTTTGAGCCCGACATGGAGGGCCTGCCGGACTTTTCGGAGGTGCGCGGGCAGGAGCAGGCAAAGCGTGCGCTGGAAATTGCGGCGGCCGGAGGGCACAACGTGATTATGGTGGGGCCGCCCGGCGCGGGCAAGTCCATGCTGGCAAAGCGGCTGCCCTCCATCTTGCCTCCCATGACCCGGGAGGAGACGCTGGAGGCCAGCGAGCTGCACTCGGTGGCGGGCCTTTTGACCGACGGCAAGCTGCTGACGTCGAGGCCCTTCCGTGCGCCCCACCACACCATCTCCAACGTGGGGCTGGCGGGCGGCGGCACGCGGGCACGGCCGGGGGAGCTGTCGCTGGCGCACTGCGGCGTGCTCTTTCTCGACGAGCTGCCCGAGTTTTCACGCTCGGCCCTCGAGGTGCTGCGCCAGCCCCTTGAGGACGGGGTCATCACCATTTCCCGCGCGTCGGGAAGCGTGACCTATCCCAGCCGGTGCATGATGGTGGCGGCGCTCAACCCCTGTCCCTGCGGACAGTTTGGCGTGGAGGGCGGCAGGTGCTTTTGCAGCCAGGCCGACATCGCGCGCTACCTGCGCCGCATTTCAGGGCCCCTGCTCGACCGCATCGACCTGCAGGTGGAGGTGGCGCCTCTGAGCTTTGACGAGATTTCCACGCCGCCCGCCGAGTCCTCTGCCGCAATCCGCGAGCGGGTGTGTGCGGCCAGGGAGCGGCAGGTGGAGCGCTTCCGGGGAACCGGCATCGCCTCCAACAGCGCCATGGGACATCGCCAGGTGGCGGAATACTGCGTCTTATCGCCCGAGGCCAAGGAGTTTTTGGGCGGAGCCTACTCCGCCATGCGCCTGTCCGCGCGCAGCTACGACAGGCTGTGCAAGGTGGCGCGTACCATCGCCGACCTGGCGGGGGCAGACGTCATTGCGCCGGAGCACCTGGCCGAGGCCGTGCAGTACCGTGCGCTGGACAGAAAATACTGGAAACGATAACGACCCGCAGACAAAGGGGGCACGCAACAAGGGGCGGCGCAGATTCCTGCGCCGCCCGGCGCGCTCCGCCGGGGCGCGCCGGACAGGCCGGCAGCCCGGGCGGGAAGCAGAGGGCCCCTCGAAGAAAAGGAAGGAGCAGCGCGAAAGACCCATGAAAAGAATGTTGTTTTTGGCCCTGGCGGCCGCCCTGCTTTTGGCAGGATGTTCGAGTGAAGAAACCTCCGTGCAGGAGATTCGTCTGTCAACGGCAGCCACGACGGGGGCGCTCTATCCCCTTGGCGGGGCGCTGGCCTCCCTTTGGGGCGAGAATCTCGAGGGCGTGCGCGTGACGGCGCAGGCCTCGGCCGGCGGAATTGAGAATCTGCGGCTTTTGGCCGAAGGGGAAGCTGAGCTTGGCTTTGCCGTGACCTCTCTTTTGTGGGAGGCACAGCAGGGGGAGGGCAGCTTTGAAGGTGCGCCAAACGACCAGGTCCGCGTTTTGTCGGGGCTGTATTACAACCCCAACCAGGTGGTGGTGACAGAGCAGAGCGGCGCGCAGAGCCTGCAGGATTTGGAGGGGCTGCGCTTTGCCCCGGGAACGGCGGGCTCCACCACCTCGGAGGAAACCGAAATCCACTTCAAGCAGCTTGGCATCGACTATCCCGACGGCATCCGGGCGCAGTTTGTGGGCTTTACCGAGGCGGTGGAGCTCATGCGCAACCGTCAGCTTGACGGGGCGTGGGTGATGGCAGGCCTTGGCAATGCCGCCGTGACCGAAATCATGGCCACGGCCGACGGGCGCCTGCTGTCCATGGACGACTCGCTCATCGAGGCGCTGCAGGAGCAGTACCCCTGGTATGCCCGCTTCGTGATTCCGGCGGGCACCTACGCCAACCAGGAGGAGGACGTTGTCACCTCGGCCATCAAGCTGGCGCTTTTCTGCTCGGCCGACCTTGACGAGCAGACGGCCTACGAGCTGACGCGCATCATGTGGGAAAATATGGACACCCTTCAGCAGAGCATTCCCGCGCTGGAGGGCGTGGAGCTGCAGGACGCCGTGACCGACCTTGCAGGGATTCCCCTGCACGAGGGGGCGCGCAGGTACTATGAGGAACAGGGCCTTCTGCCCGCGCAGCAGTGACGGTGTGCGGCAGGAGGCGGCCGGTTTCCCGGGACGCATGTTCAAACCGAGACAAAAAAGGGGGAAAGGGGAGAGGAAGGGCCCTTTCCCCCTTTTTTAATTTTGAGGCGGGGACGCCCCCAAAAAATGCCCCGCCCCTTTTTGGGAAGGGCCGTTTTATAAAATTTGGCATAAAAGCCCAGACACAAATTTTGCATAGACAAATTCAGCCTGCGGATACTAGGGTTACAGAATTTTCGCAGGAGGTCTATATATGAAGGCAACCGGAATTGTTCGGCGTATTGACGATTTGGGCCGCGTGGTCATTCCCAAGGAAATCCGCCGCACCATGCGGATTCGCGAGGGCGAGCCCCTCGAGATTTATACCGACCGCGACGGCGAAGTGATTTTCAAAAAATATTCTCCCGTGGGGGAGCTTTCGGTGCTGGCGGGCGGCTGCGCCGAGGCGCTGTCGCGCACGGCGGGCTGCCCGGTGGTCGTGTGCGACCGCGACACGGTGATTGTTGCGGTGGGCGGCGCGCGCAAGGAGCTGGAGGGGAAGGTCATCAGCGCGGCCTATGAGGCTCAGATGGAGGAGCGTCAGGCGCTTGTGAGAGGCGGCGGGCAGCGTCCGGCCGCCATTGTGGAGGGCGTGCCGCGCTCCGAGCCGGTGGCCGCCGCCCCCATCCTGTCGGACGGCGACGTGATTGGCTCCGTGGCGCTGCTGGGCGACATGCAGGGCGGGGAGCTGGAGCTCAAGCTGGCCATGACGGCGGCCGCCTTTTTGGCAAAGCAGCTCGAGACGTGATTTTTTGCACAAACCGTGTATTTTTTGCGGCAAACGCCTTGAAAACCCGGAAAAAGTGTGGTATACTGCCCCGGTAAGGTAGAAAACGATGGTAGAAAGGAGTGGGCGGTGCCCGCTCCTTTCTTTATGACATGAGGGAGACGCAGCGCATGGCAAAGTCACAAAGCGGCACGGCCGCATTGCTGGAGCGGGTCACGCAACTGGCGCAGCCCCTTGCCCTTGAAATGGGGCTTGAGCTGTGGGATGTCGAGTATAAGAAGGAGGGCGGCATGTTTGTGCTGCGCTACACGCTCGACGCGCCGCAGGGGGTTGACCTTGACACCTGCGAGGCCTTTTCGCGCGCCGTGGAGCAAAAGCTCGACCGGGCCGACCCCATCGAAAACAGTTACCGCCTGGAAGTGCAGTCGGCCGGGCTCGACCGCGCACTCAAGCGTCCGTCCGACTTTGAGCGGTTTTTGGGCGCGAGGGTGGAAGTTGGCCTGTATGCCCCCCTGGGGGGCAGTGTGGAGCAGGCGGCGTCGCTGCACTTTTCGGTGTGCGATGCGCCGATGCCGGCCGCCGTCAAGCATTTCGAGGCGCGGCTGGAGGGATATGAGCCGGGCCTGCTGACGCTGACCGACGACGCGGGAGCGAGTTTTTCGCTGCGTCAGGCCGACGCCGCGTCGGTGCGGCTGGCCGTGGAATGGTAGGCCGCTTATAACCGCTTATAAATATCTGGATAGGAGAATCGGGAACATGGACTACAGCGAGCTGTTTGAGGCGCTTGAAGAGCTGGAAAAGGAGCGCGGCATTCCCAAGGAATACATGCTGCAGAAAATAGAGGCCGGGCTGCTGGCGGCGCTGCGCAAGGACGCGGCCAGCTCCGAGACCCTGGCCGTGCTGGTCGACGAGGACGCAAAAACCATTAAGCTGGTCACGCGCCGCAAGGTGGTGGAGCAGGTGGAGACGCCCGGCGCCGAGCTGACGCTGGAGGAGGCGCAGGCCATTGACCCCCGGTATGGACTGGGGGATATCGTGGAAGAGGAGATCGACCCCCACAACTTCGGCAGAATCTCGGCCCAAAATGCAAAGCAGGTGATTATCCAGGGCATCCGCGAGTATGAGAGGGACCAGATTTACAACGAGTATCAGAGCCGCCAGCACGAGCTGCTGAGCTGCGTGGTAGCGCGCGTGGATCGTCGCGGCGCCGCACTGACGCTGGACAAGACCGAGGTGTATCTCGTCACGGGCGAGCAGATTCCCGGCGAGGTCTTGCGCGAGGGAAAGCGCATCAAGGTCTATGTGGTGGAGGTCAGGAACTCCACCAGAGGCCCGCAGATTATGATTTCGCGCACCCACCCCGGCATGGTGCGCCGCCTGTTTGAGATGGAGGTGCCCGAGATTGCTTCGGGCGTGGTGGAAATCAAGTCGGTGGCCAGGGAGGCCGGGTCGCGCTCCAAGATGGCGGTGAGCACCACGGTGGAGGGCGTTGACCCCATCGGTGCCTGCATCGGTCCGCGCGGACAGCGTGTGGCGGCCGTGGTGGCCGAGCTCAACGGCGAGAAAATCGACATTGTGCGCTGGCATGAAGACCCCGAGGCCTATATCGCCGAGGCGCTGGCTCCTGCCGAGACCACCTGTGTCATGCTGGGCAGCGACCACTCCTGCCGCGCCATCGTGCCCGACGACCAGCTGTCGCTTGCCATCGGCAAGGAGGGCCAGAATGCCCGGCTTGCCGCCAAGCTGACGGGGTGGAAAATCGACATCAAGCCCGAGAGCGAGCTGGAATACTGGCGCGAGAAGATGGAAGAAGAGCGCGCCGCCGAGCAGGAGGAGCTGGCCCTCAAGGCCGGCACGGCACAGGAGCAGGAGCTGCCCGAAGACGGGCAGGAGCTGCCGGCCGCAGAGGCAGCCGGCCCAAACGATGCGGGCCAGGACGCCCTGCAGCCGGGCGACGGGGGCGAAAGCCGGCCCGAGGAGGCGGCCTTGTCCCAGGCGTAGCCTGCAAAGCGCCGCACCAAAATCCCATTTTTGCATATAGGTAGGTAAGTGCTGTTTTGAGTACAAAAAAAGTCCCCTTGAGAATGTGCGTCTCCTGTGGGGAGATGCGCCCCAAAAAAGAGCTGCTGCGCATGGTCAAAACGCCGGAGGGAGCCATCGAGCTCGACTTTACCGGCAAGAAGAACGGGCGCGGCGCCTATATCTGCAAAAGCCAGGCCTGCTTTGAGAAACTTCCCCGCGCGGGCAAGCGCATCGAGAAGGCCTTTGGCTGCAAATTGCCGGAAGAGCTTTCGGCACAGCTGAGAGAGGAGTTTGAGCGTGTGCGGGAACGAGAGCTTGCAGCAGCAAACCAGGGCGATGCGCCTTCTGGGGCTGGCTAAGCGGGCAGGCGCCGTGTCAAGCGGCGTGGAAGGCGTGCGCTCGTTGTGTCGATCAGGCCGGGCCGGGGTGGTTTTGGTGGCAAAGGACTGTTCACCCAATTCACAAAAGCGCATTGCCGACTGCTGCGCCTTTTACAGGGTGCGGCTTGTGGCGCTGCCCTGCGGGAAGCAGGAGCTGGGGCACGCCATCGGAAAGAGTGAGGCTGCGGCGGCCGCCGTTGGCAATGCGGGCCTGGCAAGGGAAATTTTGAGCTGCTTTGCGGCGCAGGAAAGCAAGGAAAGAGGGGGTAACTGAGATATGGCAGTTGTGAAGTATCGCGTGCATGAGGTCGCCAAGGACTTCAATGTGTCAAATAAGGAAATTTTGGATTTGCTCAAGGATCGGTTCGGCGGGGAGCAGCGCAACCACATGGCGGCGCTGGAGACCGACGAGCTCAACTACATCTTTGAGGTCATGTCGCAAAAGCATGCCGTTGCCTCCTTTGAGCCCTATTTCAAGGCGGGCGAGCAGGCGCGCAGCCAGACCGAATCGGCAAAGAAGGCGCGCGCAGAAAAGGAGCGCGAGCAGGCGCTTTTGGAAGAGGCAAAGCAGAGGGAGCAGGCTGCGGCGCAGGCCGCGCTGACCAAGCAGCGCGTGCGAGAGGAAGCGGCGGCCGCCATTGCGGCCAAAAAGGCCAGAGAGGCGGCGGCAGCCGCCCCGGCTGCGCAGCCCGCTTCGGCCCAGCAGACGCCGGCCCAGCCGCAGCAGGCGGCGCCCGCAAGGCAGGCGGCCCACGCCGCACCGGCCGGGGCGCCCGCCCATGCCGCACCCGCCGCAGGGCAGGCAAAGCCGGCCGTGCAGCAGGCACCGGCCCCGCAGCATGCCCCCGCGCAGCAGCAGGCCCACGGACAGCCGCACACGCCGGCCCAGCAGCAGGCGGGCGCCCCGGGCGCACCGGCGGGCAGCCGGCCTCTGCGACCCAACACCAACCAGGCGCCGGCGGGCAGCCGGCCTCTGCGGCCCAACACCAACCAGGCGCCGGCAGGCGGACGCCCGCTGCGCCCCAACACCAATCAGACGCCTGCGGCAGGCGGCCGGGCACCGGCGGCAGGCGGCGCGCAGGGACAGGCGGGGGGACGCCCACTGCGCCCCAACACCAACCAGCGCCCGCAGCAGGGCGCCCAGGGTGCGCGGCCTGCACAGGCCGGCCAGGGAGGCCGTCCGGCTCCCGGCAATGCGCCGCGTCCGGCGCAGGGAGGCCGTCCGGCATCTGCGCAGCAGGGCGCCGCGCCGCGTCCGGCACAGCCTGCCCAGCCGCAAAAGCCCCAGCAGACCACCCGCCGCGAAGGCGTGCGCGTAGTGGATACCCGCGCGGGCAGCGTGGATTTGTCCAAGTTTGACGAGAGGTTCGATCAGCTCACGCCCGACAAGGCGCGCAACATGGGCGGCGGCAAGCACAAGGTGGGCAAGCGGCCCAACCAGCGCCCCACCCCCTATCAGAAGCGCGAGACCGAGGCCGAGAAGCTCAAGCGTCTTGAGCTGGAGAAGGCCCGCCGCGCCCCGCTTCACATCGCCATCCCCGACGAGATTGTGGTCAGCGAGCTGGCCACCCGTCTGAAAAAGACCAATGCCGACGTGGTGAAAAAGCTCTTTCTCATGGGCTTCCCCGTCACGGCCAACGACACCATCGACTTCGACACGGCGGCCCTGGTGTCCGAGGAGTTTGGCGCACTGTATACCAAAGAGGTGGTTGTCACCATTGAGGAGCGCCTGATTGACGACTCGGAGGACAAAGAGGAAGACCTGGTGCCGCGCGACCCCGTTGTGGTGGTCATGGGCCACGTCGACCACGGCAAGACCTCGCTGCTTGACGCCATCCGCCACACCCACGTCACCGCGGGCGAGGCCGGCGGCATCACGCAGCACATCGGCGCCTACAAAGTGGAGATTTCCGGCAGGGAAATCACCTTCCTCGACACCCCGGGACACGCCGCCTTCACCTCCATGCGTGCGCGCGGCGCCAACGTCACGGACATTGCCATTTTGGTCATCGCCGCCGACGACGGCATCATGCCGCAGACGGTTGAGGCCATCAACCACGCCAAGGCCGCAGGCGTTTCCATTATTGTGGCCATCAACAAGATTGACAAGCCCGACGCCAACCCCGACCGCGTCAAGCAGGAGCTGACCGAGCACGGGCTGGTGCCCGAGGAGTGGGGCGGCGACGTCATCTGTGTGCCGGTTTCGGCCGTCACCCACGAGGGCATCGACACGCTGCTTGAAATGGTGCTGCTCACGGCAGACATGCGTGAGCTCAAGGCCAACCCCTCCCGCAGGGCCAGGGGCACCGTCATCGAGGCCCAGCTCGACAAGGGCAGGGGCCCCGTGGCGACGGTTCTGGTGCAAAACGGGACGCTGCATGCCGGCGACGTCATCATTGCGGGAACCTCGGTGGGGCGCGTGCGCGTCATGACCGACGACAAGGGCCGCAAGCTCAAGGATGCAGGCCCCTCCACCCCGGTGGAAATCATGGGCCTTGCCGAGGTGCCGCAGGCCGGCGACCTCTTCTACGCCGTCGAGGACGAAAAGATGGCCAGGGAGCTGGCGGAGCAGCGCAAGGCGGAGGAAAAGGCGGCGCAGGCCGGCAAGGTGCAGAAGGTGTCGCTTGATGACCTCTTCAACCAGATCCAGCAGGGCGACGTCAAGGAGCTCAACCTCATTGTCAAGGCCGACGTCATGGGCTCGGCCGAGGCGGTGCAGGCTTCGCTGGAGAAGCTGAGCAACGACGAGGTGCGCGTGCGCGTCATCCACAGCGGCGTGGGCGCCATCTCGGGCAGCGACCTCATGCTGGCCGAGGCCAGCAACGCCATCATCATCGGCTTCAACGTGCGCCCCGACGCCGCCATCCGCGAGGACGCGGCCCAAAGAGGGGTGGACATCCGCACCTACCGCATCATCTACGAGTGCATCGAGGAGATGGAGGCCGCCATGAAGGGCATGCTGGCCCCCAAATTCCGCGAGGTGGTGCAGGGCCATGCCGAGGTGCGCCAGATTTTCAAGGTCTCGGGTGTGGGCACCATCGCCGGCTGCTACGTCAAGAGCGGAAAGATCAACCGCAACAGCTCGGTGCGCGTGCTGCGCGACAGCGTGGTCGTGGCCGAGACCAAAATCGACTCGCTGCGCCGCTTCAAAGACGACGTGCGCGAGGTGGCCGAGGGCTTCGAATGCGGCATCGGCCTCGAGCGGTTCAACGACATCAAGGAAGGCGACGTCATTGAGGCGTTTGTCATGGAGGAATATCACGACTAAAGGCCGGGCGCTGCCGCAGGCGGCATGGGCCGCGGGCCTTTGAAAAGGGGAAACAGGAAAACCCCGCAACAGGAGAAGGAAAAATGGCAAAACATCGAAATGAGCGCATCAACGAAGAAGTCATGCGCGCAACGGCCGACATCGTCCGGGAGCTCAAAGACCCGCGCATCCCTGTCATGACCAGCATTGTCAGGGTGGAAGTGACGCCGGACCTGAAGTTTGCCAAGGTGTATGTCAGCGTCATGGGAGACGCCGCCGTGCAGGCCGACTGCCTCAAGGGGCTCAAGTCGGCGGCCGGCTTTATCCGGCGCGAGGTGGGCCGCCGCGTTTTGCTGCGCAGCACCCCGGAGTTTCACTTTATGCTGGACAATTCTGTGGAGCACGGCGCCCACATCGCGCAGGTGCTGCGGCAGCTTGACATGGAGCGCGGGCAGCCCGGCGCCGCGCAGGACGCCGGCGCGCAGGAAGAGTAAAAAACGCGGGGGGCGCCGCCTTTGCAGCTTTGCTGCAAAGGCGGCCCCTGGCCGCGCCCTCCGGGATGAGGGGGGCTTTTGTCTTTTAGCCCCCCTCATCCCGGAGGGGCGGCGCCCCCGCGGGCGAGGGGAGCCGCGCAGCATCTGCGGACAACCATCAGCAAAAGGGAGGAATGTTTGCCTTGAGGAGCGACACCGTCAACATCGGTTTTTTCGGGCCGGAGCCGGCCGCCCCCATTCACGAGGCCGTCGCGCTGCTGAGGGAGCGGGACGACTTTCTTATTTTGTGCCATCAGAAGCCCGACGGGGACACGGTGGGCTCGGCCTTTGCACTGCGTGAGGCGCTGCGGCAGATGGGGAAGAGGGCCCAGGTGGCCTGCAGCGACGCCTTCACCCCCCGCTATGACTTTATCACCAAGGGGGAGCGCGAGCCGCACCGGGATTTTGTGCCCAAAACCTACATCACGGTCGACATTGCAGACCCCTCGCTGCTGGGGGACAAGCTCGAGCATCTGCGGGCCAACATTGACCTTGCCATCGACCATCACCCCAGCTTTACGAAATTTGCGGCCTGCAACGTGGGCTATCCGTCCACGGCTGCGGCGGGGGAGATTGTGTATCACATCCTCAGGGAGCTGGGGGTGGAGCTGACCCTCGACATTGCGCAGGCGCTTTATACGGCGCTTTCCACCGACACCGGCTGCTTCCGGTATTCCAACACCACGCCCTCCGCGCTGCGCATGGCGGCCGATTTGGCCGAGCTGGGGCTGGAGCTGCATGAGCTCAACTACCGGCTCTTTATGCTCAAGTCGCGCGCCCGCATGATGCTGGAGGCCCGGGTGGTCAACGACGCGCACTTTTACAAGGACGGTAAGATTGCAGTTGCCGTGGTGACGCAGGAGCTGCGCCGCGAGCTGCACGCCGAGGAGGACGACATGGACGACATCGGCACGCTCATGCGCTGCATCGAGGGTGTGGAGGTCGGCGTGCTCATGAAGGAGACGCCGCAGGGGGCCTACAAGGTGTCCTTCCGCTCTGCGCAGCACATCAACGTCTCGGAGGTGGCGCAGGAGTTTGGCGGCGGCGGCCACCGCCGCGCGTCGGGCTGTCTCATTGCGGGCCCGGAGCAGCAGGCGGAGAAGGCACTGGTGGAGGCCATCGAACGCGCCTACGCCGCCTTATGACGGGGATTTTACTGCTCGACAAGGAGAGCGGCATGTCGTCGCAAAAGGCGGTGCACAAGGTGCGCGGCCTGACGGGGGTGTCCAAGGCGGGCCACGGCGGCACGCTTGACCCCATGGCCTGCGGCCTGCTGCCCATTCTGCTGGGCGGCGCCACCAAGCTCAGCGACTTTCTGCTCACGGGCGACAAGGGGTATATTGCCGGGCTTCGCTTCGGGCTTGTCACCGACACGCTGGACGTGACGGGGCAGGTGCTGCGCAGCAGTGGCCTTCGGCCCAAAAGGGAGCAGCTCGAGGCGATGCTGCCCCGGTTTACAGGGGAGCTGCTTCAGACGCCGCCCATGTACTCGGCCATCTCCCAGGGTGGGCAGAAGCTCTACAAGCTGGCGCGCCAGGGCATCGAAGTGGAGCGCGCGCCGCGCCGGGTAAACATCCACAGCCTTCGGCTGCTGGAATTTTCCGGGGACGGGGCGCTGCTCGAGGTGGAGTGCTCCAAGGGGACGTATGTGCGCAGCCTGGTTTTTGACTTAGGGGAGGCGCTGGGCTGCGGGGCCTGCATGAGCAGCCTGCGGCGCACCATGTCGGCGGGCTTTCGCGTGGAGCAGGCGCACACGCTCGAGCAGGTGGAGGCTGCCGTGCGGCAGGACAGGCTAAAGGAGCTTGTCCTCTCGCCCGAGACGCTGTTTGAGGAGCTGCCGGAACTGGAGTTTGCGGCCTTTTATCAAAAGCTGCTCTTTGACGGACAGCGTGTGCTGCAGCGCAAGCTGGGCAGCAGCCTGCCGGCCGGCGCCATGGCGCGATGGAAGAGGGACGGCGCCTTTGCCGGCCTGCTGCGCGAGACGCAGACAAGCGAGGGCTCGGCGCTTTGCGTTGTTTGGAGAGAGACAAATGAGTGAGACAAAAACAGCCGTCTGCCTGGGCAATTTTGACGGCGTTCACATCGGGCACCGCCGCCTGCTGGAGCAGACGGTGCGCACGGCACAGGAGAAGGGGCTCAAGCCCGTGGCCTACACCTTTTCCTCCCATCCGCTCTCGCTGCTGGGGCAGGGCACCCTTTTGCTCACGCTGCCGGACGAGCGGCGCAGCCTGCTCATGCAGGCCGGCGTCACGCCGGTGGAAGACGACTTTGCAGCAGTCAGGGACCTGTCGCCGCAGGAGTTTTTCGAGCAGGTGCTGCTGGGCCGGCTGCATGCCGGGGCCGTGCTGTGCGGGGCGGGGCACCGCTTTGGAAAGGGGGCGTCGGGCGACGCCAAAACGCTGTGCGCGCTGTGTGCGCAGGCGGGGATTTCGTGCGTCGTGCTGCCCAGCCTCACGGTGGAGGGCCGCGCCGTGAGCTCGTCCTGGATTCGGCAGTGCGTGACCCGGGGCGACATGGAAAAGGCGGCACTGCTGCTGGGAAGGCCCTTTTCGGTGACGGGGCCGGTGCTGCACGGCAAGGAGCTGGGCAGAAAGCTGGGAACGCCCACCGTCAACCAGGCCCTGCCGCAGGGCCGTGTGACGCCGCGCCACGGTGTCTACGCCGCCTTTGTGCTGGTCGGCGGCGCGCGGTATGCCGGCGCGGCCAACGTGGGCCTGCGCCCCACCGTCGAGGGGGAGAGCCTCAACGTGGAAACCCACATCCTTGACTATCAGGGCGACCTCTACGGCAGGGTCATCACCGTGGAGCTGCTGCGCCACCTGCGCGACGAGCGCCGCTTTGCCGACGTCGGCGCACTGCAGAGGCAGATGTTCGGCGACATCGGCCGGGTGCGGCGCATCTGCATGGAGCTGCGGGATACGCCGATGTTTTCGCAGCCCTCCTGCCTGTCCGGGGACAGCGTGCAGGACGGCCCGGACCGCTTGACAAAAGCAAAAACCCTGTGATATAATTTTACGGCTGACCGTTGCGTGGTTTTGGGCGACAGAGGCCTTTTTGGCCCAAACACCTTGGCCCTTGGCTCCGTGACGGCCGAATTTGAAACAGAGGTGAAACATCATGAGAAGCAAGCAGGAACTCATCGAAACCTATCGCGTCCATGAGACCGATACCGGTTCCCCCGAAGTGCAGATTGCCATTCTGACCGAGCGCATCAACCATCTCAACGAGCATCTTAAGGAAAACAAGAACGACCACCACAGCCGCAGAGGCCTGCTCAAGATGGTCGGACAGCGCCGCCGTCTGCTCGACTACCTGATTAAAAAGGACATCACGCGCTACCGCGCCATCATCGAAAAGCTGGGCATCAGAAAGTAAGCCGCTTTTCGGGGAAAGACCCGTTTTGGGAAAAAGAAATGCCGTGCCGCAGAAGACCCTTTTCTGCGGCACGGCTTTTTTTGCCATCGGGCAGGGGGAGCGGGAACATCCTCCTCCAAAGGGCAAATGTTCGCAAGGAAGAGAATGACGAGAAAAACGCATATTTCTTCAAAAAAATTCCAACAATTTTCAAAAAAGAACCGGGTGCAGTATTGCCAATGAAAGGGAAATATGGTGCAAGTAAAAATTAAGGAAACCTTTGCCGGTGCCTTTACGGGGGATGCGGCACCGGGGAAAAAGCAAAAAACGCAGTGGGGCGCCCCACTGTCCGGCTCTGTGAAACAGAGCCGGACAAAATGAATCCTGGCTGCGGGGAAAAAAGGAGGAGCATCAAGGGGCAAAGACGAGTTCTGGCAGCATTTCTGGCAGTTTGTCTTCTGCTGTCCCTGACGCCTGTAACGGCGCTGGCGGAAGAAGACGTCCTGTCATCGCCGGATCGGTACACCGACGTCTCGCTGGAAGACGCCGTGGCCTATCTGCGCGGCAGTGGTACGCAGGACGATCCCTTCCAGATTTGGAATGCGGACGACCTGTACTACATCAACTACCTTGAATACTGGCGCGGCCAGGAGGAAGGGGAGGTGCCCGTCTACCATTATCTGCAAATGGCGGACATTGACCTCTCTTCCGCAGACCGGTTTGACAAGGGAACGGGCTATATCACGGCCAACTTCGCCGGTGTTTACGACGGCGGCGGGCATGCCCTGACCGGCATGGACAAGCCCCTGTTTTATTTTACCAAGGGCACCTATGTGGGGGACGGGGCAGGCACGGTCTTTACGGACTACGTTTCGGGCGAGAGTCACGACAAGGTCTTTTCGGCCATCGTGCGCAACCTGACCCTTTCCGAGCCCGCCATCACGCAGACGGTGGCGACCGACGTCATCGAGCAGATGGGCGCCGTGGCGGCCTACGCCGTCAACACGGCCTTCTACAACATCCGGGTCGAGGGCGGAGAAATCAACGGCGTTTCGGGCGCAGCCTCCATTGCGGGACGCGCCGGCAGCGTGGTCATTGACGCCTGCTCCTCCAATGCTGATATTTACGCTTCCATGCACCGGGCGGCCGGCATCGTGTCCAACCTGCGCATCGTGGATGACAAAAAGGGAGCGACTTCCACCAGCCTGGTGACAAACTGCACCTTTTCGGGTGCCGTGAGCGGAAATCTCGACGGGGAGCGCGGCTCGGCCGGCATCGTGGGCGCCGTCTATATGGACGGAACTTCCGAGCTCGACAACGGCGGCGGGCTGCCCCTTTATGTGTCGGACTGCACCTTTTCGGGCACCGTGAGCGGCACCGTCACCTCGGGCTCCGGCAACTTCGGCGGCATTTTGGGCACATCGTATCTTGGGCCGGGGCTGAATCTGAAGAACAACGTTGTCACCGGCACGATTGAGAACATCTCGGTGCAGGGAGCGGGAACTGCGGCCAACGTGGGCGGCATTGTGGGCAAGACGCTCAACTACTCCCTGCTCGGCCGGGAGCTGACGCTGGTTTTGGAAAACAACGATGCCGGGCAGGCGGTGCTGCCGGACAGCAATCCCGGCGAGAAGCTGTATGCGGGCACCCTGATCGGCTGCCAGTATGACGCAAACCGCGTCATCACAGGCCCGGTCTCGATTTCCACCACCGAATCGCTTGGCCTTTACGGAAACATTCAGGGCGCGCAGTTTTCGGGAGAAATCGGCGCTCTGACGCTGCCGGAGTGCCAGGGCAATGTGGAGTTTTACATTCTGGAAGGCGCCACGGTGGAAAGCCTGACGGTCAACACCACCGGCACGCTGAAAATCCACAACGCCGGCACCCTGGGCAATGTCACCAACAAGATGGGCGTCACCATTGCCGACAACACCGGCACCATTGAAAACGTGACCTCTCTGGAGGGCACCGTTTTGGTCACGGGCAACCAGGGGGAAATCGGCAACCTGACCTCGGCCGGCACCATCACGGTGGGCAAAAAGGACGTCTCCGAGGAGACGGGGACGGCCGGAAACAAGGAAGGCAATGAGGGCGTGCTGGGCGACCTTTCGGCGGCAGGCAGCGTGACCATTTACCGCAACGCGCAGGACGCTAAGATTGGCGGCGTGACCTCGCAGACCGGCTCCGTGACCATCGGCCAGAGCGACAGCTCGACCGAGGCCGTGCGGGACTACAATGTCAACGCCGGTACCATCGGCAGCGTTACGGCCGCCACTTCGGTAAATATTCGCAGCACTGCGCAGGGCAGCGTGGCGGCCGGCGAGGGAGAGCTTGTCAAAGCCGGCAGCTCGGTCGCCGTCGGCACCGCCACCGTCCAAAACGCGAACACGGTGGGCGATATTGAAGCCGGCACCAGCGTGAGCATCTACAACGCGGCGCAGGGCTCAACGGGAACCGTTGAAGCCGGCACCACCGTGTCCATCGGCACAAGCGCCCTGCTCAACGAGGGCGACATTGGCAGCGTGACGGCGGGCGACTCCGCCGGCACCACCGTGACCGTCTACAACGGCGGCGCAGAAATCGGCGATATTTCCGCCAAGAGCGGCAGCATCAGCATTGCGGCCAACAAGGACCAAATCGGCGCCGTGGACTCGGCGCTGAGCAGCGTGGCCGTGGGTTCAAACGTGAAAACGCAGCAAAATGCGGGCAACGCGGTGGGCAACGAGGGCACGATTGAGAGCCTGACGGCCGGCACCAGCGTGACCATCTACCGCAACACCGGCAGGGTCGGCGCTCTTGACGCGCAGACCTCGGTCACCATCGGCCAGGGCAACAACGCCTCTGCCGACGTGCGGGCCTACAACGTCAATTCGGGCAGCATCGGCAGCGTTGCGGCCGGCACCACCGTGGGCATTTACGGCGGCGTCACGGCGGGCAGCGTGGCGGCCGGCGGGGGAGAGCTTGTCAAGGCAGGCAGCTCGGTCACCATCGGCAGCCTCACCTACCCCAATTACAACACGATCGGCCCCGTGGAGGCGCCGACCGTCAGCGGCTACACCTTTGCCACGGTGGGCGAGGTGACGGCAGACAGCAACAAGCTGGTCAATGCCTCGGGTGACACCGGCACCGTGCTTACCGCAAGCGGCAACGTCACCCTGTCGGCGCAGCAGGACGGCAGCATTTCGGACGGAGAAAACACCTACAATCCGGGCCTGAAGCTGGTGCTCACCGCCACGGCCACCGTGGCCTTTGAGGGGGACTGCCCCGTGCAGCTGTCCTCGGTGGAGTCAAACGGCACCGTGACGCTGACCGACGCGAAAGGCGTGGCTAAAATCGGCAGCATCAACGCCGTCAGCGAGGTCAAGCTGGGCCTTTCAAACGAGAGCTTTGCCGGCACCGTCACGGGCGACATCACGGCCGGAAGCAACGTCTATGTGGGTTATAGCGGCGCCTATTTCACCGGAAAGATCGGCGGCAGCATCTCGGGCGCAAGCAGTGTGACCATCTACAACAGCGGCACCCTGGGCGCCGCCGGCAAGAGCATTTCGGCGGGCACCGGAAACCTTACGCTGGTCAACGGCAAGAGTACGGGCCACACCGGCACGGTGCTTAGCGACGTGGTCAACAAAGGCAGCACCGGAACAATGAGCATCACCAACTACGGCACTCCCATGGCCGGAAAGATTGAGCAAAAGAGCAGCGGCCTTTTGACCCTGACCGGCACCGCCGCGAGCGGCCGTCAGTACACCGGGGACATCTCGGTGGCCCGTGCGCTGAGCATCACCGGCAGCATCGGCGAAAACAACGAAGAAGACGCGGTGGAGGTTGCCTTCACCGGCGAGACTGCCGTGATCTCCGTGTCCAATCAGACGGTTTATCTCAAGGTGAGCGGCAAGCAGCTCCAGTCGGTGTCCGTGACCTCCACGGCCACCACGGCGGCAAAGAACACGGTGGATCTGAGAGCCCTTTCTGAAACGGTCTCCGTCTCCTTTGCGGGCAGCAAAGACAACACCGACCTGCTGCTTCCCGACGCGGTGCAGGCAGGGGACGTGGGAACGCCGGTCGGCGCCACGGTGGTTGCCGATGTGGAGGGCGACACCTATGCCACCGGGAACGTGACGGTCAAGGCCGGCGTCAGCCTCAGTGCGGACGGCGTGCTGACCCTCACCGCAACCTCCCCCGTGCTTGTCAACTACGGAACCATCGGGGCGGTCAACCATACCGGCACCGGGACCCTGACCATTTACAACGTGGAGGCGGACGCCAAAATCGGCGACGTGACCTCGGCCGGCACCATCACGGTGGGCAAAAAGGACGTCTCCGAGGAGATGGGGGCGGCCGGAAACAAGGAAGGCAATGAGGGCGTGCTGGGCGACCTTTCGGCGGCAGGCAGCGTGACCATTTACCGCAACGCGCAGGGCGCCGAGATCGGCAGCGTGACCTCCAGGACAAACAATATCATCATCGGCCAGAGCGACAGCTCCAATGAAGCCGTGCGGGCTTACAACACCAACGCCGGCACCGTCGGCAGCGTGGATGCGGGGCTTGCGGTCTATGTGCGCAGCGTCACGGCGGGCAGCGTGGCGGCCGGCGAGGGAGAGCTTGTTAAGGCCGGCAGCTCGGTCGCTATCGGCACCACCACCGTCCAAAACGCGAACACGGTGGGCGATATTGAAGCCGGCACCAGCGTGAGCATCTACAACGCGGCGCAGGGCTCAACGGGAACCGTTAAAGCCGGCACCACCGTGGCCATCGGCACAAGCGCCCTGCTCAACAAGGGCGGCGTCGGCACCGTGACGGCGGGCGACTCCACCGGCACCACTGTGACCGTCTACAACGACGGCGCGCAGCTGGGCGACATTTCCGCCAAGAGCGGCAGCATCAGCATTGCGGCCAACAAGGGCCAAATCGGCGCCGTGGACTCGGCGCTGAGCAGCGTGACCGTGGGCTCGAGCGGGAAAACGCAGCAAAACGCGGGCAACTTAGTGGGCAACGAGGGCACGATTGAGAGCCTGACGGCCTACACCGGCGTGACCGTTTACCGCAACGCGCAGGATGCTGAGATCGGCAGCGTGACCTCCAAGACAAACAACATCATCATCGGCCAGAGCGACAGCTCCGACGAGGCCGTGCGGGACTACAACGCCAACGCCGGCACCGTCGGCAGCCTGGATGCGGGGCTTGCGGTCTATGTGCGCAGCGTCACGGCGGGCAGTGTGGCGACCGGCGAGGGAGAGCTTGTCAAAGCCGGCAGCTCGGTCACCATCGGCACCGCCTCCGTCCAAAACGCGAACACGGTGGGCAAGGTCGAGGCCGGCACCGGTGTGAACATCTACAACGCCGAGGAGGGCTCGGTGGGAACCGTTGAAGCCGGCAGCAGCGTGACCATCGGCTCGGGCACCCTGTTCAACGGGGGCGATGTGGAGAGCGTTGCTGCCAAGGGCACGGTTACAATTTATAACGGCGAAGACACCGAGATCGGCTCTGTCGACACCGAGGCCGGCGTGAACATCTACGGCAATGAAGGGACGGTGGGCGATGTCACCGCCGGCACCTCCATCGGCGTGGGCGACAGCGGAAAAACAGAGAGTACGGCGGCCGGCAGGATAGGCAACACCGGAGAAGTCGGCAATCTGGCGGCCGGCACCAGCGTGAGCATCTACTGCAACACCGGCACGGTGGGCGACATTGAGGCCAAGACCTCTTCCGTCACCATCGGCCAGAGCAACAACGCCTCTGCCGACGTGCAGGAGCACAACGTCAACTCGGGCAGCATCGGCAGCGTTTCGGCCGCCACCTCGGTGGCAATTCACAGCAGTGCGCAGGGCTCTGTAGCCATGCAGTCCGGGCAGAGCGTTTCGGCCGGCACCAGCGTGGCCATCGGCTCCGAGCAGAATGCCAACGCCAACGACATCGGTCCGGTGCAGTGCCAGACCACCTCTTCCCTCTATAACGGGACGGGCAGCGTGAGCAGCCTGACCTCGGGCGGTACCGCCACCGTTTATGTGCAGGAGGGCAGCGTCGACCTCAACGTGATTACCACCGACGCAGATGTGAAAATTGAAGATCGAACCCAGAGCAGCGCGCCCAGCGTCAACGTCACCACCGGCGGCGGCGACGTGAGGGTGGCGCGCGCCGAGGGAGACACGAATCCGATTCTTGCCAAGGTCAACCTGACGGTCACGGAGGGCCTCTTGGAGGGCCAGACCCTCTTTGTAAGAGGCGCCTTTGCCTCCCTGACCCACAAGGGTGCGGGCGACGTCATCATGGAGAGCGCAGACACCTCGGTGGCAAACCTGATCAAGCTGGGCACGGGCGATGTCAAGGAGTTTGGCGAGACCGGCTCGGTCACCACGCCCGACGAGGCACAGGAGTGCCTGCTCAGCCTGGTTCCCGTCTCGCATGACAGCCTTGAAGCCTATCTTCTGAGCGCCAAGGGCCTCCCCCTGGACAAGGGAAGCTGGAGCAACACCCAGGTCGAGGGCGGCGTCTTTACTCCGGCGGCAGGCATCGTTGCCGGCGGCGGAACGGCCGAGAAGCTGGGCACCGTGGCGGTGGAAACCGCACAGGCAGGCGAGCTGGAAGTGACAGTGTCCGGAACCTACACCCCTGAGCAGGGAGAGGGCATGCTTCTGACGGCCTCCCTGAAGGTGACCATTCCCGCCCTTGTGGAGCGCGTGGACACGGTGCTGCTGACAAGCGCCGACGAGTTTGAAGCCGCCGCCGACCAGTATGCCTGGCAGCAGACGGCTCAGCCGCAGGACTACCCCGTTTTGGCGGTGATGCCTGTGGTCAGCGAGGCCTATTCGGGCGTCACGCCCACGGCAAACGGGCAGGACGTCACTGAGGACGGCGTGCTCCTTGTGGCGGTCGACGCGGCGCGGGCTCTTGACGAAGGCGTGATTGAGGTGCAGGTTGCGGCGCAGGGCGAAAACGCCCCCGGCTACAGCCAGAGCGTCTCCTATCCCCTCACCGAGGCCGACAGGGCCAAGCTTGACACGCAGAAGGAATATTATTACATCACCTATCGCTACATGGACGGCACGACAAAGGACAAGACGGTACCGGTCGAGAAAGGACAGACGGGGGAAACAGAGGCGCCCGGCCAGAGAGAGGGCTACACCTTCCTGGGCTGGAGAGGCGATAATGACCGGCTGTATTCCGCCGGGAGCGAGGTCACTCCCGAGGCCGACATGGTGATGACGGCCGAGTGGGGTGCCGACAGCACCGTCTACACGCTGACCATCAGCGTCACGGGCGGCGGCAGCGTGGTTCGCGTGGAAGACGGCCAGGAGCATGACATTGCCTCGGGCACCGGATTCCTCGAGGGAGACCAGGTGGTGTTGCGCGCCAAGCGCGCCACGGGCTACCGCTTTGCCGGCTGGACGGTGGACGGCGAGAGCTTTGACGAGGAAGAGATCACCGTGACCATGGACGACAACGTCACGGTCAAGGCCACCTTCCGCCGCATCAGCTCGGGCGGCGCGCCCTCCGGCGGGTCTTCGGGCGGCTCCGTGACGACCTATGCCATTGCCGTGGGCAGTGTGGAAAACGGCACGGTGGAGTGCATCTCCAAGGAAGCAAAGGGCAATGAGGTGCTGGTCACCCTGACCCCCGACGAGGGCTATGAGGTGGGCAGCCTGCAGGTTGTGAAGGACTCCGGCGGAGAGGTCAGCGTGACAAAGCGCGGCGACGGCGAGTATCTCTTCACCATGCCAGGCGAGGCGGTGCGCGTCATTGCGGCCTTTGTCGAGGCGCAGGAGGAAGCAGACGAGTGGAACAATCCCTTTGCCGACGTGGCTGCCGGCGCCTACTATGCTGGCGCGGTGGCATGGGCCAGCGCAAACGGCATTGTCACCGGCTACGGCGACGGGACCTTCGGCCCCGACACCGCCATCACCCGCGAGCAGCTTGCGGCCATCCTGTATCGCTATGCGCAGTATCTGGGCCTTGAGGTCTCGCAGACGGCGGACCTGACGGGCTATGGCGATGCGGCAGACATCAGCGAGTGGGCGCAGCAGGCTTTTGCCTGGGCTGTTCGCGAGGGTCTGATTTCGGGCATGGATGACGGAACGCTGGCACCTCAGGGCACTGCCACCCGTGCGCAGGTTGCCACCATCCTCATGCGGCTTTGCGAGAAGCTGGAGGGATAACGGCAGCTCCCTTTGACGGACAATTTGAAAAGTGAAAACGGGAGCCCCGGCCGGTTTCGGCCGGGGCTCCCGTTTGTGAAAGGGACGCCTTTTGAAGCGGTTTTCAAAAAACGTCAAACAAAAAAGGGAGATAAGAGAGGAGGGGCAAGCGGCGGAAAATGACGGCTGGGGGAAATCTTTGGCAGGCATCCTCTCGCGTGGTTTTGCCCCCCTGGGTGCGGAGGGCTGGGCTGCAACGTGTTTTCACCTGTCCGGGGCAAGCGATGTGGGGCAGAGGCTGCAAAGAAAAGAACCTCTCCTTTTCGCTCCTCCACGCTCCCGGAGAGGTGTTGGTCGTCCCTGTCAAACAGCAGCAGTCCCTGCCGGCAATGCCGGCAGGGACTGCTGCTTAAATCAAACAGAGAGGTCTTGCTGGAGAAGGCTGGCCGTGCGGGAAGGAGGCTGCCTGGGAGCTTGCGGCATAAGTGCTCCGTTTGAGGCAGGATGCCTTAAAAATTTTATTCGTCTTCCAGCAGACGAAGGCCTGCGACCTCTGAGATGGGGAGGGAGAAGGTGACGGTGCCGGCCGGGGTGTCGGGGCCGTGCGCGCGGATGACAGCGCGCATGATGCCGGCTTTTTCGGTGGACTTTGCCACGATGAGCAGCACCTCTTTTTCGTCGGCCAGCGAGACGCCGAAAAATTTTTGCGCCTGGCGCGCCCCTGTGCCCTTGGCGTGCAGCACGGTGCCGCCCGCCGCGCCGGCCTCGCGCGCCGCCTCCATGACCTCGTCGATATAGCCCTCGTTTAAAATTATGACAAGCAGCTCGTGCTCAAAGCCCGCAGGTGGAGCTTGGGTCTCCAGGGGCCGGTTGTCTGTCAGATAAGCCAAGGTCTTTCCACCTCCAACGCTTTTGATGGGAAGGGCCAGCATGATGCCGTTGCCCGGAATGTCAAGATAGAGCTGCCGTTTTGCCTCTCGAAAGAGGCGGCGGGCATTTTGACCGTCGGCTACCGTGGCCACGACGGCCTTTTGCGTGGCCTCAAGCCCGTAGAGGTCGAGGTGGGCGCGCATGGCGGTGCCGCGCCCGAGCATGGACAGCGTGAGCGGCAGGCCGAGGCTTCTGCACAGCGAGACATAGGCCTCGCTGCGCCGCCGGTCCACGATGCACAGCATGAAGGAGAGCTGCATGTCAGGCCACCTCCCAAAGTTCGATGATGTCGAAGTCGTCATAGGCTTCGGGCAGGATCTGATTTCCGCCGCGCCGCGTTTTCAGCACATAGACGGCGCCCATGAGCTGAATGGTGATGAGCGGCATCATGGCAACAAGCGCCACCACGCCAAAGGCGTCAGCCACAAGGTTTCCGCCCAGCGCCTGCGATACGCCCATGCAGAAGGGCAGCATGAAGGCGGCAGTCATGGGGCCGCTTGCCACGCCGCCCGAGTCGAAGGCGATGGCGGTGAAAATGGGGGGGACGAAAAAGCTCAGCGCCAGCGCCGCCGCGTAGCCGGGCAGCAGCAGCCACAGGACGGGCAGCCCGGTGAGGACGCGCAGCATGGACAGCCCCATGGCGGCCGAAACGGCGATGGAGAGAGAAATTCCCATAGCGCGCGCCGAGATGGCACCCGCGCTGACCTCCTCCACCTGCCGGTTGAGCACATGGACTGCCGGCTCGGCCGAAATGATATACCAGCCCAGCAGCATGGAAAGCGGAATGAGCAGGAAAGAGGCCTGCTGCGCCAGCGCCCCGCCCAGGGCAAAGCCCAGGGAAGAGAAGCCAACGTTTATGCCCGTTAAAAACAGGACAAGCCCCGCATAGGTGTAAAGCAAACCAATTAAAATGCGCTTGAGCAGGCGCTTTTGCAGGTGCAGGGCAAAGCAGTGAAAGAGCAAAAAGAAGCCGGCGATGGGCAGCAGGGCAAGGGCCATCTCCTTAAAATATTCGGGCAGGGCAGAAAGATAGCTCATGCCAAGTTCCACCGTGTCGGCACAGTGCAGCGCCTGCGTGGCGGTTGCCGTGCCGGCGCTGCCTTCATAGAGAAAGCTCAGCCCCATCACGGCCAGGATGGGGCCGATGGAGCACAGCGCCACCAGGCCGAAGCTGTCCGCCGCCGCGTTTTTGTCGCTGCGAATGGAGGCCACGCCGACGCCCATGGCCATAATGAAGGGCACCGTCATGGGCCCTGTGGTCACGCCGCCCGAATCAAAGGCCACGCCCAGATAGTCGACGTCGGACAAAAAGGCCAGCGCAAAGATGGCGGCGTAAAAAAAGATGAGCAGCCAGCGCAGCGAGACGCGAAACAGGATGCGCAGCATGCAGATGCTCAGGAACAGCCCAACGCCCACCGCCACCGTGACGATGAGTACCGGCGTGTCGATGTGGGGCACATTGACAGCCAGCACCTGGAGATCCGGCTCCGAAACCGTGATAGCCACGCCCAGCAGAAAGCTCAGCAGCAGCACAAGCCACAGCTTGCGGGTTTTCATCATGCGTGAGCCCACCAGGCTGCCGATGGGAGTCATGGCCATTTCAGCGCCCAGTGTAAACAGCCCCATGCCGGCCACCAGCAGCAGTGCGCCAATGAAAAAAAGCAGCATCAGGTCGACGGATATGGGAATCAGCACAAAGCAGACGACACTCACAATGAGCACCAGGGGGAAGACGGAACCAAAGGATTCCTGCAGCTTGTCGGACAAAGCGGTTTTATAGCGCATGGAGTGCCTGCCTTTCATAAGAATGCGTGTCTGACGGTGGAGGACACGATAATAGTATACCACGGAAACAAGGGATGTGCAAAGAAAAACCTGCCTGCCGCCTTCTCTGAGCGCAGGCACTGAAAGGAAAAAGAGCGCGGCAATGCAACAAGGGGGGGCGGACCGCTCGGTGCACAAAAAAGAGAGGGATAAAGCGAGAAGCGGGCCCTTGCATTAAATTGACAGCCTATGGTATAATACAACACTAGGGCAGCTGCGAAATTTAGGGCTTAAAGGCAGCGCGCGGGCAGCGCACACGCGCCGGCTTTAAGTTTTAGATTTCCCGGCTGTCGTCATCCTATGACACAAAGGAGTCTTTTTTATGTTTGAATCGTTCAGAACCTTTGAAACCACGCTGGCCGGACGGCCCTTTGTCGTCGAGGTCGGGAAAATGGCGGGGCTTGCCAACGGCTCCTGCCTGGTGCGCTACGGCGACACCGTGGTGCTGTGCACCGCCACCATGGCCGACTCTCCCAGAGAGGGCATCGACTTTTTCCCTCTGTCGGTCGACTTTGAAGAAAAGCTGTATGCCGTGGGGAAAATTCCCGGCTCCTTCCTCAAGAGGGAGGGAAGGCCCTCGGAAAAGGCCATCCTGGCCTCCCGCGTGATTGACCGCCCCATGCGCCCCCTGTTTCCCAAGGACATGAGAAACGACGTGTGCATCGTGTGCACCGTGATGTCGGTCGACATGGACAACTCCCCCGAGATTGCCGCCATGAACGGCGCCTCCATTGCGGTGGCCATTTCCGACATCCCGTGGAACGGCCCCATTGCCGGCATGGCGGTGGGCCTTGTCGACGGACAGGTGGTCATGAACCCCACGCTGGAGCAGAGGCAAAAAAGCGACCTTTCGCTGACGGTGGCCTCCACGCACGACAAGGTGGCCATGATTGAGGCCGGTGCCAACGAGGTGTCTGACGACGTGATGTATGACGCCATCATGAAGGCGCACGAGCAAAACGTGGCCATGGTGGACTTTATCAACGGCATGGTGCGCGAGGTGGGAAAGCCCAAGAGAGAATTCCCCTCCCAGGCGCTCGACCCCGACTTTTTGGCGTCAGTGGAGGAGTTTGCCACGGAGCAGGTGCGCTGGGCGCTTTTTGACGACGACAAGACGGTGCGCGACGCCCGCATGGCGCAGGTGACGGAAAAGACAAAAGAGCACTTTGCCACGGTGGACGAGAGCTGCCTGCCGCTCATTGACGAGGCGCTGTATCAGACCCAAAAGCATGTGGTGCGCCGCGCGCTGCTTGACGAGGGCAAGAGAGTGGACGGGCGCGGTCTGCATGACCTGCGTCCTCTGGCGGCCGAGGTCGGCCTGCTGCCCCGGGTGCACGGCTCGGGCATGTTCACCAGAGGGCAGACCCAGGTGCTGACGGTGGCGACGCTGGGCACCATGCGCGAGGCGCAGCTGCTCGACGGCATCGACAACGAAGAGTACAAGAGATATATGCACCACTACAACTTCCCGAGCTACTCGGTGGGCGAGGCCCGTCCGCCGCGCAGCCCCGGACGCCGGGAAATCGGCCACGGTGCGCTGGCCGAGCGCGCCCTGCTGCCTGTCATCCCCAGTGAAGAGGAATTTCCCTACACCATCCGACTGGTCAGTGAGGTGCTGAGCTCCAACGGCTCGACCTCGCAGGGCTCGGTGTGCGGCTCGACGCTGGCGCTCATGGACGCCGGCGTGCCCATCAAGGCGCCGGTGGCCGGCATTTCCTGCGGCCTTGTGACCGAGGGGGAGCGCTGGATGACCTTTGTGGACATCCAGGGCATTGAGGACTTCTTCGGCGATATGGACTTCAAGGTGGCCGGAACCCACAAGGGCATCACGGCCATCCAGATGGATTTGAAAATTGACGGGCTTACGGGGCCCATTATCAAGTCGGCGCTGGAGCTCACCCACACGGCGAGAGACTATATCCTCGACGAGGTCATGCTCAAGGCCATTGAGGCGCCGCGCCCCGAGCTTTCGAAGTATGCGCCCAAGATGATTCGAACCATAATTGATGAAGACAAGATCCGCGAGGTCATCGGCCCCGGCGGCAAGGTGATTCAGAGGATTGTGGCCGAGACCGGCTGCAAGATTGACATTGAGGATGACGGCAGCGTGTTTATCGCCGCGGCCGATGCCGATGCCGGCGCCCGTGCGCTGGCCATGATTGAGGCCATCGCAAAGGACCCCGAGATCGGCTCGGTCTTTACCGGACGCGTGACGCGCATCATGAACTTTGGCGCCTTTGTGGAAATTGCCCCCGGCAAGGAGGGTCTCGTGCACATCAGCAAGCTCGACCACAAGCGCGTCGAAAAGGTGGAGGACGTGGTCTCGGTGGGCGACGAAATCAAGGTCAAGGTCATCGAGATCGACGAAAAGGGCCGCATCAACCTCTCGCGCAAGGACTGCCTGCCCAAGCCGGCTCCGGCGCAGGGCTTCGGCACAAAATAAAAAAATACCGCGCTGCACGTTTTGGCAAAAGAGGTGCGGCGCTGCCTTCGGCGCGCAAGGGGGGCTTTGGCGGCCTGCCCTCTGCGCGCCGAAGGGCTTTTTGGACCGACGGCCTGCCGTGAGGCGGCCGCGCCAAACAAGGGAGCAAAACCGACAGGAGGACAGGCAATGGTAGAAATCATTTCGCTTCAAAACGGGGCAACGCTGCTGCTGGAGCAGATTGAGGGATTTCAGTCGGCCAGCGTGGGCTTTTTCGTACAGGCGGGTTCGCGCTACGAGACCCCGGAGCAGGCGGGAATCTCGCACTTTGTCGAGCACATGCTCTTCAAGGGGACGGACACCCGCACGGGGGCCGACATCGCGCGCGAATTTGACTGCATGGGAGGGCAGGTCAACGCCTACACCTCCAAAGAGGTCACCTGCTTTTACGCAAAAACGCTGGACTATCATGCCGGACAGGCCGTGGAGCTGCTGGGCGACATGCTGCTGCACCCCAGGCTTGACGCGGGCGACATGAATACCGAACGCGGCGTGGTGCTTGAGGAAATTCACATGGTGGAGGATTCGCCCGACGATTTGGTGGTAGAGCGCCTGTTTGAAGCCGCGTGGGGCACCCCGGGCCTCGGCAGCCCTATTCTGGGGACAAAGCAGACGGTTTCCTCCTTTTCGCCCGAGGACCTGCGCGCCTATATGGGCGAGGCCTATTGCGCCGGGAATATCGTGGTGTCGGTGGCGGGCCGCTTTGACCGGGAGCGCATGGTGACGCTGCTGCGCGGCCTGCTGGAGCCCCTGCCGCCGTCGCCTTGCAGGAGAGAGGCGCCGTCGCCGGTTTTTGTCCCGGGCCTTGTGACAAAGGAAAAGGACATCGAGCAAAATCACCTGTGCTACGGATTTGCGGGCTACGGCGTGACAGACAGCCGCGCAACCGCCCTGTCCATCGTCAGCCATATCCTGGGCGACGGCATGTCCAGCCGCCTGTTCCAGCGTCTGCGCGAGCAGCTCGGGCTGGTTTATACGGTGTCCACTTTCCTGTCCAGCCACCAGGGCTGCGGGATGTTCTGCCTTTATTCGGCGCAGCAGGCCGAAAGCGAGGCGCAGGCCATGGAGGCCATTGAGCAGGAGGTGGAGGCACTGCGCCAAAAGGGCGTGACAGACGAGGAGCTCTCGCGCGCCAAGGAGCTGCTCAAGACAGGCCTTGTTATGGGATTTGAGAGCAGCGCCTCGCGCATGAGCTTCAACGCCCGCGAATTTATCCGAAGGGGCTTTGTGCGCAGCGTGGACGAGCTGCTGCGGGCCGTGGACAGGGTGGATCACGCCTCCATCGGTGAGGTTGTGCAAGAGACCTTTGCGCCGGAGCGGCGCTGCCTCTCGGTGGTGGGGCGGCTCAGCACCGGCGGTTATCCGGGATGACAGGGGAGCCGCCACGGGGCGCCCCGCAAGGGGGCGCCGGCCGCGGCGGCTCCGGGGGGTGCGCAGCCTGCCGCATCGCAACGCGA
>DVNV01000063.1 GCA_018714125.1 Candidatus Galloscillospira excrementipullorum
GAGCGCATCGTGCAGATCCTTTCCCGCCGCACCAAGAACAACCCCGTGTTGGTCGGCGACCCCGGCGTGGGCAAGTCGGCCGTGGTAGAGGGGCTGGCCTCCCGCATTGCCGAGGGGCGGGTTCCGGACCCCCTGCGCGGCAAGCGGGTGGTGGCGCTCGACCTGCCCTCCATGATTGCGGGGGCCAAATACCGGGGCGAGTTTGAAGAGCGCCTCAAAACGGCGCTGGAGGAGGTGCGCACGGCAGGCGACGTCATCCTCTTCATCGACGAGCTGCACACCCTCATCGGCGCGGGCGCGGCGGAGGGCGCCGTCGACGCCGCCAACATCCTCAAGCCCTCGCTGGCGCGCGGGGAGCTGCAGGTGGTGGGCGCCACCACCTCCGACGAATACCGCCGCCATGTGGAAAAGGACGCCGCCCTCGAACGGCGCTTTCAGCCCGTCCCGGTGGGGGAGCCCTCGGTGGAGCAGACGGTGGCCATCCTGCGCGGCCTGCGCGACCGCTACGAGGCCCACCACCGCGTCAAGCTGACCGACGAGGCCCTCACGGCCGCCGCCGTGCTGTCCGACCGCTATATCAGCGACCGCTACCTGCCAGACAAGGCCATCGACCTCATGGACGAGGCGGCCTCCAAGGCCCGGCTTGCGGCCTACACCCGTCCGCCCGACCTGCGGGCGCTCGAGCAGGAGCTGCAGGGCCTCCGCCAGGAAAAGGAGGCGGCCGTGGCGGCGCAGGAGTTTGAACGTGCCGCCGGCCTGCGCGACAAGGAGCGCCAGCTTCAGGCCGAGCTGCAGGGACGCCGGCAGGAGTGGGAGCAGAGAACCCGCTCGTCGGGCACGGTCGACGCGCAGGCCATCGCCGAGGTGGTGTCGGGCTGGACCGGCATCCCCGTCGGCCGGCTGCAGGAGGGGGAGGCGCAGCGCCTGCTGGGCCTGGAAGAGGCGCTCTCGCGCCGGGTCGTCGGCCAGCAGGAGGCGGTGGCCGCCGTGGCGCGCGCCGTCAGGCGCGGACGCGTGGGCCTTAAGGACCCGGAGCGCCCCGTTGGCTCCTTCCTCTTCCTGGGGCCGACCGGCGTGGGCAAGACCGAGCTGTCGCGCGCGCTGGCCGAGGCCGTCTACGGCAGCGAGGAGGCCCTCATCCGCCTGGACATGAGCGAATATATGGAAAAGCATACGGTCTCGCGCCTGATTGGCTCCCCGCCCGGCTATGTGGGTTACGAGGAGGGCGGCCAGCTCACCGAGCGCGTGCGCCGGCGCCCCTACAGCGTCGTGCTCTTCGACGAGCTTGAGAAGGCGCACCCCGACGTCTGGAGCATCCTGCTGCAGCTGCTCGAGGACGGCCGCCTCACCGACGCGCAGGGCCGCAAGGCCGACTTTCGCAACACCATTGTCATCTGCACCTCCAACATCGGCGCACGCCTGCTCACCGAAGGGCCCCGCATCGTGGGCTTTGACGTCACGCAGGACAGCGCCGCCCGGTCGGTGCGCGAGGCCGTGCTGGCCGAGCTCAAATCCACGCTGCGCCCCGAGCTGCTCAACCGCATGGATGAGATTGTGGTCTTCCAAAGGCTCGGCGACGACGCCCTGCTGCGCATTGCCGCCCTGCTGTGCGGCCGGGTGGCCGAGCGCGTCAGCAAGGCCGGCCTGACGCTGCGCGTCGACGACTCGGCCCTGCGCTTTCTCATTGCCGACGGCGCCGACCCCCTCTACGGCGCCCGTCCCCTGCGCCGCGCCGTGGTGCGCCGCCTGGAGGACGGCCTGAGCTCGCTGCTGCTCGACGGCACCCTCAAGCCGGGACAGCAGGTGGTCTGCCGTGAGCAGGACGGCTCCCTCGTCTTCGAGAGCGACATGGCGCAGAAAACCCCGTAAAAAAGCAGGTTTTCCCTTTGTTTTCTTTGGCTTTATTGCTGTTTTTTAACAATCAAAACTGCCGTTTTTTCACAAACTTAGTCAATTACTGGAAAACTCGTCCCTTCTTTTCACACAAAAAACTTGCATTTTCCGCGTCATCTTGCTATAATAGAAATTGCCTAATACTATTTAGTAACGGGAGAACCATTGTTGGGGTGAATCCGCCCTTTGCGGTAGGGGACCTTTCTTCCCGAACCCGTCAGCTAATCTCGTCGGCAGAGAAGGGACTTTTTGCAGATATGGCCGTCCGCGCGTGCCTGTTCTGCCTGTATTTGTTGCACTCTTTTCTGCCGGCCGGGGAACCCCCGGGCGGCAGTTTTCTTTTTTGCCAAAATCCCCGCTCTGCCTGCCGCTTTTCAATTGTTTCTGGAATTCGCCGCTCAACCCGGCTCGTTCTTAAAAATCTTTTGAAAAACAGGAGGAAAACACATGAAACGGCTTTACAAACTTTTTGCCCTGGTTCTGGTGCTGGCTGCCCTTTTGGTGCCGCTTGCCGGCTGCCAGAATTCCGACGCCGACGCGCAGGTGGTCAACATCCTGTCGGCCAACTACGAAGAGCAGATTGCCATTCAGCTTGAATATTTGCGCTCGCTGTATCCCGATGCAGAAATCAACATCACCTACATGTCGTCGGGCAAGCTGGCCGCCAAGCTGCAGGCCGAGGGCCGGGACACCGACACCGACATTGCGCTGTCGCTTTCGAGCGCCCATGCCAACACCCTCAAAAACGAAGGGCTGCTGCGCGCCTACGAGCCCTCGAGCTCTTACAAGAGCGAATATGCCGACCCCGACAACATGGTGCTGCCCAACGGCGTGTGGTGCGGCGCGATTTTGGTCAACACGCAGGAGCTTGAAAAGCTGGGCCTGCCCGAGCCCACCTCCTATGAAGACCTGCTTGACCCGGTTTACAAGGGCCATATTGTCATGACCAACCCCAACAGCTCCGCGACGGGCTACTTCTTCCTGCTGGGCCTTCTCAACCTGTACGGCGAAGAGGCGGGCTGGGAGTATTTTGACAAGCTCAGCGAAAACATCATGCTGTTTGGCGAGTCGGGCTCCATCCCCTCCACCATGGTGGAAAAGGGAGAAGCCGTCATCGGCCTTGGCATGGACTATGATGGCATGCGTCTGGAGGAGGCCGGCAAGCCCGTGAAGGTCATCTTTGCCGAAGAGGGCGCCCCCTATGACTACGACACCGCCCTGCTCATCAACCGCAACGAAGAGCCCTCCGAGTTTGTGCTCGAAATCATGGGCGTCATCACCTCGGTTGAGGGCAACGCCATCTTCAACGATTACAACATCGCCGTTTTGGAGGACGGGGAGGATCGCGGAAACTATCCCGACAACTTCAAGCTGCTTGACATGACCGGCATCACCGACGCCGACCTCAAGCAAAGACTTTCCGAGGAATGGAGTGCCAGATATGAGTGATCTGCTGCGAGTCGAAGCACTGTGCAAGAGCTTTGGAACGCACCAGGTACTCACTGACATCAACTGCCAGGTAAAAAAGGGAGAGTTCATCTCCATTTTAGGGCCCTCCGGATGCGGCAAAACCACTCTGCTTCGCACCATCGCCGGACTTGAAGCCCCAACCAGTGGGAAAATCTACCACGAAGATGTGGACATCACAGAAGTCCGGCCGGACAAGCGCGGGTTTTCCATCGTGTTTCAGGACTACGCGCTGTTCCCCCACATGACTCTTTACGACAACGTGGCCTATGGGCTCAAGCTGCGCAAAAAAAGCGCGCAGGAAATCCGCGATCGCGTGATGAGCACGCTCTCCACGCTCAAGCTGGAAAAGGCCATTAAGAAGCTGCCCTCCCAGCTCTCGGGCGGTATGCAGCAGCGCGCCGCCATCGCCCGCTCGCTGGTGCTTGACTGCGACCTTCTGCTGCTCGACGAACCCTTCTCGGCGCTTGACGCCGTGGTCAAGGTCGACCTGAGCGAGGAGCTCAAGGAGCTGCAAAGCGAGCTGGGAATTACCATGATGATGGTCACGCACGATCAGGAGGAGGCCTTTTCCCTGTCTGACCGCATCATTCTCATGGATCACGGGCACATCGTGGCCGACGCCCCGCCCATCGATCTCTATGAGACGCAGGGAAACCCCTTTATCCAGACCTTCATTATCGACCAGATCAACAAGCGTGCACGCTATATCTGGAATTTGAAAAGAGGAGAGCGCCGGTGAGTTTTACGAACAGAGAATCCAACGTCTGGCGTCGGCGCACCTCCACGCTCTGCCTGATTTTACTGATCCTGATTGTGTGCACCAATCTGATCGTGCCCATGCTCACCCTGCTGGGCAAATCGGTGGACTTTTCCCCCTTCTACGCCGGCTTTGCCGAGGTGCTGGGAAGCTCCATCACCAAGCAGGCGCTGCGCAATTCCTGTGTGGTCACGGTGGTGGCCAGCCTGCTTGCCGTCTGCATGGCCTTTTTCTTCGCCTATGTCGTGGAGCTCAAGGTGACGGCCAAGCGGCGTCCCCTGTTCCGGTTCCTGGCAATCCTGCCCATGCTGGTGCCCTCCATCACGCACGGCCTTGTCATTGTCTATCTCTTTGGCAAAATGGGCATCGTCACGCGGCTGACCGGCATCCAGCTCCCCATCTACGGGCCGCTCGGCATCATTATGGGCAGCTTCTTCTACGCCTTCCCCCTGGCCTTTCTGGTGCTCTCCCAGGCTCTCATCAATCTGGACGGCCGCCTCTTTGAAACGGCCGCCATGCTGGGCGTGCGGCCCCTGCGCCGCTTTTTCGACATCACGCTGCCCATCATGAAGTATGCACTGTTTTCGGCCTTTGCCGTCTGCTTTACCATGATTTTCACCGACTACGGAATCCCCCTGTCGGTGGGCGGCACATACTCCATCATCCCCCTGCTCTTTTACAAAAACGTCATTGGCATGCTCGACTTTGCCAAGGGCGCCATCTACAGCACCATGATTTTGATTCCCGCCGTGATTGTCTACCTGCTTGACATCCTGTATTTCAGCAAAAAGCAGGTCAGCTCCACGCGCAACGTGGTGCCCGTGCGCTCGGGACGCTTCCATCCCGTGCAAAAGCTCTTCTTTGCCGTACTGCTGGTCATGCTGGTGGTGCCCATCGCACTCATCCTCATCACGCCCTTCATCCAGTCGTGGCCCTACGACATGACGCTGACCTTCTCCCACTTTGCCCGCATCATCACGGTGGGCAAGCTCGGCAGCCTCATTCTCAACTCGGTGCTCATCGCCCTGATGACGGGTGTGCTGGGTACGCTGCTGTCGCTGGCGGCGGGCTACATGTATGTGCGTGTGGCAAGCGTCCCCTCGGGGCTCAAAAAGCTGGCCCACGCCCTTTACATCACCTCGCTTGCCATCCCCGGCCTGGCCCTGGGCCTTGCCTTTGCCATGTTCTTCCGGGGCACCCCCATCTACAACACCATCTGGATCCTTGTCATTGTCAACGTCATGCACTTTTTCGGCTCTCCCTACATGATGGCCATCAGCCATTTCAAGCTGCTCAACCCCAATCTGGAGGCCGTGTGCTACACGCTGGGAGGCAGCTCCCTGCGCGTGCTGCTTGACGTCATCATCCCCAACAGCCGGCGCATGCTGCTCGACGTGTTTGTCTACTTCTTCACCAACACCATGGTCACCATTTCGGCCGTCTCGCTGCTCTACAACGCCCGCCTGACCACGCTGGCGCTGCAGATTACGGCCTACAGCGACCAGGGCATGTGGGAGAGCGCCGTTGCCATCTCCCTGGTGATTTTGCTCATCAACACGGCCATGAAGGCCTGGCAGAGCTTCCGGCTCAACAAGCGTTCCTCCGAAGAGCCTCTCGTGCCCTTGGGCGGAGCATAAGAAAAGCGACGCATCGGCTGCAAAACGGACTTTTTGATGCAAAAGAAGGCCGCCTCCCTTTGAACGGGAGGGCGGCCTTCTTTCTTGCCTGCTGTTACACCTTGTGTTCGGGAAGGGATGCCGGCCAGCCTTTTGGGTCGAATTTCCGGCCCCCCTCCCACAGGCCCTGCTCACTGCTCCCTTTGCGGGAGGCTTCCGTCCTTGCGCAGGGCTTCCTGCGCGCACAGCTCCAGGTTGCGGGCAAGCGGCCGGATGCCGCGAAAGCAAAAGGCCCTGCCGCCATAGGCGCGCCGGAAAGCCCTGTCCGAAAGGCCGCGAAGCTCGCCCTCGCCCAGGCTGCACAGCAGCTCTTGCGAAAATTCGGGCAGCGCCGTCGGCTCCAGCCCCAGATTGGCGGGGCAGCAGAGCTGGCAGGCGTCGCACCCCCAAATCAGGGCGCTCCTTTGAAGCAGCGCCTGCTGGTGCGGCGTGATGCGCCGGGCCTGCGTGATGTGGGAAAGGCAGAGAGAGAGCTGCAGCCCGCCCTGCCGCAGCGCCCCCGTGGGGCACTCCCGCAGGCAGCGTCCGCAGCCGGTGCAGGCGGGCTCCATCCCGCCCTGCAGGGGGGCCAGCTCCTGCTTTGTCACCAGCTCCCCGATAAAAAAGAAGCTGCCGAAGGCGCGGTTCATGAGCAGGCCGTTTTGCCCCACGCCGCCAAGCCCCGCCGCCTGCCCAAGCCGCACCTCGTCAAAGGGCGAGACGTCGGCATAGGGCTGCGCCTCAAGCCCCAGAAGCTGCGCTGCGCGCTCCAGCCGCCGGCGCAGCACGCCATGGTAATCCTGCCCGCGCGCATAGAGCGACAAATTCCCCGGGGCGCTGCCCGCATAGTAGGGAAAGAGCGCCACGATAACGCCGCCGAAGGGGCCGATGTCGCGGCGCAGCAGGGGGGCCGCCGTCCGGGCGTCCAGCACGCCGGCCGCCTCAAGCCCCGCCTGCCTGAGTGTTTCCAAATGAAGCTTCACCCCTGTGTCTCCCCTCCTCCGCCGGGCCATCCGTTCCCCATACAGCCCGCACTGTTTTCCGCCTTTTATTTTACCAAAGAAAATTGCAAGGGCAACTGTTATTTCCCAAAAAAATCGTGTATAATAGGGACACAGGTTTTTCCAAAACCCCAAAAGGAGGTTGTAAACATGTCTGAACACATCAAAATTGAGGGGATGGGCTGCGCCCGCTGCGTGGCCTCGGTCAAGGCCGCTCTCGAGGAGCTTGCCGGCGTGAAGGTGCTCGGCGTGGAAATCGGCGATGCCGAGGTCGAGCTGGCGGATGATGCCGCCCGCGCCAAGGCAAAGGAAGCCATTGAAGCCTGCGGGTTTGAGGTGATTGTATGAGTGAAAAAATGCTTGAGCTAAACGGCGACACTTTCCAGGCCGAGGTGCTGGACAACCCCGAGCCGGTGGCGGTCGATTTCTGGGCCTCCTGGTGCGGCCCATGCAAGCTGCTGGCCCCCGTGCTCGACAAGGTGGCGCAGGAGTTTGAGGGCCGTATCCGCTTTGCCAAGGTCAATGTGGACGAAAATCCCGAGCTCGCCGCCAAGTACGGCATCGTCAGCATCCCCACCGTTATGCTCTTTCGCGACAAGGAGCAGCCCAAGCGTCTGATTGGGCTGGTCGACGCGCAGACGCTGCGCGAATTTCTGGAATAATACGGAGCGGCGCGGTAAGCCGAAGCTCCCCAAAGCATGGATTGCTTTGGGGAGCTTTCGTAAACGGGCCCTTCGGCAAAAAACGGCCGCGTGCCGTCAACAAAAAGGAGGCATAAAAATTTATGGACGCTCAATCGGTCAAAGCCCTTGTCGACGCCAAGTTTGACAAGGCGGCGCAGCTTGCAAGGGACATCTGGAACTATGCCGAGCTGCCCTATGAAGAGGAAAAATCGGCCGCGGCCCTCATTGCCGCACTGGAGCAGGAGGGCTTTTCGGTGGAAAAGGGCGTGGCCGACATGCCCACCGCCTTTGTTGCCACCTTCCAAAACGGGGAGGGAGGCCTCACCATCGGGCTGCTGGGCGAGTACGACGCCCTGTCGAGCCTGAGCCAGAAGGCGGCCTGCACGGTCAAGACCCCCGTCTGCGAGGGGGCCCCCGGCCACGGCTGCGGGCACAACCTGCTGGGCGCCGGCGCGCTGGCGGCCGCCGTTGCGGTCAAGGACGCGCTGGTGAGCGAAAACAAGCCCGGGAAGGTGGTCTACTTCGGATGCCCGGCCGAGGAGGGCGCCGGCTCCAAGCAGTTCATGGCGCGCGCCGGCTGCTTTGACGGGGTGGATTTCTGCATCACCTGGCACCCCTCCACCGTCAACGAGGTGCTGACCCACGGCTCCCTGGCCATCATGGGCGCCAACTTCGCCTTTGACGGCGTCGCCTCCCACGCCGGCGCCTCGCCCCACCTGGGCCGCTCGGCTCTCGACGCCGTCGAGCTCATGAACGTGGGCTGCAACTACCTGCGCGAGCACGTCATCGACGCCGCCCGCATCCACTACGCCTATTCCGACGCCGGCGGCACCGCGCCCAACGTGGTGCAGGCCCACGCCGTTGTCAAATACGAGGTGCGCGCCCCCCGGGTGTCGCAGATGAAGGAGCTCTTTGACCGGGTGGTCAACGTGGCGCGCGGCGCGGCCCTGATGACCGACACCAAGCTGACCGTCGACATCACCATGGCCTTCTCCGACTTTCTGCCCAACCTCACGCTGGCGGCCGTGGCCTACGACGCGCTGTGCGAAGTGGGCGCCCCCGTCTGGGACGAGGCCGACTTCGCCCTGGCCGCCGACATGCTCCATACATACGGCGAGACCACCCGCAAGGACATCCACAACATGCTGGTGCAGCGCTTCCCCCAAGAGGACCCCGACGCGCTCATGGCGCGCCCCCTGCACACCGGTATCCTGCCCTTTGACCCCAATGCCGTCTCGCACTCGCCCGGCTCGACCGACGTGGGCGACGTGAGCTATGTCGTGCCCACCGCCGAGATTCACACCGCCACCGCCTGCCTTGGCAACGTGGGCCACTCCTGGCAGAACACCGCCTTCTCCAACTCAAGCGTGGGCGAAAAGGGCATGCGTGCGGCGGCTCAGGCCATGGCGCTGACCTGCCTGCGCATCGCGGAAAATCCCGACGTTTTGACCAAGGCCTGGGACGAGCTCAAAAAGAAAAACGGCGGCGGCTACGTCTGCCCCCTGCCCGACGAGGTGACGCCTCCCGTCGGCCGGTATTAAAAAGCACAAAGCGGGCCAGACAGAGGGGGTTTCTCCCTTCTGCCGCCCTTATAAAAAAGGCCCCCGGCAAAAGCGAAGTGCTCATAAGACAGTTAACAGCCACAATAGGTTGAACCGCTGTGTCTGTTCTTGTATTTTATCCTGTTATGTGATAATGTGGAACCGAACACACCTGCAAATCGGAATTTGCAGAGTTGACGAAACACAAAGGGAGACGGAAAAAATATGATTGAACAAATTTTTAAATTAACACAAGGAAATGAAAAAACAGTTGAAAAGGTAATTATTGATGAAAATATACACTATATGCATATGATCTTGAATAAGGGTGAATGTCTGCCAGAGCATTTTTCAAATGCAAAAAATGTGTATATTACAGTTGTTCGCGGAACATTATCAGCGACTTTGAATGAGCAGGAAACACATGAATATCAAGCAGGAACAGTATTAAAAGTTCCATTCCATACAAAAATGAACTTAAAAAATGTTTCTGAAGAAACGCTGGAGTTTATTGTTGTGAAAGCACCGGCGCCAAACTGCTAAATTCCGATTTGTCGAACAGATACAAGGGCGCACTTCTATACGTATAATCCCCGTATGTACGCTCTGTGAGACGGAACACCCCGGACACCTGAATGTCCGGGGTGTTTTGCGTCGCTGCGTTCCGAACAAGGAATTGTATCCCTTGCGCCGCTTTGCAGCTATCCTCCTAAGGCAAAAGGCGTGACTTTCTTCGTGGCACGCTTTTTGCATATTTTACTGTCTTATGGCTCCCTGCGAAAGAGCCCTGGGGACCTTTTTTATAAGGGGCAAAGGCCGCTTTGCCCTGCCCCTGCCCCCGTCCCGGGCAGACGGCTGTCAAGGCTGTCTCGTCCGGGACGGGGGCCTTTGTGCGAAGCCCCCGGGCGGGCGGCCCCCGCCCCCTTCTGTCCGGGGCGGCGGGAACTGCGTCCTCCCCTTGCTCCTTATGCGCCGGGGCAGTGCAAAACCCTTGCGCCAAAAGAGCCCGAAGAAGTCTCTTCGGGCTCTTTTGGCGCATTGCGCAGCCTGCGCTAACGGACTGTGCAAAGGGGCGCTATTCCTGCGTGACCTTTTCCCCAAAGGAGTTGTCAACCACCTTGTCAAAGGGCACGCGCTCGTCAAGCTCCCCGGCCTGCTCCATGATCTCCTGCAGCTTGTCAAAGGCGCTCTGCTTCATGATGGGCGTGTCGTTCCAGGCGTCGATGTCCTTGTGGCGCTGGGTCACGGCGGTCAGCAGCTCGAGGTCGGTGTCGGGGAAGTGCGGCTCGATGACCTGGGCAATCTCCTGCGCGCTGTGCTCCTTGACCCACTGCTGCCCCTTGTAGACCGCTCTGGTGAAGCGCTCGATGATGTCGGGGTTTTGCTCCATATAGCTCTTGGAGGCAAAATAGGCGGTGTAGGGCACTTCGCCCGCCTCTTCCCCAATCGAGGCCAGCACCACGCCCAGCCCCTCGCGCTCAAGCTGCGAGGCGGTGGGCTCAAACAGCGCAACATAGTCCCCGGTGCCCCCGGTGAAGGCGCCGGCCATCATGTTGAACTGCACCGAGGAGTCGACCGTCAAATCGACGTTTGGCGTGAGGCCCTTTTGCCGCAGCAGATACTCGAAGGTCATGAGCGGCACGCCGCCGGCACGTCCTCCGATGATGTAGCTGCCTGCCAGGTTCTCCCACTGGAAGTCGGGCTCCTCCTCACGTCCCACGAGGAACGAGCCGTCTCTCTTGGTGAGCTGGCCGAAGACCACGCAGTAGTCCTCCCTGCCCTCGCCATAGACGTAGATGGCGGCCTCGGGGCCGGCGAGCCCGATGTCGGAGCCGCCGCTCAGCACGGCGGTCATGACCTTGTCGGCGCCGCCGCCGTTGGTCAGGCTGATTTCAAGCCCCTCCTCCTCGAAGAAGCCCAGCTCCATGGCCGCATACTGCGGCGCGTAGAAGACCGAGTGGGTCACTTCGTTGAGCTCAATCGTGACAAGCTCCTGCTCTTCCGAGACACTGCAGCCGGCGGCGGCAAGCAGCATCAGGGCGGCGGCCGCCAGGGCCAGACACCGTTTGGACAGTTTTCTCATACGCATCCCTCCAAGTGTTTATGCCGCTATCATGGCTGCCGTGATCCGCTTCTCCAGCCACAGCACGCAAAGGTACATGAGCGCTGCCAGCACGCCCAGAATCAGCACAGAGGCCATGACCATGTCCAGGCGGAACACCTGCCCGCCATAGACGATGAGGTAGCCCAGCCCCGCCTTGCTCACCAGGTACTCCCCGACAATAACGCCCACCCACGAAAGCCCCACATTGACCTTCAGGGCGTTGACGATGGTGGGCAGGTTCTCGGGCAGCACCACTTTTTGCAGCACCTGTGCGCGGCTTGCGCCAAAGCTTTCGACCAGCTTGATTTTGTCTGGGTCGGTGCAGGAAAACCCGTGGTGCACCTCGAGCACGGTGGTAATCAGGCTGATGGCAAGGCCCATGACCACGATTGCGCCCACGCCCGGCCCCATCCAGACGATAAAAACGGGGCCCAGCGCAATTTTGGGCAGGCTGTTCAGGACAACCAGGATGGGCTCCATGATTCTCGCAAGCCTCGGCATCCACCACAGCAGCATGGCGATGGCGGTGCCCAGCACCGTGCCGAGCAAAAAGCCCGCCACCGTTTCCATACACGTTATGCCAATGTGCTGAAAAAGGTTCCCTTCGGCCGCAAGCCGGGCCGTGGTGGCGGCAATGCGGCTGGGGCTGCTCATGATAAAGGCGTCGATAAGCCCCGTGTCCGCCGCGATTTCCCAAAGGGCGAAAAAGACAAAGACGATGGCCGCCCGGCTGCCCCGCACCAGCAGGGTCTCCCTGCGGATTTTGCGCAGGTAGGCGGCGCGCTCGGCCGAAAGGGCCGGTCGCTCGTTCATACCAAATCAAGCTCCTTCCAAATCGTATTAAAATACTCCCGAAACCTCGGGTCGTCGCGCCGCTCCTGCGGGCTCTGACCCCCCATTTCGATGGTGTGCACCGCCTTGACCACGGCGGGGCGCGCGCTGAGCACCACGACGCGGTCGGACAGCGCCACCGCCTCGCTGATGTCGTGCGTGACCAGGATTGCGGTGGCCTGCTCCCCGCGCAGGATGCTGTAGATGTCGTTTGTCACGCTCAGGCGGGTCTGGTAGTCGAGCGCCGAAAAGGCCTCGTCGAGCAGCAGCAGCGCCGGCGCGGGAGCCAGCGTGCGGATGAGGGCGGCGCGCTGCCGCATGCCGCCCGAGAGATGGCGCGGCGTGGCCTTGCGAAACTCGCCCAGCCCATAGGTCTCCAGCAGGCGCACGGCGCGCGCGCGCGTCTCGGGCGTGAGCTCGCGGCGCAGCTCAAGCCCCAGCAAAACGTTTTGCTCAATGCTTCTCCATTCAAACAGATGGTCGTGCTGCAGCATGTACCCCACGCTGCCCATCCCCCGGCACACCGGCCGGCCTTCGATGAACGCCTGCCCGCCCGAGGGCTGAACCAGCCCCGCCAAAATGGACAGCAGCGTGGACTTGCCGCAGCCCGAGGGCCCCACCAGACTGACAAATTCTCCCCGTCTAACCGAAAAGGAGACGTCGCGGATGGCCTCGACCTCCCCTTCGGGTGTCTGATATTTCTGCGAAATATGAGAAAGCTCCACGAGCGGCGGCCCGCTTTGGGGCGTGCTTTGATTCATTGATACATTCTTCCCTTCCAAGTACAAACGCCTCGTTTCGTGCTTTTTGGTGTGTTTTCCTCTTTCCTTACCCAGTATATGGGAGGCGCAGGCCCCAAGTTCCTGTCCGCTTCAGGGCGCGCCCTGAAAAGCCGCCCCCCTGTCCGAACTCCCTCCCCCCGCCCTCCCGGCGTCCCCGCCGCAGGGCCTTGCACCCCCTGTGTCCCGGGGTTCTCCCTTGAAAAGTGGCGCCGCCCTTTGTATAATAAGATGGAGCCGGCCGGCGGGGGCCCCTTGAGCGCCGCCTGACGGCCGGACTGCTTTTGTCACACGCCGCACGCTGCGCCCCTTTCCCAGGGGCCGACGGCAGCGCCTTTTCCCTGTCCCCCCAAAAAAGGGGATGCGCACCGGCGCGGCGTTTTTTTGGAAAGGAGACCTTCCATGAAACTGCTCATCGCCTCCGACCTGCACGGCAGCACTCCCTGCTGCGAGGCCCTTCTCTCCCGCTTTGAGGCCGAAGGGGCCGACCGCCTGCTTTTTCTCGGAGATTTGCTCTATCACGGGCCGCGCAACGACCTGCCCGAGGGCTACCGTCCCAAGGGCGTGATTCCCCTGCTCAACGGGGTGAAGGACAAGCTGCTGTGCGTGCGCGGCAACTGCGACGCCGAGGTTGACCAGATGGTACTTGAATTCCCCATCATGGCCGACTATCTGATGCTCGAGCTCGACTCGCACCGCATCTTTGCCACCCACGGCCACGTCTACAACAGGGACAATCCCCCGCCCATCGGCACGGGTGACGTTCTGCTGCACGGGCACACCCACCTGTATGCCATGGAGCGGCTGGAGCACTTTGTTTTGCTCAACCCCGGCTCGGTCACGCTGCCCAAGGGCGGCAATCCCAAGACCTACATGACCTATGAAAAGGGCGTTTTCACGCTCAAGACGCTGGAGGGGCAGACGCTGTCGGAGCTCGTGCTCTGACGCTGCCCCCCCCCCGCACCCCGCAGAGGGCCGGCAGGGGCGCCCTGCCCTCTCTTTTGCAGGCACCGCATGCCGCCCCGGCCTTTTCCCGGAAAAAGGGGGCACGAGGGCGCGCCTCTGCCGCGCCCATACCAAACAAGCGCAAGGAGGGGAAGGATTCCCTTGTCCATTCACTTTCAGCTTTCGCAGGGGGAGGCTTGGTTTCTCGTCCCCTCGGTTGTTGTCAAATATCTGAAGGAGGCCTCGGCTGCCGAGCTGCGGGTTTTGCTGGCGCTGCTGTCGCAGGGGCGAAACGCCTCGGAGCAGACGGTGTGCGACGCGCTGGGCATCACCCCGTCGGAGCTTGCCGCCTGCGTCGAGAGCTGGCTGTCGCGCGGGGTGCTGTCCATGCAGGGGCGCTTCGTGGTGCTCACGCCGCCCTCCGCCGAGCTGGCCAAGCCGGCCGTCGCCCGGGGGTCAGACACCCGGCGTCCCACCTATCAGATGGACCTCGTGTGGCAGGAGCTTGAGAAAAAGCCCGACCTGCGCTCGGCGCTGCGCACGGCGCAGACCATTTTGAACCGGGAATTTTCCCAGACCGAATACGAGGTGCTCTATTCGCTTTACGACTACTACGGCCTGTCGCCCGAGACCATTCTGCTGCTCATGGGCCACTGTGCCGCGCGTGGCCGAACCTCCTGCAAGGCGCTCGAGGAGCTTGCCGCCGAGTGGCACCGGCGCGGCATCTCCACCCCTGAGGAGGCCTCGGCCTACATCGAGGACGAGAGCCGCAAAAGCGACGCCCAATCCATGGTGCGGCGCCTGTTCTCGCTGGGGCAGCGCAGGCTGTCGCCCAACGAAAAGGCCTTCATCGCGCGCTGGACCGGCGACTTCCGCTACGGGGAAGACATGCTCGAGGCCGCCTACAACCGCTGCGTGGATGTGACGGGAAAGCTCTCGTTTTCCTATATCGACAAAATCCTGACGAGCTGGCACGTCAAGGGCATCGACAGCGTGGAGCAGGCCATGGCCGAGCAGCCGCCGCCCCGCCGCACGCCCCGTAAAAAGCCGGCCCCGGACACCGCCACTCCCTCGAGCAGCAATCTCAAGGAGTTTTCCGAGTGGGCCTTTCAGGCCATTTACGGGCCGGCCCAGCAGGCCGGCGCAGAGGCGTCGGACGGCTCGCCTGCCGCCCCGGCGCAGCAGGCCGGGTCCGGCGCACAGGACACCGGCGGCTCCGCACAGGCGGACGGCGTCCAAAACGACACGAACAAGGAGGGGGTTTTCCGGTGATTGTGAGAAAAGAGCTGCAGGAGGCTGTCGACCGCCTGCTCGCGCAGCGCCGCGAAACCGCCCACCAGGAGCTGCACACCCGCATGGAGGGCCTTTACCGCCATTGCCCGGCCTTAGCCGGGCTGGAGCGGGAGCAGGCCGCCCTTTTGCGGGAGCTGACGGCTGTTGCCTTAAAGAAAAAGAGCGGCGATCCCGCCGCCCTGCGCGCCCGCTGTGCCGCCATCGACGCGCAGCGCGCCGCGCTGCTGCGGGATTTGGGCTTGGACGAGGACTATCTGCGCCCCCACTACACCTGCAGCAGGTGTCAGGACACCGGCTTTGTGGACGGGAGGCCCTGCTCCTGCTACCTCGCCGCGCTGCGCCGCCTCTCCTACGAGACCTCTCCCATGGGGCGCTCGCTGCGCCGGCAGACCTTTGACAATTTTGACCTTTCGCTCTATGACGACCGCCCCCTGCCGGGCGGCATCTCCCCCCGGCAGGTCATGGCCAAAAACCTGTCCACCGCCAAGGCCTTTGTTCAAAACTTTCCGGACGGCGGCCGCAGCCTGCTCATGACCGGCCCCTCGGGGCTGGGCAAGACCCATCTCTCCTCGGCCATCGGCGGCGAGCTGGCGGCGCGCGGCTACCACGTTGTTTACGAAATGGCCCCCACGCTGCTGCAAAAGCTCGAGGACGTCAAGTTCGGCCGCAGGCCCCCCGAGGAGGAGTATCAAAACTGCGACCTGCTCATAGTGGACGACCTGGGCAGCGAATACATCACCGCCTTTTCCACGGCCGCCCTCTTTGCCCTTCTGGGCGAGCGGCTGGTGCGCGGCAAGCCGGGCATCGTCAGCACCAATTTCTCGCCCGATGAGCTCGAGCAAAACTACACCAAAAAACTGGCCTCCCGCCTGTGCTATGACTATGCGCCCCTCTTTTTCGTGGGGGAGGATGTGCGCGGGGCAAAGCGGCAGGCTCTCATCCGCGCGCAGGGCGAGGCGCCGGCGGCGCCCGCTCCCAAAAAATAAGGGGGAGCGCGCATCGCGCCTGCCTCTGGCCGCCTTTTTCCCTTTTCACACACGCTTTTTTTGGAGGTGTTTCCCGTGGATTGTCCAAAGCCCTCTCTTTTTGAGCTCTTCTGGAGCACCTTTTGCATCGGCGCCGTCACCTTCGGCGGCGGCTACGCCATGATTCCCGTGCTGGAGCAGACCTTTGTCTCCAAAAAGGGCTGGCTGTCGGAAGAGGAGATGATGGATTTGCTGGCCATTGCGGAAATGACGCCCGGCCCCATCGCCATCAACGCCTCCACCTATGTCGGCACCAAAATGGCCGGCCTGCCGGGGGCGGTGTCCGCCACGCTGGGCATGGTCATGCCCTCCTTCCTCATCATCGCCCTCATCAGCGGCTTTTACCTGGAATTCAAAAGCAATCCCACGGTGGCCGCCGCACTCCTTGGCATCCGCGCCGGCGTCACGGCGCTGGTGGTTTCGGCCGCGCTCAAGCTGGGCAAAAAGGCGGTGCGCCGTCCGGCAGACTGGGCGCTCTGCCTGCTGGCCTTTGCCGCCGTCGGCTTTTTCGGCCTGTCGGCCATCCTGGTCATCGTTGCCGCAGGCTTTTGCGGCTATGTCCTGTATCGCAAAAGGGAGGGTTGAGCCATGCTGCTTTTGACGCTGTTTCTCATCTTCTTTGAAATCGGCATCGTCACCTTCGGCGGCGGCTATGCCATGATCCCCCTCATCCAGGCCAAGCTGGTGGGCGGAGGATTCCTCTCGCTTGAGGAAATCACCGACATGATTGCCATTTCCGAAATGACGCCCGGCCCCTTTGCCGTCAACATGGCCACCTTCACCGGCATGAAGCTGGGCGGCCTGCCGGCAGCCGCCGTCTGCACGCTGGGCGTCGTGCTGCCGTCGCTGCTCATCATCATGCTGGTGGCCACCGTCTCCTCCCGCATGCAGGAAAACAAAACGGTCAAGGCCGTTATGCACGGCATCCACCCCGCCGTGGTCGGCCTCATTGCCGCCGCCGCCCTCTCCATCGGCAAAACGGCGCTCTTTCCCATGGGCCTTGCGGCCGGCATCAGCCTGTCTTCGCTGGTGCTCGCCCTGCTGTGCCTCTTCTCCATCAAAAAATGCGGCCTCAACCCCATCGTCGCCATCGTCGCCTCAGGGGTCGCGGGAATTTTCCTCTTTGGCGGCGTCTGACGGGCGGTTTTTTGCTTCAAACAGGCGATATTTTGTAATTTTACCATTAAAAAATAACCGGAGGTAATCACATGAGCGAGCAAGTCAAAGTCAAAATCGTGATGGAGGACGGCGGCGTGATGCTGGCCGAGCTCTATCCCGACATTGCCCCCAAGACGGTGGAAAACTTTTTAACCCTCGTGGACGAAGGGTTTTACAACGGGCTGACCTTCCACCGCGTGATTCCGCGCTTCATGATTCAGGGCGGCTGCCCCAACGGCGACGGCACCGGCGGCCCCGCCCACACCATCGTGGGGGAGTTTGACCAAAACGGCTTCAAAAACCCCCTCAAGCACACCCGGGGCGTGCTGTCCATGGCCCGCACCAGCGACCCCAACTCCGCCGGCAGCCAGTTTTTCATCATGCATGCCGACTCGCCCCATCTCGACGGCGCCTATGCCGCCTTCGGCAAGGTGATTGAGGGCATCGACGTGGTCGACCGTCTGGCCACGGTGCCCACCGACTGGAGAGACCGCCCCAAGACGCCCCTTGTCATCAAGGAAATTGTGCGCGCCTGAGGCTCCTCTCCCGCCTCCTGCCGGGGGCACTTTTGAAAAAGCCCCAAAAGAGAAAAAGCGCCCTCCCGAAGAGGCCTTCGGGAGGGCGCGTTTTTCTCCTGACATTTGAAAACCTTTTGGCTGCACCCCGGCGGCGCACCCCGGAAAAAGGGCCTTACCCCCGCCTTGCAGGGGCTTTTCAAAGGGGGCGGCTCAGTCGAGCTTCAGGTCTCCGGGGGCAATCCAGCCGATGCGGCGCAGGGGCTGCGCAATCAGCCAGGTCAGCACCGCCGGCAAAACAAAGCTGATCATCAGCAGGGCCGTCCAGTCGGCCAGGGTGATGGCGCTCTTGACGCCGGCCGCGATGTCGGACACCCAGCCGGTGTAGACGCCAATCTGCCCCACCAGGCCGCAGGTGCCCATGCCGGAGGCGATGGGCGGCCCGTTCATCTTCATCTGGAACAGGCAAGTGGAAATGGGTCCCGTGATGGCGGAGGCCAGTGTGGGCGGAATCCAGATGCGTGGGTTTTTGACAATGTTGCCCATTTGCAGCATGCTGGTTCCCAGCCCCTGCGACAGCAGGCCGCCCCAGCGGTTCTCGGGAAAGCTCATGACGGCAAAGCCCACCATCTGGGCGCAGCAGCCGGCCACCGCCGCGCCGCCGGCAAGCCCCGTCAGGCCGATGGTCAGACAGATGGCGGCGCTCGAAATGGGCAGCGTGAGCGCAACGCCCACCACCACCGAAATGATGATGCCCATGAGCAGCGGACGCTGCACCGTGGCCCACTCAATGAGCTCCCCGACCCCGTCGGCCAGGCCGCCCACCCAGGGCGCCAGCAGCATGGACAGCCCCACGCCCACGGCCAGCGTGACAAAGGGCGTGACCAGGATGTCCACCTTGGTCTCCTTGGACACCGCCTTGCCGCACTCGGCAGCCACCACCGTCATGAGCAGCACGGCAAGCGGCCCGCCCGAGCCGCCCAGCACATTGGCGCTGGCGCCCACCGTCACCATGGAGAAGAGCACCAAAGGCGGCGCCTGCAGCGCCAGCGCAATGGCCACCGCCATGGCGGCGCCCACCACCTCCGTGGTCTTGGCAAAGGCCCCTACCTGCACAAAAAAGTCGATGCCGAGCTGCTGGCCCAGCGTATCGAAAATGGTTCCGATCAGCAGCGATGCAAACAGGCCCTGCGCCATGGCGCCAAGCGCGTCAATGCCATAGCGCTTTGCCGAAAAGACAATATTCTTGCGGGCCAAAAATCCCTGCTTTTGCTGTGGAGTATCTCCCATTGCATGTCCCTCCTGTATCCGTGTATATTGCGCATTGTTCTTAGAATACTCCTTTTTTGCGCGCAGCGCAAGGGAGAATTTCACGGGATTTGGGCCTCCCTTTTCATCGCCCGCCCACCGGGCGCCCCGCCCCTGCCCCGGGAAACGCCGCAAAAGCGGCTTTTTCGCTCTTTTCCTCCCTTGCCCTCTGTGATATACTAAAAAAGCACCTTTTGCATGGCAGGGCGCCCTGCGGCAGGCCTTTGGGCAAAACCCGCTTTCCGGCCTGCCGGGCAACCCGCACTCTAAAGAAAGGAACTTCCCGCATGAAAAAGGGCCTTCTTGCCTACTTTCTTTTTTTTGCCTGCTTTCAGCTTGCGGCCGTCACGCTGCTGCCGATTGACGCGCTGACGCTGCGCGTCGCGCACGCCGGCCTGCTGCTCACGGCCGTCTTCCTCACCTGTGAAAAGCCCCGCCTGCGCCCCGTATGCCTGCCTTTGGCGCTGTGCTGCTTTGCCGTTTACGCCGCGATGCTGCTGCGGCAAAGGCCGGTGGCTCTGTCCGGCGGCGTCACGGGGCCCTTTGAGCTGGCGCTGGCCGGCGCCGCGCTGGTGCTGCTGCTGGCAGGCGGCCTTGTGTGCTGCCGCGACTTAACGCTGCTGGCCTGCCTGTTTTTGCTCTACAACTTCGCAGGCCCCCTCATCCCCGGCCTCTTTGGCCATTCCGGCTTCTCGCTGCGCCGGGTGCTGCGCTTTTTCTTCTGGGGCAGCCAGGGGATTTTCGGCGTGGGGGCCAACGTCTCCTCCACCTACCTGTTTGTCTTTGTCCTGTTCGGGGCGCTGCTGCGCGCCGGCGGGTTTACCGCGCTTGTCAGCGACCTGGCGCTGCGCGCCGTGGGGGGCAGCCCCGGGGCGCCGGCCAAGATTGCGGTGCTGTCGTCGGCGCTGCTGGGCACCGTCAACGGCTCGGCCGTGGCCAACGTGGCCACCACCGGCGCTTTGACCATCCCCCTCATGAAGCAGGCCGGCTATCCCGCCGACTACGCCGCCGCCGTGGAGGCCACCGCCTCGACCGGCGGCCAGTTCATGCCGCCCGTCATGGGGGCGGTGGGCTTTGTCATGGCCGAGCTGCTGGGCACCGGCTACGGCGCCGTGATGGCGGCCGCGCTGCTGCCCGCCCTGCTCTACTACGGCACGCTGCTGCTGGCCACCCACCTGTGGGCGCGCCGGCTGGGGCTTCAGGGACAGACGCCCCCTCCCGCAGACTTCAAAAACCGCCTGCACCTGCTTGTGCCCCTGCTGCTGCTGCTGGGCCTCATGTGCCTTGGCTACACGCCCCTGTTTTCCTGCGTGGCGGCCATTGTGGTCACGCCCCTGGTGGGCGCGCTCCGAAAAGAGACCCGCCTGCCCCTGTCGGAGTGGCTGGGCGCACTGGCGGGCGGCGCCCGCGACGCCGTGACGGTCGGCGTCTGCTGCCTCATCATCGGCATCATCATCGGCACCGTGACGCTGACCGGCGTCGGCCTGACGGCCGGAGCCGCACTGCTGAAGCTGGCGCAGGGCGGCAACCTGCTGCTGTGCGGCACGGCGGCGGCGGCGCTCTGCCTGCTGCTGGGCACCGGCGTGCCCGGCGTGGCGGCCTACGTCATCGTGGCTGCGGTGGCGGTGCCGTCACTGGTACAGGCGGGCGCCCTGCCCATCTGCGCTCATCTCTTCTGCCTGTTTTACGCCTGCTTTGCCAACCTGACGCCCCCTGTCGCCATCAGCGCCACCACGGCCGCCGGCATCGCCGGCTCCAGCAGAACAAAAACGGCGCTGCACGCCATGGCGCTGGCCGCCCCAAGCTTTCTGCTGCCCCTCTTCTTCCTGCTGCACCCCGCCCTGCTGCTGGGCCAGGGCGGCCTTTGGGAGACCCTCGGGGCCTTCTCGGCGGCGGCCGGCGGCTCCGTGTGCCTGACCTGCGCCGCCCAGGGCTGGCTGTGCGCCCCCTGCACCCTGCCCGTCCGCCTGCTGCTGACGGCCTGCGGCCTGCTCTTTCTTGTCGGCCTGTGGCCGCTTTCCCTGTTTGTCCTGCTTTTGCTGTGCGCCTTTCAGCGCCGATAGGCCGCACTGTTTGCGCTTTCGGGGTAAATCCTGTCCGGAATGCTTGCAAAGAGAAAATGTTTGTGATATAATGCAGGATGTATTTTTATCTGTGCAAGCACACATTACTTTATACACATTACTTTGTTTGGAGGATCGGATATCGTGAGTACACCGCAAATTGTGGCCGGCGTGATCCAGATCATTCTGGCCCTGGCCGTCACCGTAATCGTCATGATGCAGGAGGGCAATGAGCGCGGGCTGGGCGCCATCTCGGGCGGCGCCGACACCTTCTTTAGCAAAAACAGCGCCGCAACGCCGCAGGCCAGACTGCGCAAAAACACCATCTGGCTGGGCATCGCCTTCATTCTCGCCACCATCGTCCTCTATATCCTGGTGTCGGTGGCCTAGTTTTTCTAAAGCAATCTTCAAAGCGCCACACGTCGGTGTGGCGTTTTGTGTAACCACCTTTTCCCAAAACAAGCAGGAGGTTTTTTATGAGAGTAACCAAAGTGGCGGGCTGCATAATCCGTGAGGCCACGGCCAAGGATGTCGAGCTGGTTCTCAGCTTCATCAAACGTCTGGCGCAGTATGAGAAGCTGGAGGACCAGGTCACCGTCACGCTGGAGACGCTGTATGACTCCCTTTTTGTCAAAAAAGCGGCAAAGGCCATCATCGCCGAGCTGCAGGGCATGCCGGTGGGGTTTGCCGTTTATTTCCACAACTTCTCCACCTTCCTGGGAAAGCCCGGCCTTTATCTTGAAGACCTCTTCGTGGTGCCGGAAATGCGCGGCCGGGGTATCGGCAAGGCGCTGCTGTCCTATCTCGCGCAGGAGGCTGTGGAGCAGGACCTGCCCCGCATGGAGTGGACCTGCCTGAACTGGAACACCCCTTCGCTTGACTTTTATCATGCCTTAGGCGCCGTTCCCATGTCCGACTGGACGGCCCAGCGTCTGACCGGCGAGGCCCTCCAAAAGCTGGCCAAGGGCTAACGCCCCGGCCGGACGCCATGAGGGCCGCACGCGTTTTCCCCCCGCAGGCCGTCCGCCCCGGGCGGACGCCGGACGGTTTTTCCCAAAAGCGGCCTTTTCCAAAACCGAATCACCTTCGGGCGCCCCATGAAGGCGCCTTCCTTCGGAAAGGAGCGATTTTCTCGTGAAAATTTCTGTTCTCGGCTGCGGCCGATGGGGTTCCTTCCAGGCGTGGTACGCCGCCCGCTGCGGGCACGACGTCATGGTGTGGGGCCGGGCCGGGGTTGCCGACATAGAAGAGCTGATGCGCACGAGAACCAACGCCTATCTCACTTTGCCCGACTCGGTCAGGCTGACCACCGACCTCGACGAGGCGGTGGAGCACAGCGATTTCATCATCATTTCCATCTCCTCGCAGGCGCTGCGCGAGCTGGCCGCACGGCTGGACGAATACGACCTCTCGGGAAAGAGCTTCCTGCTGTGCATGAAGGGCCTCGAGCAGGACACCGGCAAGCGCCTGTCCGTTGTGATGCGCGAGTGCATCGAGCAGCCGGTCGGCATCGCCGTTCTGGCCGGCCCGGGACACGTCCAGAGCTACACGGCCGGCATCCCGGGCGCTCAGGTCGTGGATTCGGAAGACCCCGACCTCATCCGCTACATCGTGGATGTGCTGGGCAGCGACCTCATCCGGCTTTACATCGGCACCGACCTGATTGGAACCGAAATCGGCGCCGCCGCAAAAAACGTCATCGGGCTTGCCGCCGGCATGCTCGACGGTTTTGGCTACGAAAGCCTCAAGGGGCCGCTCATGGCGCGCGGGGCCCGCGAGGTGGCGCGCCTGATTTCGGCCATGGGCGGCAACGAGCTGTCGGCCTACGGGCTGTGCCACCTGGGCGACTACGAGGCCACCCTCTTTTCCAAATTCTCCAACAACCGCGCCTTTGGCGAGCGCTTTGTCAGGGGCGAGCCCTTTGACAAGCTGGCCGAGGGGGTTTACACGGTCAAGGCCATGGTCACGCTGGGCGAGGCGCTCGACGTGGAGCTTCCCATCTCCCACGCCCTGCTGCACATCGTCCACGAAGGCGCCGACCCCAAGCAGGAGCTCACCACGCTGTTCCTGCGTTCGGTCAAACCCGAGTTTGGCAACTGATTTCGGCGGTTTTTCAAGGCCCCTTTTGGGAAAAAGGGGCCTTTTTTCTTTGCCCTGCACCCCCTTCTCCGGCAGGCAGTCTCCAAAACGCATGCCCCTTCCCCAAAAGGGCGCACCCATAAGGGGCCAGGCGGCCGCCGCAGGGCGGCC
>DVNV01000064.1 GCA_018714125.1 Candidatus Galloscillospira excrementipullorum
AGGCCTCCTCAAACCACCCCGTGGCCCAGGCCATTTTGGAGGCCTGCCCCGACCACCCCGAGGCAAGCGAGGTCAAGGAGCTGGCGGGGCGCGGCATCTCCTGTATGGTCGAGGGCAGGAGCGTGCTGTGCGGCAATGCAAGGCTGCTCAAAGAAAACGGCATCGAGGTGCCCGACGAGTCTGCCACCTGCGTCCATGTGGCCTGTGACGGCGTCTATCTGGGACATATTACGGTCAGGGATGAGCTGCGCGATGACGCAGTGCAGACGCTGCGCCGGCTGCGTGAGCTCGGCGTGGAGACCGTCACCATGCTGACGGGAGACAATGCCCGCGCGGCGGCCCCTGTGGCACAGGCGGCCGGGGTGGACAGGGTGTTTGCCTCGCTGCTGCCGCAGGATAAGGTTTCGCGCCTTGCCGACATCAAGCGGGAGGCCAAAAAGGGCGCCAAAACCGCCTTTGTGGGCGACGGCATCAACGACGCGCCGGTGCTTGCCATGGCGGACGTCGGAATTTCCATGGGCATGGGCACGGCGGCCGCCATCGAGGCTTCCGACGTGGTACTCACTGAGGAAAAGCTGGGCGGCCTTACCAGCGCCATGGAGATTTCGATTGCCACGCGCAGAACGGTGCGCCAGAACATCGTCTTCTCCCTGGGCGTCAAGCTGGCGGTCATGGCCTTTGCGGCGGTGGGGCACGCAACCATGTGGGCCGCCGTCTTTGCGGACGTCGGAGTTGCCATGCTGGCCATCCTCAACTCTGCCAGGCTGCTGGCCAAAAAGTGAGAAGCTCCGGGCGCATGAAACTGTGCCCGGAGAGGGAAAAAGGGCCCCCAAAAAGGGGGGCCCTTTTCTGGTTCAAAGGAAAAACTGCCCCGGGATGCTGCGGCATCCCGGGGCAGTGGGGTTTGGCTGGAGGAAAAGGGGAGGCGCCGTCTTGCATGAGGGGATTTTGTGCCGCTCAGAAGGCGCCCTTCCGGCACGGCGGCCTGCCCCTCTTTTTTTGCGGAGGACGGCGGCTGCAAGGCTTTTTGTGCACAGCCTGCGCAAGGGGAAAAAGAGAAGAGCAGCAGCTCACCCCGGGGGGCTATATGTCAAAACCGCCGCTTTCTCCTGCCGCCTTGGCCTGCAGCGCGCTTGGGATGGCCGTTTTCAAAATCAAGGCGATGTTTTCCCGAATTTCGTCCTTGCTGTAGGGAACCTCCGCCTTAAACAGGTTGATGAGCATTCCCGACACGGCCTCGGTATAAAAATCAGCCAGAAAGCGTTTGAATGCCGCGTCGGTCTGACAGCCGGCATGGGCTTCCGCCTGCTCCACAAGCGACAGGGCAATCTCAATAAAATCCGCACAGAGAAAGCGGCGCAGCTCGTCGCGCCCCATGGAGTCGTAGGCACAGCTCAGAATATGGCGGTTGTCCTCGACATAGTCAATGACAAAGGAGATGGCGTCGTCCAGATTTACCAGCAAATCGAACTTTTTAACAACCTCAATTCTTCCTGCTCCAAGGTCCATTTGAGCAGGTCGTAGATGTCCTGAAAGTGATAATAAAAGGTCTTGCGGTTGACGCCGCATGCCTCGTTGAGCTCGCTGACCGTTATTTTGGAAAGGGATTTGCTCTTCATGGCGTTTTTCAATGCGCCGGAGAGCATTTTTTCGTGTTCAGCGACACAACCTCATACTTCACGAAGCACAACCCCTTACAGGATTCATTATACATCTGTCCGGCAAAATTGCAACAAGGGACTGCCATTGTCCGGTCAAATGACCGGTATTTGTCCGGATTCCACCCAAAGTGGGGCAGATTGACCGTTTTTGAAAGGGGGTCTTTTTTCTATGATTTGAGTAGTCATAGAATTTTCGAAAGGAGCATAGCGGGATGAGAGACGGGACCTACCACTACGCCATCCGGCTGCACGCCCCCATAGGCCTCAGATACGGTATGCTGGAGCTTTGCATTCAGGACCGGACGGTTAGCGGCGCGCTGACGATGTTTTCCCAAACGCACCCCATCACGGACGTTTGCCTTCAGGACGGCAAGCTGTGTTTTGGCGGCCAGATGCAGACCCTGCTGTATTTTTTGCCCTACCGGGCGCGGGGAACCGTGGACGCCGGACGGGTGGAGCTTGAGCTGCGTACGGAGAAAGGCTGTTTTCGTGCGGAGGGTTCAGTGGATTTGGAAAAGGAGAAACCGGTATGAAGGAACATTCCGGAACGGAAAAAGGCAATCGTTTCATGCTCAAGCTGGCAAGGGGAATTGTGGACAAAAGGAAGCTGATTTTTTTTTGTTCACGCTGCTGCTGCTGATTTTTTCGGTTTTTTCCTCGGACTGGGTGAAGGTGGAAAATGCCCTTGACGCCTATCTGCCGGAGGACTCCGAGACCCGGCAGGGGCTGGATGTGATGCAAGAGCAGTTCACCACCTTCGGCACGGCCCGGCTCATGTTTGCCAATGTGACCCTGGAAGAGGCGCAGGCAATCTGCCGGGGCATGGAGGAGACGGACGGCATTCAGAGTGCGGAGTTCGACGAGACCCGCGAGCACTACAACAACGCCTGCGCGCTCTACACCGTCACATTTGATTATGACGAGGACGACGACCGGTGCCTGGAGGTTTTGGACGGCCTGACCGAAACCTGGGCCGACTACGACGTCTATGTGTCGAGCGAGCTGGGCGACACCAAGGCCGAGGCCTTGGACGCGGAGGTCCGGTCCATCATGGGCATTGTTGCCGTTGTTGTGGTGTCGGTGCTGATTTTGACCTCTCAGACCTATGCGGAGGTGCCGGTGCTCATTTTGACCTTTCTTGCCGCCATGCTCATCAACAAGGGAACGGATTTTTTGCTAGGGGAGATTTCCTTTGTCTCCAACTCCGTCACCGGCATCCTCCAGCTTGCGCTGTCGCTGGACTATGCGGTAATTTTGTGCAACCGCTTTAAGGTGGAGCATGAGGCGCTGCCCGCGCGGGAGGCTGTCATTGTGGCGCTGAGCAAGGCCATCCCTGAGATTTCGGCCTCCAGCCTGACCACCATCGGCGGCCTGTTTGCCATGATGTTCATGCAGTTTGAGATTGGACCCGACATGGCCATCAGCCTCATCAAATCCATTTTGATGTCGCTGCTGTCGGTGTTTTTGATCATGCCCGGACTGCTTGTCCTGTTTGCTCCGATGATGGATAAAAGCCGCCACCGCAGCTTTGTCCCCCAAATCCCCTTTGTGGGCAAATTTGCCTATGCCACCCGGTTTGTCGTCCCGGTTGTCTTTTTGGGCGTGACGATTGCCGCCGCCGTGGTGTCGGCAAACTGCCCGTATGCCTATGGGGAGGACAACATCCCGACCCCGAAGCAAAACGAGACGCAGGTTGCCAAGCAGATGATTCGGGAGAACTTTACCGACGAAAATATGGTGGCCCTGGTGGTGCCTTCCGGCAGCTATGAGACAGAAGGGGAGATTTTGCGCCGCCTGGAAACATATGAGGAAGTGGACTATACGGTGGGGCTCTCCAACGTGGAGGCAATGGACGGCTACATGCTGGCCGACGAGCTGGGGCCCCGTCAGTTTTCCGAGCTGACCGACATCGACTATGAGCTGGCAAAGCTGCTCTACACCGCCTACGCCGCCGACCAGGAGGATTACGGGCGCATCGTGGGCGACATTTCAAACTACACCGTGCCACTGATGGACCTCTTTTTGTTCGTGTATGACTGTACGCAAGACGGCTATGTGACGCTGGACGCCAAACAGCAGGCGGACCTGGACGAGGCCTACGACCAGATTCACAACGCAAAGCTTCAGCTCAGTGGGGAGGATTACAGCCGCATGCTGGTCTATTTGACGCTCCCCCTCGGCAGTGAAACAACCTATGAATTTTTGGACACCATCCGGGAAATTGCCAAGGAATACTATCCGCAGGGGAATGTCTATGTGGTTGGAAACGCCACAATGGAATATGACTTTCAGAAGTCCTTTAGCCGGGACAACACGGTGGTGAGCATCGTGTCCATCCTCATTGTCCTGGTGGTGCTGCTGTTTACCTTCAAATCCATCGGGATTCCTTTTTTGCTGATTTTGGTGATTCAGGGCAGCATCTGGATGAATTTTTCCATTCCCGCCATTACGGGCAGAGAGATTTTTTTCATGAGCTACCTGATTGTCAGCTCCATCCAGATGGGTGCCAATATCGACTATGCCATTGTCATCGGCAGCCGCTTCATGGAGGTGAAGGATGAGATGCCCAAGCGGGAGGCCATTATCAACACCATGAACTTTGCATTTCCCACCATTGTGACTTCGGGAACCATTATGGCCACGGCGGGAATTTTAATTGGTCGCATGACCTCAAGCCCCTCCGTTGCCGGCGTGGGAAGCATCGGGCGGGGCACGGTCATCTCCATGATATTGGTGATGTTTGTCCTGCCGCAGATTCTCCTGCTGGGCGAAAAGCTGATTGACAAGACCTCCTTTTCCATCCGGACGGGGGTCAGGCGTCAGAATACAAGCGGCCGTGTCCGCGTGGACGGCGTCGTTCACGGAGAGATTTCGGGCAGAATTTACGGCGTGGTGCACGCCATTGTGGAGGGCGACGTGGATGTGAGGGTCATTTCGGGCTCGGCACTGGAGGAAGGAGGGGAAGACCGTGAAATGCGGCAAGAGGAATAGGCGTTTTGAGCGTGTGCTGTGCCTGCTGCTGGCGCTGCTGCTCCCGAGCGGGCTTTTGCCTGCGGCATCCGCCAAAGCGGCCGATGAAGACACCCTTTTCATCGGCACCGTCCAGGAGCTGCTCGACTTCTCCAAGAGCTGCTCTCTTGACACCTGGTCGCAGGGCAAGACGGTGGTGCTGACGGCGGACCTCTCCCTGGAGGGAGTGGATTTTTCCCCCATCCCGACCTTCGGCGGGGTTTTTGACGGAAACGGACATACCATCAGGGGGCTCTCCCTTCAGGACGGAGACTACCCGAGCGGGCTGTTTGGGATTTTGCAGGCGGGCGGGGAAATTCGAAATCTCCATGCCGCAGGCCAGGTGTCGCCCTCGGGGGATGCCGATACCATGGGCGGCCTTGTGGGAATCAGTTACGGGCAAATCGTGAACTGTACCTTTCAGGGAATTGTCATCGGCAGCACCACGGTGGGCGGCCTTGTGGGGCTCAACCAGAGCGGCGGCCGCATCGTCAACTGTTCTTTCCGTGGCTCTGTGACCGGGGAGCACTATGTGGGAGGCATTGCCGGGGAGAATTTCGGCTCCATGGTTCAATGCGTCAACCACGGCACCATAAACACCACGGAAATTGAGCCGGAGCCCGGGATGATAGAGGGCCCCGAGGGGCTCGACCAGCTCCGCTCCACGGAAAATGTCCCTGCCGGGACCGACATCGGCGGCATTGCGGGCTTTTCCGCCGGCCTGATAGAGAGCTGCCGCAACAACGGGGATGTGGGTTATGCCCACACGGGCTACAACGTGGGCGGTATCGCAGGCCGTCAGACAGGCCTGCTGACCGGCTGCGTCAACAGCGGCACGGTGGAGGGCCGCAAGGATGTGGGTGGCATCGCCGGGCAGATGGAGCCGCAGGTCACGCTGAAGTACAGCGAGGAAGTTCTCTCCGACCTGTGGGATGAGCTGGACGCGCTGGAGGCGCTGATGGACGATGCCCTGGGGGAGGCGCAGGAGGCGTCTTCCCAGGTGTCAGACGGGATGAACCGGCTGACCGAGAGCGTTGGAGAGGCCAAAGATGTCACATTTGAGCTGACAGATGCCATGACGGAGTGGGGAAACGGCAGCATCGAGACGGTCAACGACGCCTTTTCCAGGCTGAGCGGGGCCATTGAAGAGATGGAGCCTGCCGTGGAGGGGCTGGCCGGCGCCATGGGGGAGACGCAGGCCGCCGCAGACACGCTGGCAGACGCCCTGGACAAAATCATCGCCGCAGACGGCGCTGCAGGCGCGGCGCTTTCCGAGCTGCGCCGGGCCCTGACGGAGCTGCGTGAGGCAGCCGGAAAAATCCGGGAGGCCGCAGCCCTTGCGGATGCGGCGCTGCAGCAGTGGAAGCAGGGCGTGGGGGAGGGCGAAAAAGGCAAAGCAGCCGCAAAGGAGTTTTGGGAGGCCCTCGGCTCTCTGGCGGAGGGGTTTTCCGGCCTGACCGCCTCGGCGGACGAGGTCTGGGCCGCATGGCAGCAGGCCGACTGGATGGCGGCGCTGGGCGAGGACGGCCTTCCCGGATGGGAGGAGATGAGGCAGGGCTTTTTAGACGCCCGGGAGGCATGGCAGGCCGGGGCTGAGGCGCTGGCCGAGATGGTGCGCCGGTTTCCCACCCTCGACGGGGAAGAGCTGCAGCAGACGCTGACGGAGCTTGGCGCCGCCGCACAGGACCTCCGAAAGGCGGCCGATTTGCTGGGACAGGCGCTAAACCACATGGGAGAGGGGGCGGCCCGCCTGGAAGAGGCCGTGCTGCAGGGCAAGGTGCCCTCGGAATGGAGAGAGGTGGTGGAGCTGCTGGCAGAGTCTAGCAGAGGGTTTGGAGATGCCTTTTCCACGCTGCGCCGGAGCGCCCGGACGGCACAAGACCTCGTGCAGCGCCTTGCAGACCAGCCGGCCCTGTCGCTTGAGAGCATCGGAAGCGACCTCTCTGAGAAGGGAAACGCCCTGGATTTGGCGCTGGGGAGCGTGCTGGAGGAGGTCAGGCAGGTCAATGAAACCATGACCGCCTCGTCCGGCACGCTGCTGGAGCAGATGCGTGCCATCAACGCCCAGGTGGGCGTCGTCACCGATGTGCTGCGCCGGTCGGCGCAGGATGCACAGGCAGGGGCGCAGTCCGACCGCTTTGAGGACATTTCGGAGCAGGAGTTGCTTGCCAATCGGGACGCCGGACGCATCACCGACGCCCGGAACAAGGGAATTGTGGAAGGCGACGTCAACGTGGGCGGCATTGTCGGCTCCATGGCCATCGAGTATGACTTTGACCCGGAGGACGATTTGACCGAGGACGGGGAACGCTCCTTTGATTTCCGGTATCAGGCGGCAGCCGTTGTGATGAACAGCGTCCACGAGGGCAGGGTTACGGCCAAAAAGAATTACGCCGGCGGCATCGTGGGGCGGGCGGACCTTGGTATTTTGTATTTGTGCCAGGGCGTCGGTCCCGTGGAGAGCACGGACGGCGACTATGTAGGCGGCATTGCAGGCCTGTCGCGCACCACCATCCGCAGATGCTGGGCAAAATGCCTCCTGTCCGGCGGCAATTATGTGGGCGGCGTTGTGGGCAGGGGAGAAGAGGACAGCGTGACCAGGGACTGCCGCACGCTGGTGTGCATCACGGAGCACGGGCAGTATGCCGGCGCCGTCTCGGGCACGGAGGAGGGAACCTTTGTCGGCAACCTGTTTGTGTCGGAGGAACTTGCGGGTCTGGGGCGTGTGAGCTACTCCGGAAAGGCGGAGCCCGTCTCTTTTGCGGACTTCTCGGCGCTTGAGGATGTGCCGGAGGCACTCAAGACCTTTACTTTGACCTTTCGAACCGACAATGAAATTTTGAAGCAGGTCTCCTTTTCGTATGGCGACTCCTTTGACGAGGAGGCCTATCCCGCGCTTCCCCAGCGAGAGGGATACTATGCCAGGTGGAGCCTTGAGTCTCTGGAGGACCTGCGGTTTGACACCGTGGTGGAGGCCATATACACTCCCTATATTACGGTGCTTTGCGCAGCGCCGCAGAGGGAAAACGGGCGCGCCGTATTTTACATTGAAGGGGACTATCAGGAAAAAGACAGGCTGGAGGCCGAGCCGTTTGGCGCGCAGGATGCCCTGCCGGAAGATATGGAGCCCCCCGCCTTCCGGCGCCAGGCCCTGACCGAGCGGTGGAAGCTGTCGATTCCCGACAACGGGGAGCAGACCCATACGCTGCGCTACCTCCCGCCAGAGGAGAGCGGCAGGCTGCGGCTGTATCTCCACACCGAGGCGGGCTGGTCGCAGGTGCAGGCGCGGGAAATCGGGCGCTATCTGGTCTTCCCTGTGACGGGGAACGACATCGAGCTGGCGGTCTGCACGGTTTACCTCGCCCCGTGGGTGTGGGCTCTGGCCGCCGCGCTGTCTGTTTTTCTCCTGGCGATGGCGGTGCCGAGGCTGCGGCGCCGGTGCAAAAAAGAAAGCCGGGAGCGCATGGCGCCGCCCTCCTGCTGATTCGGGAACATGCCGCATGCGCAAACTGTGCCGGAAGAGGGGCGGACGAAGAAAAATGAGGCCGCTTCACAGCGCCTGACGGCGGCCGAGGGGAGGAGCTTGGCGCAAAAGAGAGGGCCTGCCGGCCGCTTGGGGGGAAATATACGGGAATGCCCGCAAATTGACGCTGTAAAGGGACAGAATTGTGGAAATTAGTTATTGTATTTAGAGCGCAAATTCGATATAATACCTTCATATGACCGCGTGACAAGGCCAAAAAGCGCCTTGCCCAAAGAGCGGTAGAGGAGGTTGTTATCATGGTATCTTTGCTGGTGCCGGCGGAAGGCTATTCGCCCAAATACGGAGTGCTTGATACCCAGCGCGGGATCAAGCTGGTCAAAGACACATTCCAACGCTATTTGGCCGATGCCTTGAATCTGCAGCGGATTTCAGCTCCGCTTTTCGTGTTTCCGTCCACCGGCCTCAATGACAACCTCAACGGTGTGGAGCGGCCAGTGGCCTTTGATGTGAAGTCCATCCCCGGGGAGGACGTGCAGGTGGTGCAGTCGCTGGCCAAGTGGAAGCGGTTTGCCCTCAAGAAATACGAGTTTGAACCGGGATACGGCCTGTATACCGACATGAACGCCATCCGGCGTGACGAGGACCTTGACAATCTGCATTCGGTTTATGTTGACCAGTGGGACTGGGAGGCCGTGATTCACCGGGAGGACCGCACGGTGGCGCTGCTCATCGAAACGGTCAGAAAAATCTATGAGGTGATTTTGGAGACTCAAAAGGTGGTGTGTGAGGCATTTCCCGCACTGGAGGCCTCTCTGCCCAAGGACATTCACATTCTCACCACGCAGGAGCTGGAGGACCGCTACCCGGAGCTGACACCCAAGCAGAGGGAAAACGCCGTGTGCAAGGAATATGGCGCCGTGTTTTTGATGCAGATTGGCGGCAAGCTCAAGAGCGGCATCCGCCACGACGGCCGCTCCCCCGACTATGACGACTGGAGCATGAACGGGGACATCCTGGTGTGGTATGAGCCACTGCAGATTGCCTTTGAGCTGTCCTCCATGGGGGTGCGTGTGGACGAGAGAGCCCTGTTGGAGCAGTGCCGCGAGGCGGGCTGCGAGGATCGCCTGGGACTTGCCTATCACAAGGCGCTGCTGGAGGGGGAGCTTCCCTACACCATCGGCGGCGGAATCGGCCAGTCAAGGCTGTGCATGATGTTTTTGCAAAAGGCGCATATTGGGGAAGTGCAGGCGTCTGTCTGGCCTCAGGAGATGCTGGAAGAGTGCAAAAAGAACAACATTCACCTATTATGAAAGCGGGGAAACTGGCATGAAACGCACGGAATTGAAGGAACTGTGGGCAAACAGTGCCGCAATGGATGGCAGGGAGGTTCTTGTGTGCGGATGGATCCGCACGAGCAGAGACTCCAAGAATTTCGGATTTATTGAGCTCAACGACGGAAGCTGCTTTAAGAATGTGCAGGTTGTGCTGGTGGCCGACCAGCTCGACTGCTACAAGGAAATCATGAGGCAAAACGTGGGCGCGGCCCTGGTTGTCAAGGGCACCGTGAAGCTGACGCCGCAGGCCAAGCAGCCCTTTGAGATTGCGGCCACGGAGGTGGCGGTGGAAGGGGAATCTTCTCCCGACTACCCGCTTCAGAAGAAGCGCCACTCGCTGGAATTTCTCAGGGAAATTGCCCACCTTCGCATGAGGACCAACACCTTTTCGGCCGTTTTCCGCGTGCGCTCGGTGGCGGCCAAGGCGCTGCACGATTTTTATCAGGGTGAGGGCTTTGTGTATGTCAACACCCCCATCATCACGGGCAGCGACTGCGAGGGCGCCGGCGAGATGTTCCGTGTGACCACGCTGGATCTGGAAAACCTGCCCAAAACGCCCGACGGCAAGGTCGACTTCAGCCAGGACTTTTTCGGCAAGGAGTCCAACCTCACCGTTTCCGGACAGCTTGAGGCAGAGTGCTTTGCGCTGGCCTTTGGAAAGGTGTATACCTTCGGGCCCACCTTCCGCGCGGAAAACTCCAACACGGCGCGCCATGCGGCCGAGTTTTGGATGAACGAGCCCGAGATTGCCTTTGCCGACCTCGAAGACAATATGGCGCTGGCCGAGCGCATGATCAAGTATGTCATCCGCGAGGTGCTGGAAAAGTGTCCTGACGACATGGCCTTTTTCAACGAGTTTTTCGACAAGGGCCTGCTCGACCGCCTGAATGCGCTGGTCGAGGCCGAATTTGCCCATGTGACCTATACCGAGGCGGTGGAAAAGCTGCTCGAGCACAAGGACGAATTCGAATACCCCGTCTTCTGGGGCTGCGACCTGCAGACCGAGCACGAGAGGTATCTCACCGAGAAAATTTATCAAAAGCCGGTTTTCGTCACCGACTACCCCAAGGAAATCAAGGCTTTCTATATGCGCCTCAACGACGACGGAAAGACGGTGGCGGCCATGGACTTGCTGGTGCCCGGCGTCGGCGAAATCATCGGCGGCAGCCAGAGAGAAGAGCGTCTTGACGTTTTGGAAGAGCGCATCCGTGAGTTTGGGCTCAAGCGTGAGGACTACTGGTGGTACCTCGAGCTGCGCAAGTATGGCGGCACCAAGCATGCGGGCTACGGCCTGGGATTTGAGCGCCTGATTATGTATCTGACCGGGATTGGCAACATCCGCGACGTGCTTCCCTTCCCGAGAACGGTCGGAAAGGCAGAATTCTAAAGCCAAATTGAAAACAATCGCGGAAAACCGCGAGTTTGGGGAGTAATCGGGCATATGAAATCCAACCAAAAGGCAAACTATATCATCGGCATTGACATCGGCGGCACCATCACGAAGATTGCGGGCATCGGCGGGGACGGTTCGCTCTCCTGCCTTCAGGTGCGCGCCACCGACCCCCTGGCATCGCTCTATGGAGCATTTGGCAAATTCCTCAGTCAAAACGCCATTCATCTGGACCAGATTCAGCACATCATGGTGACGGGGGTGGGCTCTTCGGCCCTCAAGGAGGCCATCTACGGCATCCCCACCAGCATTGTGGACGAGTTTTACTGCACCGGGCGCGGCGGCCTGTATCTCTCCGATTTGGAGGAGGGAATCATCGTGAGCATGGGCACCGGAACGGCCTTTGTCTATGCCACGCCCGACAAGATTGAGCATCTTGGCGGGACCGGCATCGGCGGAGGCACCCTGGTGGGCCTGTCCAACGCCGTGCTCAATGTGCGGGATATCAAAAACCTTGTAAAACTGGCGCAAAAAGGCGATTTGCGCAGGGTTGACCTGGCCATCGGAGACATCACGACCAACGCCGTCTCCAACCTTCCCTTTGACGCCACGGCCTCCAATTTCGGCAAGCTCAGTGAGCTGGCCACGCCTGAGGACATCGCGCTGGGGCTGCTCAACCTGGTGTATCAGACGGTGGGGATGCTGGCGGTGTTTGCCAGCCGGGGCAATGGAGGAAAAGAGGTTGTGCTGACAGGCAACCTGGCCGACGTTCCCGAATGCGGCCCCATTTTCGAGCTGCTCTCCACCATGTTCGATGTCAAGTTCCACCTGCCCGACCAGGCGCAGTTTGCAACGGCCATCGGTGCGGCGCTGTCCTACGGGAAGGAACCCATCGTCAAGCATTTTTCCTAAAAAAAAGCCGACCCCCGCGCGGGCAACTGCCAGGCGGGGGCCGGCTTTGCTTTTTCAAAGGCGGGGGCAGGGGAGTGCCCTTGCCGGGAGCCTCCGAAGAGGCGCACAAGGGGAGCTGCTGACAGGCCCGCCTGATACAAAGAGCAGGCAGGGAGCCCTGCCTGCCAGCCTCAGGACGTCGCAAAACGCACAAGTCCCCCGTTTTCGCAAAACAGGAAAAGGCCCCCCGCACGGCCTGTGTGCCGCAGGGGGCCTTAAAAAAGTGTTTTACACGGCCGCAGGGGTCTCACGGGGAGCTGCGAAGGGCAGGGGCCGTGCAAAAGGGGGTTTTTTTAAGGCAGGCCCCATGCCGCCGGCGGCTTTTTCCGTCATGACGGCAGGGGGATTTTGGCGCTCTTTGGAGGCGTCCGGCTTTTTCGGGGGAGCTTGTTTGCGTCCCACGGCAGAAGCCGGAAGTCAGGAGTTTCCCACCTTTTTGTTGTAGATGCTCAGCAGCCGCCCCAGGTTCTGCATGACATTGCTGTAGTAGGGCGTGGGGTCATCCCGAAAAGCGTCGGACAGGGCGGCGGCCTGGTCGCGGTCGGGCATGAAGACGGTGGTCGAGAACATGAGCTGCTCGCCGTCGTAAATGGAGAGCGTGAGCATGGCCGTGCCGTCGTCATTCATCTGGATGGAGGAGCGGATGTCGTTGTCATAGCGCATTTTGGCGCGGAACTCCAGCACCGCCGCGTTGATGCGGCCGCGTGCAAAGGCGGGAACCTCGCGCTTGAACTGCTCCAGAGCGTCGTTGGCCAGGGAGGAGTTGACGTAAAACTCCCCCTTTCCCGGCAGCTCCACCGAGAGGATGTGCTGGGTTTCCAGCAGCTCGGCAAGCGCCTCCCGGTAGTCAAACCAGTTTGCCGAATCGGTCATCATGGTAATCATGTCAAGGTCCTGGGGTCTTGCATGGCCGCCCACAGAGCGCAGCACCGTCATGATAAAAAACTTCATGGTGCGCTTGTCCCGAATCTGCCCCACCTTGGACATGTCGATTTTCAAAGTCAAGTCCCCCTTTTTTGTTTGACTGGATGCTTTTATCATACCATATTCCTCTCAAAAAGAAAAGGATGGGCAGCAAGGGGATTTTCCCCGGCACAGGAGAAAGGAGGGAGCCTGCCGTGCCAGAAGAGAAAAACTGCCTGCAGGCCATCGCCCGTCTGGCAATTGACATGGGAGCTGCCGACGTCGGCTTTTCCGCCCTGGAGCGGGAAACTGACGGTATGACGGGCAGCATCAGCATTGTGGTGCCCCTGTCGGACGCCGTGGTCGAGGAGCTTAATCAGGGGCCCACGCACACCTATTTTCACCACTACAGGACAGTCAATGCGCTGCTTGACCAGATTGCCCTGCGCATCGGCCTGCTGCTTCAGAGGGAGGGGTGGCGCTATCTGCCGGTGGCGGCCTCCCAGAGCATCAACCTGCCGGGCAGCCCGCCCTTTTCGGGCAGGTTTTCACACAAGCAGGCGGCCGTAGCCGCAGGGCTTGGGGATATCGGGCAGAGCAACCTGTTTTTGCACCGCCGTTACGGGCCAAGGGTGCGCCTTGGGACGGTGCTCACCGACCTGCCGATGCCGCCGCAAAAGGGGAGAATGCCCCTGTGCACCAGCTGCGGCGCCTGCCGCCGCGCCTGCCCGGCAGACGCCATCCACGGCGTCTGCTGGACGCCGCAGACGCCGCGCGAGGCCCTGTTTGACGCGGCGGCCTGCAGCCTCCATATGAAGCGGGCTTACCAGCACATCGGCCGGGGCGCCGTTTGCGGACGCTGCATGTGGGCCTGCCCTGTGGGGCGCGGGGGCGAAAGAAGCGTGGAGCGTCTTACCGAGGGGGAGGCATAGAGGACTGGCGAAAAGAAGTTGCATAAAAACTAACTGCAAAAAATCCCCCGTCCATTTTTGGACGGGGGGTTTTTGTTTTTAAGAGCTTGAAGGGGGACAGCCTTAGCTTGCCAGAACGTAGCTCCAGATTTCTTCATAGAGCGAGGCGGCACCCTCGACCATCTGGAAGACCTCGTATTTGGCGAGCTCTTCGGCGGGAGGATTGACGATGGGGTCGTTTCGGATGGATTCGTCCTGATTGGCAAGGGCCTCGGAAACGGGGCTGGCCGAACCCATATAGTCGGCATTCATCTGCGCCACGTCGGGACGGCACAGGAAGTTGAGGAAGGCTTCTGCATTGGCCTTGTTCTCGGCGTCCTTGAGGATGACGGCGGCGTCATACCAGACGTTGGTGCCGGTGTCGGGGATGGCATAGGCGAGGGTATCGTCCTGCTCGCGGATGATGCCGATATCGCAGGACCAGATGACAGCCAGCGCTCCCTCGCGGGCAATCATTTTGTCCTTGACGTCGTCGCCGGTATAGGCCAGAACCAGAGGCTTTTGTTCAAGCAGCTTCTGCTTGGCCTCTTCCAGCTCGTCGGGATCGGTGGAATTGAGGGAATAGCCCAGGGAGAGCAGTGCCACGCCGATGGAGTCTCTCTCGGAGTCAATCATGAAAATGCGGCGGGAGTAGTCCTCATCCCAGAGGATGTCCCAGGAATTGACCTCTTCGGTCACCTGCTCGGGGTCGTAGGCAATGCAGACGGTGCCCCACATGTAGGGAACGGAGTAGGCGCCCGTGGGATCGTAGTCGAGGTTTTTGAAGCGCTCGTCGATGCCGGCGGCGTTGGGCACGTTGTTGAAGTCGATTTCAGCAAGCATATCCTCGCGCAGCATCTTGGAAATCATGTAGTCGGAGGGGATTACCACGTCGTAGGTGTAGCCCGAGCTGTTCTTGAGCTTGAGATACATGTCCTCATTGGTCTCGAAGGTGTCATACACCACTTCGATGCCGGTCTCCTCCTCAAAGAGCTCAATGACGCCGGGGGCGATGTAGTCACCCCAGTTGTAAATGCGCACGGTTTCCCCGGCTTCCTCTTGGGAACAGCCGGTCAGGGGGGTGAAGGCGAGCAGGAGAGTGAGCGCCAGGACCAGTGCATAGAGTCGTTTCATCAAGTCATCCACCTTTCTTAATAGGCTGCCCGCAGGCTAGCCAATGTTTATCATTTCTCCGCCCTTTTGTCCCGAGCGGAGATTGACGGCAATGAGAAGTGCCAGCACCACCACAAACATGATGGTGGACAGGGCGTTGATTTCGGGATTGACGCCGCGCCGCGTCATGGAGTAAATTTCGATGGACAGCGTGGACACGCCGGGGCCCGTGGTGAAAAAGGAAATGACAAAGTCGTCAATCGACATGGTGATGGCCAGCAAAAAGCCCGTCACCACGCCGGGCATCACCTCAGGCACCACCACCTTGGTGATGGCGGTGGCCGGCTTCATGCCAAGGTCCATGGCCGCGTCCAGCAGGTTTGGGTTCATCTGCTTGAGCTTTGGCAGCACCGACATGACCACATAGGGAATGTTGAAGGCGATGTGGGAGAGCAGCAGCGAGGAAAAGCCCATGCTGTAGCCCACAAAGGTGAAGAGAAGCAGCATTGCAACGCCGGTGACAATGTCGGGATTGAGCATGGGGATGTAGGTCAGGTTCAGCAAAACCGACCGGAAGGGCCCCCTGAGGTTGTGCAGCCCGATGGCGGCGGCGGTGCCGATGACGGTGGCAATGGCAGCCGAAAGCAGGGCCAGCAGCAGCGTGGTGCCCAGTGCCGAGATGATGCGGTCATTTTGAAAGAGCGAGGCATACCACTTGAGAGAGAAGCCGCCCCAGCTGCTGCGCAGCTTGGACTCGTTGAAGGAGAGTGCGATGAGCACGGCAATGGGGGCATACAAAAACAAGAAGATGAAGGCGGCATAGACCCCGCTTGTCACTCTCATGAGCCTGCTTTTCTGACGGTTCACAGCGACACCTCCTCGGAATCCTTCTCACGGGTAAGCGCCACAAGGCCAAAGACGAAAATCATGATGATGACCGACATGGCCGAGCCAAACCCCTTGTCGTCGACCAGCTTGAACTGCTTTTCAATGATGTCGCCGATGAGCGCCGTGGAGGAGCCGCCCAAAAGCCGGGAGATGACAAAGGTTGTCACCGAGGGCATAAAGACCATGTTGATTCCCGAGAGGATGGCAGGCTTTGAGAGCGGCAGCGTGACGCGGGTAAAGGTCTGCCACGGGGAGGCCCCCAAATCGTCGGAGGCGTTGAGCAGCGAAGGGTCGAGCTTGATTAAGGTGTTGTAAATGGGCAAAATCATAAAGGGCAGGAAGTTGTAGACCATGCCCAAAATGACGGCCTTTTCGGTATACATAATCTGCAGCGCGGGAAGCCCCAGCTTGGAGAGCAGCGTGTTGATGATGCCGTTGGTCTCGAGCAGCGACATCCAGGCATAGGTGCGCAGCAGGAAATTCATCCACATGGGCAAGATAAAAAGAAGCGAGAGAAAAGCCCGCAGCCTCGGCTTGAGGTTGGCCAGGATGTAGGCCATGGGGTAGCCGAGCAAAAGACACAAAAGCGTGGCAATCCCGGCAATGCGAAAGGAATTTCCCAGCACTTTCATATACTGCGGGTTGGAAAAGTCAAAAAAACGGGCAAAATTCTCAAGAGTAAAGGTCACGCTTCCGTCCCCGCCCGCCGCCGTGAGGCTGTAGAACAAAATCAGCAGCAGGGGAGCGAGGAAAAAGGTGAAGGCATAGACGGTATAGGAATAGGTAAGGCCTTTGTATTTCATGCTTCTTCCTCCTCTTCGGGGGGGAGAAGCTCCTCCTCGGGGTCGTCCGGGTAGGCGTCGTCGTTGTCAAACTCCTTCATGATGTGGATGGCGTCGGGCTCAAGGTAGAGCCCGATGGTGTCGCCGGGCTGCGCATAGTGAATGGAGTGGGCCGTCCAGGTGTAGTCCCCCTGCTCCACCTCGATGGAGAAGTTGGCCCCCATGAAAATGCAGGATTTGACAACGCCCACGATGTTGCCCTCCTCGGGGCGGCACAGCTTGAGGTCCTCGGGGCGGATGACCACCTCAATGGGCTCCCGCTTGGCAAACCCCTTGTCCACACACTGATAGACGCGGCCGTTGAATTCCACCTGATAGTCGGCCAGCATGATGCCGTCGAGCTGGTTGGATTCGCCGATGAAGTCGGCCACAAAGGCGTTGACCGGCTCGTTGTAGACGCTTTCCGGCGAGCCAATCTGCTGAATGTGGCCCTTGTTCATGACCACGATGGTGTCCGACATGGTCAGCGCCTCTTCCTGGTCGTGGGTCACATAGATAAAGGTGATGTCTGCCTGCTGCTGGATGCGCTTGAGCTCAATCTGCATGGCCTTGCGCAGCTTGAGGTCAAGGGCGCCCAGGGGCTCGTCGAGCAGCAGCACGTCGGGCTCGTTGGCCAGGGCCCTGGCAATGGCAACGCGCTGCTGCTGTCCGCCGGACAGGGCCGTGACGCCGCGCTTTTCAAAGCCGACCAGATTGACAAGCTCGAGCATCTCGAGCACCTTGGCTCTTATTTTGGCCTCTGGCAGCTTCTTGATGCGAAGCCCAAAGGCCACGTTTTCATAGACGTTGAGAAAGGGGAACAGCGCATATTTTTGAAAGACGGTGTTGAGATGCCGCTTGTAGGGCGGAACGTTTGTGATATTTTTGCCGTCAAAAAAGACGCTGCCCGAGTCGGGATACAAGAACCCTCCGATGATGCGGAGCGTTGTCGTTTTTCCACAGCCCGAAGGGCCAAGCAGCGTAATAAATTCACCGTCTTTGATTTTCAGGTTGATGTTATCAAGGACAATATCACCGTCAAAGCTTTTCGTCACATTGACAAGCTCAATGATATTGTTGTTTGCCATTTCCTTATCCTTCCTCCCCTCGTGGCGCCCGGAGTGCGGGTTTTGGACAAATCCGCAAGGCGCAAGATATAATATACAGGGTGCTATAAGAAAAGTCAATGTTTTTGGGAAAAAATCATGAAAATGAATCAAAAACTTCTGTTTGAGCCGAAAAAAACTGCTTTTTATCCAGATAACTCAGGATTCCTTTGTATTCCTTAAACTCAAACCGGATTTGGAAGGCACACAGCGCTTGGTGACGGGGACCCTGCCCGCGTCCCGTTTTTCCATACTTCCCGTCGCCGTACAACGGGTGCCCGATGGAGGAGAAATGGGCCCTGATTTGATGGGTGCGCCCTGTGACAAGGTCGATTTCCACGAGTGAAAGCCCGTGGGCGCTGCGCAGCACACGGTATTTTGTCACGATGGTTTTTGCGCCGGGGGCGGGGTGCCGCAGCACCGTGACGCGGGCGGCCTCCCTGTCACGCACGAGGTAGCCGGTCAGCGTGGCCTCGGGAGGGGAGGGCGTGCCGCACACCAGGGCCAGGTAGGTTTTCTTCATCTGACGCGTTTTGATAATCTCGTTGAGGTCGCGCAGGGCGGCGGCGTTTTTGGCCGCGACAACAAGGCCCGCCGTGTTGCGGTCGAGCCTGTTGCACAGGGCGGGGGCAAAGGAGTTTTCCTGTGCGGGGTCGTATTCCCCTTTCTGATAGAGGTAGGCCTGAATTTGGGCGATGAGCGTGTGGTAGCTTTCCCTGTCGTCGCTGTGCACGAGAAGGCCGGCAGGCTTGTCCACAATGAGCAGGTTGTCATCCTCATAGACCACCTGAAGGTTGGGCCGGATTTTCAAGGGGGCGGTCTGCTGCTCGCGCACTTCCAGCAGCTCGTCGTTGATATAGAGCTGCAAAAGGTCGCCCTCACAAAGGCGGTCGTCTGCATGGGCACGCGAGCCGTTTTTCTTGATGCGCTTTAGGCGCAGGTACTTGTAAAGCAGGGAGGCGGGAAGGGAGGGAAAGGCCTTGGAGAGAAATTTATCCAGCCTCTGCCCTGCGTCGTTGGGCCCGACGAGAAGTTCTTTCATGTGCAGTCCCCCTTTCTACAGCACAGTATAGCATCACGGGGGGAAAAAAGAAAGAATCTTCTAAAAAACCTATTTCCTCTTTGAGCAAAGTCATGATATAATAAACTGATTGGCAGCCTGTCTTTTTTGCTGCGGCAGGTGTCAATGATTTGTATAACAGGGGGAATCGCCAGTGTTGACGCAAGAACAGGTTATTTCCATATTAAAAGAAGCGGGCGCTTTTCTGGAGGGGCATTTTCTGCTGACCTCGGGGCGCCACAGCGACAGGTATCTCCAGTGTGCCAAGGTGTTCCAGGACGCGCGCTATGCGCAGCCGCTCTGCGAGCAGGTGGCAGCCCATTTCCGCGACTGCGGGGTGGACGTTGTGATTGGCCCCGCCATGGGCGCGGTGCAGATGGCCTATGAGGTGGCGCGCTGCCTGTCCTGCCGCAACTTTTTCACCGAGCGGGAGGACGGCGCCATGACGCTGCGGCGCGGCTTTGCCGTGACGCCCGGCATGAAGGTGCTTGTGGTGGAGGACGTTGTGACGACGGGAGGCTCGGCCAAGGAGGTCATTGAGCTGACCCGCGCCGCCGGGGGAACCGTTGTGGGCGTGGGTGCCATTGTCGACCGCACAGGCGGCAAAATGGACTTTGGCGTGCCCTTCCATGCGGCGCTCTCCATGGAGGTGGCCTCCTACGAGCCGGAGCAGTGCCCCATCTGCAAGACCGGGGAGCCTTTGGTCAAGCCCGGAAGCCGGAAGCTGAGCAAGTAAGCGCCATGAATGAGAATCTGCACGCCCGGCACAGGCGGCGCCTGAAAAAGCGCGTGCTGGAGCAGGGGGCAGAGGGGTTGGAGCCTCATGTGCTGCTCGAGCTGCTTTTGACCTATGCCATCGCCAGACGCGACACCAACGAGCTGGCCCATCGCCTGCTGGCACGCTTTGGAACGTTGCGGGGAGTGTTCGATGCAGACATGACGGAGCTGTGCAAGGTGGATGGGATTGGAGAGCACTCGGCCATTCTTCTCAAGCTGGTCCCCGAGCTGACGCGCCGTTATCTGGACGAGGAGAGCAGGCCCATCCGGCAGTTGATTTCCACCGAGGATGTGCGCCGCTATGTGATGCCCAAATTCATCGGCGCACGCAATGAGATGCTGCTGCTTGTTTTCCTGGGCAACAAAAACCAGGTCCTGGCAGGGGAATTTCTGCAGGAGGGCAGCATCAACACGGTGGCGGTCAACCTGCGGCAGATTGTGGAGCGCATCATGGCGCTGCGTGCCACGGGCGTCGTGGTGGCCCACAATCATCCCGGCGGCTTTGCCATCCCCTCCAATGAGGATGTTTCGGTGACGCGCATGCTCAAGGGGGTACTCGACCCGCTCGGGGTCAAGCTGCTCGACCATGTTGTCGTGGCGGACAACGACTGCGTCAGCATGCGTGAGAGCGAAATGCTGGAAGGCTAGCCCCCGTTTGAAACAGGGAAAATGTAAGGAGAAAAGCGATTTGGCAAATTTTCAGGTGGTATCGGAATATCGCCCCTCAGGAGACCAGCCAAAGGCCATTGAGGCGCTGGCGGAGGGGGTGCTGCGCGGAGACCGTGCGCAGACGCTGCTGGGTGTGACCGGCTCCGGAAAGACCTACACCATGGCAAACATCATCGAAAAGGTGGGCCGGCCCACCCTGGTGCTTGCCCACAACAAGACGCTGGCAGCCCAGCTCTGCAGCGAATTCCGCGAGTTTTTTCCGCACAATGCGGTGGAATATTTCGTCTCCTACTATGACTACTATCAGCCGGAGTCCTATATTCCCGCGACCGACACCTTTATTGAAAAGGACTCCTCCATCAACGAGGAGCTCGACAAGCTGCGGCACTCCGCCACGGCGGCCCTTTTTGAGCGTCGGGACGTCATCATCGTGGCGTCGGTGTCCTGCATTTACGGCCTGGGCGACCCCAAGGAGTATACCGAGCTGGCCGTGACGCTGCGCGAGGGGCAGAAAATCGGGCGCGACGAGGTGCTGCGCCGCCTGGTGGGCATTCAATATGAGAGAAACGACGTCAATCTCACCCGAAACAAGTTCCGGGTGAGAGGCGACGTGCTGGAAATTTTCCCGGCCGACCAGAGCGAGCACCTGCTGCGTGTGGAGTTTTGGGGAGATGAGATTGAACGCCTGTCCGAAATCAACCCCGTCACGGGGGAGGTGGTGGGCCATCCCAAGTTCACCATCGTCTTTCCGGCCTCGCACTATGTCGTGTCCAAGGAGAAGCTCGAGCCCTCAATCCGGGAAATCGAGAGGGAGCTGGCCGAGCGGGTGGAGTATTTTAAGAAAAACGGGAAGCTGCTGGAGGCCCAGCGCATTGAGCAGCGCACGAGATACGATGTGGAGATGCTGCGCGAGATTGGTTTTTGTTCCGGCATTGAAAACTATTCGAGAATCCTGCTGGGCAGGGAGCCGGGCGCCACGCCCTATACGCTGCTCGACTATATGCCAAAGGACTATCTGATGTTTGTGGACGAGTCCCACGTCATGCTGCCGCAGGTGCGCGGCATGTACGGAGGCGACCACTCGCGCAAGGTGTCGCTGGTGGACTACGGCTTTCGCCTGCCCTCCGCCTTTGACAACCGGCCACTGAACTTTGAGGAGTTTGAGAGCCGCATCAACCAGGTGATTTTTGTTTCGGCCACGCCGGGGCAGTATGAAAGGGAGCACTCCACGCAGATTGTGGAGCAGGTCATCCGCCCCACCGGCCTGCTCGACCCCAGGGTTGAGGTGCGCCCCGTGACGGGGCAGATTGACGACCTGGTCAGCGAAATCAACAAGCGCAGCCAGAAAAACGAGCGGGTGCTCATCACCACGCTGACCAAAAAGATGGCCGAGGATTTGACCTCGTATTTTGAAAATCTGGGCATCAGGGTGCGTTATATGCACCACGACGTCGAGACCATCGAGCGCATGGAAATCATCCGCAAGCTGCGGCTGGGGGAGTTTGACGTGCTGGTGGGCATCAACCTCCTGCGCGAAGGGCTCGACATTCCCGAGGTTTCGCTCGTCGCCATCCTCGACGCCGACAAGGAGGGCTTTTTGCGCGGGGCCACCAGCCTCATCCAGACCATCGGGCGCGCCGCGCGCAATGCCGACGGCATGGTCATCATGTATGCCGACCGCATCACCGATTCCATGCGGGTGGCAATAGACGAGACCAACCGCCGCAGGGCCATCCAGTCGGACTACAACGAGCGGCACGGCATCGTGCCCAAGACCATCATCAAGGGTGTGCGCGACGTCATTGAAATCTCCTCCAAGGTGGAGAC
>DVNV01000065.1 GCA_018714125.1 Candidatus Galloscillospira excrementipullorum
TCAAGGCACTCTCTTGGAAAATGAAAAAGAAGAAAGATAAGGCTGCAAAGAAAGACAAAAAAGTGAATCAAGTGGCTTTTTCAATATTTTTCTTGTCATTGAAAATTTGAAAATAGTGCCACCAAAAGCCCCTGATTTCGTGTTTTTTGGTGCATTTCCTATAGAGCGCGGGCCTTATAGAGCGCCGGAGTTGTGAGAAGTGGACAATCCCGGCGCGCGGATGATATAATTTTTAGTTTTTCACCAACACATAAAACGAAAGTTGTGGCTTGCCGAGCACACTTTTCTCCGCTAAAGTTATGAGGAATTAAAGACGCTTTGGACAAGCGCGCAAAGGAGAGTGAAACGACCGTGCCAAGCTATGAAAATATGTATAAGTATGCAAATGTTCTGGTTCGCAGGGGAGTGAATCTGCAGCCGGGGCAGATGCTTTACATTGAGGCTCCCACGGAGCACGAGTATTTTGTCAGCATTGTGGCAAAAGCGGCATACGACGCCGGTGCGTCGAATGTGGGCGTGGTGTGGAAGAGTGACCTGCTGGACCTGGTCAAGCTCTCCCAGCCCGAGATGCCCGAGAACACGCTGCTGCCCTGCGACTACGACGTGGTGGACTATTTTGCGGGCAAGGGCGCCGCTTTTTTGCGTCTTGAGAGTCCCAACCTGACCACCTTTGCCAACGTGCCTGCCGACCGCATTCAGAAGAAGGCGGTGGCCGACAGGGAGATTCGCGTGCGCTACGGCAAGCTGGCGCAGGGGGCGGGGCAGAGCATTGCGGCGGTGCCGAGCGCAGGCTGGGCCAAGGCGGTGTTTCCCGACCTGCCGGAGCAGCAGGCGGTGGAGAAGCTGTGGGACTGCGTGCTGTCCTGCACGCGCTGCATGGAGCCCGACCCCATTGCGGCGTGGGACGAGTTTATCCGGCGCACCAACGAGCGCAAGCGCATCCTCAACGAGAAGAAATATGTCACCTTCCATTATAAGAGCGCCAAGACCGACCTGATGATGAGCCCCATTGACGACCAGAGCTGGGGCGGCGGCTGCATCGAGGTGCCGGGCGGCAAGGTGTATACGCCAAACGTCCCGACCGAGGAGGTCTTCACGGTGCCCCACAAGTACAAGGTCAACGGGGTGGTGTGCTCGACCATGCCGCTCAACTTCCGGGGCAAGATTGTCGACGATTTCCGTCTGGTGCTCAAGGACGGCAAGGTGGTGGAGTATTCGGCCGCCGTGGGCGAAGACGTCCTCAGGAGCATCCTCGAGACCGACGAGGGCTCCTGCTACTTCGGCGAGATGGCGCTGGTGGACCAGAGGTCGCCCATCGCCAGGCAGGGCGTGATTTTCTACAACACGCTGTATGACGAAAACGCCTCCTGCCACATTGCGCTGGGCCTGGCCGGCGCGCCCAACATGACCGACGAGGAGCGCGAGGCCAAGGGCATCAACCACTCCATTTTACATGTGGACTTCATGGTGGGTTCCGACGACATGAGCATTCGCGGCCAGAAGCAGGACGGCACCTGGGAGGACGTGTTTGTCAACGGACGCTGGGCCTGGTAGCAGAGCCTTTCCCTTGCAAAGGCGCGCGTTTTTGGAGTGCGCCCCGAAAAGACAGGGCGAGGGAAAAGACGGGGAAAGGGAGGACATCATGAAGGAAAACCCCTTTGAAATCAGAAAAGAGTTTGCAGACCGCATGACGGAGGACGACCTTGACTATCTGCTGCGGCAACTGAAGGCCGTGATGGAAATTGACAGCCCCTCGGGCTACATCCCCGAGATTGAGGACTACCTCGTGCGCGAGCTGGAGGACATGGGCTATGCGCCCGTGCGGCTGCGAAAGGGCGGGGTGCAGGCCTTCCTGGGCGGGCAGGGAAACGACGCCCTGGTGGCCGCCCACGCCGACACGCTGGGCGCCGTGGTGCGCTTTGTCAAGCCCGACGGAAGGCTCATGCTGGCCCCGGTGGGCGGCCTGTTTGCCGGCCACTGCGAGAGGGAGAACGTGCGCGTGACCACGCGTGACGGACGCAAATACACCGGCTTCATCGCCCGCGCCAACGCCTCGCTGCACATCCAGAGCGAGGAGGAGCTGGCGGCAAAGGCCGATTTCACCAAAAACGTTGAGGTGGTGCTCGACGAGGACGTGCAAAGCGAGCAGGACGTGCGGGCGCTGGGCGTGCGCGCGGGCGACTTCGTGGCGCTCGACCCCCGCTACACCGTGACCGGCAACGGCTACATCAAGAGCCGCTTTCTCGACGACAAGGCGGCCGTGGCGGTGCTGCTGGCCTATGCGCGGCACCTGAAGAAAAACCGGCTGACGCCGTCGCGCGCCGTGTGGGCGCACTTCTCGCTGCACGAGGAGATTGGCCACGGCGCCACGGGCGGCCTGCCCGAGGGCCTGACCGAGATTCTGGCCATGGACATGGGCTGCGTGGGAAACTTCACCGAGGCGGGGGAGAAGAAGGTTTCGGTCTGCGCCAAGGACGCCTCCTTCCCCTACCACTACGACGTGGTGACAAAGCTCATCGAGACGGCAGAGCGCGAGGGCCTCGATTACGGGGTCGACGTCTACTACCCCCACTACGGCTCCGATGCCAACGCCGCGCTGCGCGCGGGGCTTGACCTGCGCCACGGGCTGATTGGCCCCGGGGTGTATGGCTGCCACGACTACGAGCGCACCCATGTGGAGGCGCTCAAAAACACCTTTTTGCTGCTAAAGGCTTATTTTGCATAATGCGCGCCGGCGCACCGGCCGGCGCGTGCGGACATTGAATTGAGGAGAGAAGAGAGAGGAGAGGGAAGACATGATTGCACTGACTGGCGGGAAAATCCTCCCCGTTGCGGGAGACCCCATCGAAAAGGGCACCGTTTTGGTCGAAGACGGCAAAATCAAGGCGGTGGGCGCCGACCCGGAGGTCCCGGCAGGGGCACAGGTGGTCGACGTGACCGGCATGTGGGTCACGCCCGGCCTGATTGACGCGCACACCCACATTTCGGTCATGGGCGAGCCCGCCCCCACCGACACGGTGGACGGCAACGAGGGCTCTTCGCCCATCACGCCCCATCTGCGCGTGATTGACGCGCTCAACCCGCGCGACGTGGGCATCACCGAGAGCGTCAAGGCCGGCTTTACCACCTGCTACACCGGCCCCGGCTCGGCCAACATCATCGGCGGCACCGGCACGGCCATCAAGCTGCGCCACGGCCGCACCATTGACGACATCGTCATCCCCGGCACCGTGCAGATGAAGATGGCGCTGGGCGAAAACCCCAAGAAGTTCTACGGCGACATGAAAAAGCAGCCGCCCATGACCCGCATGATGACGGCGGCCATGCTGCGCGAGACGCTGACGGCGGCGGTGGAGTATTCCGAGGCGCTGCGCGAGGCCGAGAAGAAGGGCGAAAAGCCCCCCAAGAAGGACATGAAGCTGGCCGCCCTTGTGCCGGTGGTGCGCGGCGAGATGAGAGTGAGAATCCACTGCCATCGCTGCGACGACATCTACACCGCCATCCGCATCTCCGAGGAGTTTGGGCTCGACTTCACGCTCGAGCACTGCACCGAGGGCTACATGATTGCCGACATTCTGGCCCAAAAGAAGATTCCCTGCGTGGTGGGGCCGCTGACCATGGGCCTGCGCAAGAGGGAAATCTGGAATGCCGACCTCAACAACGCAAAGACCCTGCTTGAGGCCGGCGTGGAGTTCTCCTTCACCGAGGACTCCAGCTCGGGCACCAGGTGGCTGCCCATGCACATCGGCCTTTGCATCGGCAGAGGGCTGCCCGAGGACGCCGCCCTGCGCGCCGTGACCATCAACCCCGCGCGCATCCTGGGCCTGGAAAACCGCCTGGGCACCCTCGAGCCCGGCAAGGACGCAGACCTGGCCGTTTTCAACGGCAACCCCTTCCTCAACACCACGCTGTGCAAGGCCACCATGATTGACGGCGTCTTTGAGCACTGCGAGCTCTAAGAGGCGCACAGGGCCGCTTTTTCCCCGCTTTTCCGCCCGGCAGGCCATCCCTCTGCCCGGGCAGGCAAAAGAAGTCTGCTTTGCAAAAAAGGGGGGGGACACCCTCTTTGACGGGCCGGGCAAGGGCGCCCGTCCTGCCGGAGGGCACTTCACGGGGCACAGACATTTTTCGCATTTACCGTTCCCAAAGCCTGAGGGTCAGGCTGCAATAAAACTTTTTGAAAAGTAAGGAGAGCAAAAACACCATGAAGACCAAGAAAATTCTTGCGCTTCTCCTGGCCGCCGTCATGCTGTGCAGCTTTGCCGCTGCCTGCAGCAGCGACGAGGGAGAAGAGACCGGCGGTGTCAAGGACACCGTGGTGGTCGCCATCAACGGCGAGCCCACCAAGCTGACCCCTTATCTTGACACCTCGGCCAACAACACCATCGTGGAAATCCAGATGCTCGAGCCCCTGTTCCGCATGGACAACGAGGGCAACGTGCATCCCCTGCTGGCCGAGAGCTATGAGTATGAGGATGAGACCACCCTCGTGGTCAAGCTCAGGGAGGGCGTCAAGTTCCACAACGGCGATCCCCTGACCGCCGACGAGGTGCTCTTCACCTACCGCAAGTATGCCGAGCAGCCTGCCGGCTCCACCAACCTGGCCATGATTGACACCGCGAACTCCTTTGCGCGCGACGAGCACACGGTGGTCTTCAAGCTCAACTACTCCTATGGTCCCCTGATCCGCCTGATGTCCACCACCGCCACCTCCATCGTCAGCTCCCGTGCCATCGAGGAGCTGGGTGAGGACGGCTTCTCGCGTGCCCCCGTCGGCACCGGCCCCTACAAGATGGGCACCTGGGAGAGCGGCTCTTCCATCACCCTGGTCCGCAACGACGAGTACTGGGGCACCCCGGCCGTGACCCCCAACCTGGAATTCCGCATCATCGTGGAAGCCACCAACCGCTGCATCGAGCTTGAGACCGGCTCCATCGACATCGCCATGGACATCCAGGCCAACGACATGGACCGCATCAGCGAGAACCCCGACCTGACCCTGGTTCAGACCCCCGGCGTGGGCGTCACCATCGGCCGCATCAACACCCTGAAGGAACCCCTGACCGATCCCCGCGTGCGTCTGGCCCTCATCAAGGCGCTCGACGTGGACGCTGCCGTTGAGGCCGTCTACGGCGGCAAGGGCAAGCGCGCCTGGAACGGCACCGCCTCCACCATCTGGGGCTACGACGACACCTACTCCAAGGAGAACTACGCCTACGACGTCGAGGCTGCCAAGCAGCTCATGATTGACGCCGGCTACCCCAACGGCTTTGACCTCACCATCCTGACCTCCGACGATACCTCCCGCGCCCTGTTTGCCGAAATCATGCAAAACCAGTGGAATGAGCTGGGCATCAACACCAAGGTCCAGGTCTACGAGGTCGGTACCTTCTTCGAGTACTTCCGTTCCGCCGACTACCAGATTTGCATGGTCTCGCTCAACAACGACATGCAGGATCCCGACAACTCGCTCATGACCATGTTCCACACCGGCATGTCCGAGGTCCCGGTCTACAGCAACAGCGAGGTCGACGAGCTGCTCATCCAGGGCCGTCAGGAGACCGACGAGACCAAGCGCCTTGAAATCTACAAGGAAGTCCAGCGCATCCTGCAGGAGGACGTCGCCGTTCTGCCTCTGGCCGAGCTCGATGTCATCTCCGCCACCCGTGCCAACGTGACCGGTTTTGAGCCCATGGCCAACACCACCACCCGCTTTGCCACGGTCGGCTTCGCCGATGCCGCCACCGGCACCGAGACTGCCGAATAAGCACAACGTTTTGGAGTTCATCGTGCAAGGCCCCGGGACGGCCGCCGGCACCGCCAAAAGGCGGGCCGGCAGCCCCTTCCCCTGCCGCCGGCCCGGCCCGGCAGGCTTTCTGCCGGGCCGGGAGGCTGCCAAGACCCCTTGCCTCGTGTCCCTTGAAGCCGCGGCGTCGCCCGCGGCTTCAAGGGGTCATGGGGAAAATTTGGCCGGAATTTGATAAGCAGGAGTTGTCTTTTCCTTGAACAACACAACCAGAGTGGCAATCATGACCGCCACCAACTTCTTTACCGGGGGAATGCTGTCCACCAACATCTCGGTGCTGGCGACCCTTCTCAAGCAGGACATCGGGCTGACAAGCGGGCAGTTTGGCGTGATTTTCGCCATGTCGGGCATCGTGACCGGCCTGCTGGGCGCCTTTCCCGGCGTCCTCATCGACAAAATCGGCCCCAAGCGCGGCATGATTTTGGGCTACTTCCTCACCTGGACCCCCATGGTGCTCTTCCCCCTCATCCAAACGCCGTGGCCGGTCTTTGTGGCCCTCTTCTTTACGGCCTTCGGCAGCTCGCTCAACATGCCGTCGACCTCGGCCATCGTCAAAACGCTCAAAATCACCAACTTCAGCAAAATCCTGGGCATCAACATCGTGGCAAATTCCACCGGCGCCTTCATCACCCAGACCTTCTCCCCCCGCCTCATCCCCGTGATGGGCGGAAGCTGGAGAAACGTCATCTGGCTGTTTACCGGCATCACCTTGATGTTTGGCCTGTTTGCCATCTTCACCATCTCCAAGCTTGACCTCGGCCATGCCGACGTGGCCTCGGCCGCCCGGCATGTTGACAAAAGCGTCAAGGTGCCCGCCGAGTTCAGACGCAGCATGTGGTCGCTGGCCGTGCTCTACGCCGGCACGATGGGGACCAGCGTGGCGGTCAGCAGCTGGCTGCCCACCCTCATGGCCGAGCGCGGCTACGACACCGTGACGGCCGGCAACATCGCCTCCTTCCAGACGGTGGGCGCGCTGGCGACCGCCCTCTTGGTGCCCCTCTTCTTCGAAAGGCTGCTGCGCAACACCCTGACCACCCCCATTGCCGGCCTTGCGGTGCTGGGCATCGTGATGACCATTCTCTCGTCGCAGACGCTTTTCCTCATCAGGGCAGCCGCCCTGTGTGCCGGCATTGCCTTTAACTTTTTGTCCCTGCATGCCCAGCGCGACATCATCTCGTCGGCGCCGGAACACGTCTCGGGCAAATATGTCTCCACAATCAACGCCTGCGCCAACTGCAGCGGCGTGATGTCGGTCATGGGCATCGGCATGCTGACCAGCTCGCAGGGAAAGCTGCTCTACCTGTGCTGCTTTGCCTGCCTCATCCTGGTGGGCGGCCTGCTCTACCGCTCGGCCCATCGCGCGGCACAGCGCAGTGAGGCGCAGCCGGTATCTGCCAACTAAAACCGGGTATCCGTCAACAAAACAAAGGGGAGGACGAGAACATGAAAACGAATGCTTCGAAGCTGCCTGTCAAAAGCGTGCTGGGCCAGGTCGCCCAGGCGCAGGGCGCTCCGTTTTGGAATATGGCCATGGACAAGGACGGCAGAGGCCATCCCATGGTCTGCGGCGGCGGCATCACCTACAACTTTAAGGTGGGCGACTGCTGCATGGGCATCGCGGGCGACCGCGTGGAGCCCGGCGTGTGCACCTGCAACACCGGCGACCCCGCCGTGTCGGGCGCTTACTCCAACTTCTCCTGCGTCGGCAACAAGGCCGTCGTGCTGAGCGGCGACGCCAAGGGCGCCGTGGGCACCGTGGTGGGCAAGACGGTGGGCGCCGGCCGCGCCAGCAACGTCATCTTGCACTTTGACGACGAGACGCTGCACAAGCTGTCGGGCGACGACCGCTTCCGCATCGAAAGCTGCGGCTTTGGCCTGCGCCTTTCCGACTACCCCGACGTCGAGGCCCGCAGCCTCTCGCCCAAGCTGCTTGAGGTCATGGGCATCGAGGAAAAGGACGGCAAGCTCTTTGTCCCCGTGGCCAAGGTCATCCCGCCCGAGCTCATCTCCTCGGGACTGGGCGGCACCGCCTTCGGCGGCGACTGCGACATGTCTACCCTCGAGGGCGACGAGTATTGGCAGGAATACCAGGACCTGCGCTTTGGCGACATCGTGCTCATCCGGGACATCGACACCACCCTCGGACGCACCTTCCAGCGCGGCGCCGTGACCATCGGCGTCGTCAGCCACGGCGACAGCATTGAGCTGGGCTACGGCCCCGGCATCACCACCCTGCTGGCCGCCAAGACCGACGTGCTGCAGGGCGTGCTGTGCAAGGACGCCAACATCGCCAACTATCTGGGGCTCAAATAGCCAAAAACCGAGGACAAGGAGGAAATCGTGATGCTGAAAACCAACAGGGACAAGCTCATCAAGATTTCGGTGCAGGGCAGCGTGGACCATCCCGGCACCCCCACCGGAACCGAATACAATCCCGACAGAATGCGCATGGCGCAGGCCACCCCCACCATGGGAGGCATCTGCTACAACGCCAATATCGGCGACTGCTGCATGGGAATCAAGGGCGAGCACACCGAGCCCGGCGTGACCACCAAAAACCTCACCAGCGAGGCCCACAACGGCGCCTACAACACCTACTCCTGCATCGGCAACGTGGCCAAGGTCGTGACCGGCGACGCCAAGGGCGAGCTCGGCCGCGTCACCGGCATGCACGGCGGCCCGGAGCATGTCATGCTCTGGTTCCCGCAGGAGACCCTCGAAAAGCTGACCTGCACCGACCAGTTCCTGGTCAAGGCCTACGGCTTTGGCCTCGAGCTGACCGACTACCCCGATGTGGTGTGCACCAACCTCGACCCCGACCTGCTCGACGCCATGGGCATCGAGGAGAAGGACGGCAAGCTCATCGTCAAGGTCGCCGCCAAAATCCCCGGCTACCTCATGGGCAGCGGCAAGGGCCACTACCACCCCGTGCGCGGCGACTACGACCTCATGACCCAGGACAAGGAGGAAATTGCCCGCCTGGGCCTTGACAAGCTGCGCTTCGGCGATATCGTGCTGCTCGAAGACCAGGACAACACCTGGGGCAGGGCCCACTGCAGGGGCGCTTCCACCATCGGCGTCATCATCCACGGCGAGAGCGACCGCATGGGACACGGCCCCGGCATCACCACCATCCTCAGCAGCAGAAAGCCCATCATTGAGGGCGTGCTCGACGAGAGCGCAAACCTCGCAACCTACTTCGGGGCCAAATAACCCCCCGAAAGACTCATTTGAGAAGGGAGAAACTTCAATGTCCAGGTACATCCTCAAGCGCCTGCTCATGATGATTCCCGTGGTCATCGGCGTGATCGTGCTGGTCTTCACCATCATGTATTTCACGCCCGGCGACCCCGCCGAAATCATGCTGGGTGAGAGCGCCACGCCCGAGCAGCTCGCCGCCAAGCGCGCCGAGCTGGGCACCGACCAGCCATACCTCGTGCAGCTTGGAAACTATATCAAAAAGCTCGTGCTGCACGGAGACCTTGGCACCTCCTACACCACCGGCCAGTCGGTGACAAGCGAAATCGTCGCAAAATTCCCCACCACCTTCAAGCTGGCCTTCATGAGCGTGGTGGTGGCCGTCTTCATCGGGGTGACGGCAGGCGTCATCTCGGCCACAAAGCAGTATTCCATCTTCGACCATGTGGCGCGCGTCGTGGCCCTCTTCGGCGTCTCCATGCCCTCCTTCTGGCTGGGCCTGATGAGCATTATCGTCTTTTCGGTCAACCTGGGCTGGTTCCCCTCCTCGGGCTTTGACAAGCCCATCCAGTGGGTGCTGCCCTCGCTCACCCTGGGCTTTGCCTCGGCCGGCACCATCATGCGCATGACCCGCTCCTCCATGCTCGAGGTCATTCGTCAGGACTACATCCGCACCGCCCGCTCCAAGGGCCAGACCGAGTGGGTCGTCATCACCAAGCACGCCCTCAAAAACGCCCTCATCCCCATCATCACGGTCGCCGGCATTCAGTTCGGCGGCCTGCTGGGCGGCTCGGTGCTCACCGAGACCATCTTCTCCATCCCCGGCATCGGCACCCTGATGGTCACCGCCATCAAGCAGAGAAACGGCCCCATTGTCCAGGGCTCGGTGCTCTTTACCGCCGTTGTCTTCTCCTTTATCAATCTGGCCGTCGACATCCTCTACAGCTTTGTCGACCCGAGAATCCGCTCCCAGTATAAGAGCAAGCCCAAGGCCGACAAGGTTCCCAAGGCCGTCAAAGCAGGAAAGGCGGGTGAAGTCAGTGAATAACACTGTCTCCTTCAAAGAGCACATCCTCAAAACCGGCACCGCCTCGGTGCAGGAATACAGCGCAGAGCACGACAACTATGTGCGTAAAAGCCAGCTCCGTGAAATCTGGGGCCGCTTTTGCAAGAACAGGGTTGCCCTGCTGGGCCTCATCTGTCTGCTGCTGCTCATCGCCATGGCCCTGTTTGCCGACGTTATCGCCCCCGAGGGCTACGACAATCAGGACCTCTACAACAAGTTTGCCCCGCCCAGCGCCGAGCACTGGTTCGGCACCGACAACGTCGGCCGCGACATCTTTGACCGCGTTGTCCACGGCTCGCGCATCTCGCTGACCGTCGGCATGATTTCGGTCTCCATCGCCGCCGTGGTCGGCATCCTGCTGGGCTCCATCGCCGGCTACTACGGCGGACGCACCGACAACATCATCATGCGCATCCTCGACGTCTTCATGTCGGTGCCCGGCATCCTGCTCTCGCTCTCCATCGCCGCAGCCCTCGGGCCCGGCCTCTTCAACCTCATGATTGCCGTCGGCATCGGCTCGGTGCCGGGCTACGCCCGTATCGTGCGCGCCTCCATCCTCTCGGTCAAGGAGCAGGAGTATATTGAGGCGGCGCACTGCATCGGCTGCTCCAACGCCCGCATCATCTTCCGCCATGTGCTGCCCAACTGCCTGGCCCCCATCATCGTGCAGGCCACGCTGGGTGTGGCAAGCGCCATCCTGGTGGCCTCCTCCATGAGCTTTTTGGGCCTTGGCCTTGAGCCCCCCATCCCCGAGTGGGGCGCCATGCTCTCGGTCGGCCGTCCCTACATCCGCGACTACTGGCATCTGGTGGCCTTCCCCGGCATGGCAATCATGATCACGGTCTTTTCCTTAAACGTCTTTGGCGACGGCCTGCGCGATGCGCTTGACCCGCGCCTGAAGCAGTAAGTGAGGTGCTGGTATGAGTGACAAACTGCTGGAAATCAAAAATTTATCCATTCACTATTTTGCGGATAAAACCGTCTTCAAGGCGGTCAACGGCGTCAATTTGAGCCTCGAGCGCGGACAGACCGTCGGCCTCGTGGGCGAGACCGGCGCCGGCAAGACCACCACCGCCCTCGGCGTGATGGGCCTCATCCCCTCGCCTCCCGGCAAGGTGGTCTCGGGCGAAATCCTCTTCGAGGACAAGGATTTGCTCAAAATGAGTGCCAAGGAAATGCGCAAGGTGCGCGGCAAGAAAATCTCCATGATTTTCCAGGACCCCATGACGGCCCTCAACCCCGTGCTCACGGTGGGCGACCAGATTACCGAGGTCATCAAGCTGCATGAAAAGTGCTCCTCGCTTGAGGCTGCGGCCAAGGCCAAGGAGATGCTCGAGATGGTGGGCATCCCCGCAGAGAGGTTTTCCGAATACCCCCATCAGTTTTCGGGCGGCATGAAGCAGCGCGTGGTCATCTCGATTGCCCTGGCCTGCCGTCCCGAGGTCATCATCGCCGACGAGCCCACCACCGCCCTCGACGTGACCATTCAGGCGCAGGTGCTCGAGCTCATGACCAAGCTCAAAAAGGAAATCCAGACCTCCATGATCCTCATTACCCACGACCTGGGCGTCGTGGCCGAAATCTGCGACAAGGTGGCCATCATGTATGCCGGCGAAATCATCGAGTTCGGCGACCTCGAGGCCATCTACGACAACACGGCCCACCCCTACACCATCCGCCTCTTCGGCGCCATCCCCGACCTCGAGAAGGACGTGGACCGGCTCGAGCCCATCCTGGGCCTCATGCCCGACCCCTCCAATCTCGCGCCCGGCTGCCGTTTCTGCCCGCGCTGCGCCAACCGCAAGCCCATCTGCGAAACCACGCCGCCGCCTGAGGTGGAGGTCACGCCCGGACACATGGTCAAATGCCATCTGTATAAGGAAGGAGGACTGGCATGAGCACGCTTTTGGAAGTCAAAAACCTCAAAAAGTATTTTAAGACCCCCGGCGGCATGCTGCATGCCGTGGACGACGTCAGCTTTTCCATCAACCGCGGCGAAACGCTGGGTGTTGTGGGCGAGTCGGGCTGCGGCAAGTCCACCCTGGGCCGCACCGTCATTCATCTTCTGCCCAAGACCTCCGGCCAGATTATCTTTGACGGCGAGGACATCTCCGACGTCGACGACCACAAGCTCAAGGAGCTGCGCCGCGACATGCAGATGATTTTCCAGGACCCCTTCAGCTCGCTCAACCCCCGCATGTCCATCAGCCAGATTATCTCGGAGCCCCTGAAAATCTACCATGTCTGCAAAAACTCCAAGGAGCTTGACAGCCGCGTCACCTCCCTCATGGAGACGGTGGGCCTTGCGCTGCGCTTTCGCGACGCCTATCCCCACGAGCTCGACGGCGGACGCCGTCAGCGCGTCGGCATCGCCCGCGCCCTGGCGCTCGACCCCAGATTCATCGTCTGCGACGAGCCGGTCTCGGCGCTCGACGTCTCCATCCAGGCCCAGATCCTCAACCTCATGCAGGACCTCCAGAAGGAGCGCGGGCTGACCTTTATCTTTATCACCCACGACCTGTCGGTCGTCAAGCACATCTCGGACAATATCAGCGTGATGTACCTGGGCAACATGGTGGAAAAATCTCCCAAGCAGGAGCTCTTTGACAACCCCCTGCACCCCTACACCAAGGCGCTGCTCTCCGCCATCCCCCAGGCCTCCATCCACCGCAAAAAAGAGCGCATTCTGCTCGAAGGCGAAATCACCTCGCCCATCAACCCCAAGCCCGGCTGCCGCTTTGCCGCCCGGTGCATCTATGCGCAGGACCGCTGCCGTGAGGCCGCTCCTCCCCTTGAGGAGATGGCGCCCGGCCACTTCTGTGCATGCTATCGGGCAAAGGAGCTCGCGCAGGGCTAACCCTTCAAAAATGAAAGAGGGAAGAAATTTCCTCTTTCGTTTTGCTGCCGCTATTGTTTTTTCAGGCGTTTTCTGGTATTCTATTTCAGGATAAGAATTTTAACGAAAAGATGCCGTGATTTGACCGTGGGATGCGCCCGGGGAGGTTGTGCCGCGGCCCTTTGGCCTGCGGGGCCGCAGCCTCTGAGGCCGGCCTGTGGGGAGAGGCTGCCGGCGCAAAGCGCCGGCACCCTGCCGCAGGCGCAGCCTGCGGCAGGGCCCTGAACAAACGCCCCCGGCAACCAAAATCCCCCGGCGCATTCAGCGCCGGCACTTTGATGCAGCCATGGTTTGAAAAGAGATTACAACAGAGAAACGAGGTGAGTGTCTTATGCGCGAAATCAAGGTGGAATTTCCGCAAAATTGTCCGATTCGCACGCGGATTTACCGCGTAACAAAAGCCCCGATTCACTGGCATGAGGGCGTGCTTGAAATCGTCTTCCCCCTGGAAGGCGCTCTCGAGGTCACGCAAAACCACGAGATTTTCCGGCTTGAGCCGGGGGATTTTACCTTTGTCAATTCCGGCTGTATCCATCGCCTGACCTCGCTCCAGCCCGAGGGCAGCATTGCGGCGGTCGTGACCATTGACCTGCAGGCCTACGAGGGCACCTTTGAAAACGTCACCCACATTCTTTTCCGCAGCCAGCCCCTCGAGGGCATGTCCCACGACTTCAAAAAGAGCCGTGCTGCGCAGGAGGCCCGCATGCTCGAGGCGCTGTTCCAGTGCGTGCTGCGCCGCAACGAGCCCGGCTTTCGCGCCACCAGTCCCGACGTCGCCTATCAGCAGGCACGTCACCTGCTCTGCCTTTCCATGAGCGACTTCTTTGAGCTCTTCTACAAGGTCGGCCGCTACTGGTTCATCAGCGACTACCAGCTTCAGCGCTACAACCGCACGGTGCGGTATGTCCACGAAAACTGCCGCAGCAAAATCAGCGTGACCGACATTTTGGGGCGCGAGCTCATCAGCAAGACCTATTTCTCGCAGTTTTGGGCCAAGTTTTCCAACCAGCCCTTCTCCGAATTCCTGCTCATGCAGCGCCTGACGGTGGCCGAAAAGCTGCTGCTCTCCACCGACATGTGCTTGGAGGAAATCTCGCGTGAGGCCGGCTTTTCCGCCGCGCGCTATCTCTATAAGTATTTCCTCAAGTGCTACCACTGCAAGCCCCTGGCCTACAAGGTGCAGTGCCTGGACTACCAGAGCGGCGTGGAGGAGCCCGAGATGGTGGACCCCTCGGAGGCGCTGCGCCTGCTCAACCGCTACGCGCAGGAGTATATCGAGCCTGCCGCCGCGCTGCGCAAGCGCTTGGACTCCAAGTCCTGCCTGGAGCTCTTCTTTGAAATCCGCGACCAGGGCAAGCTGGCCTTGGAAAAAAATCCCGACCTGGACCTCAGGGAGGAGAGCATTTTTGTGGATTTGACCGAGGGGAAAAATCTGCTGTCGGGACGCGGGGAGGCCGGCTTCAACCGGGAGCACATCATCGACCTGCTCACGCTGGTGGAGGCCATGGACGTGATTCCCCTGCTGCGCATAAACTACCTCGTGCTCAAAAAGCGCGCCCTGCTGGACGATTTCCTCGCCCTGCTCGACGAGCTGGAGGAAATTTTCGGCGTGCAGCGCCTCAAGGCGTGGCAGTATTGGCTGAGCTTTGACACCCCGGCGCAGCAGGCCGAGGCCGCGGCCTATCTGGCGCGCGTGCGCGACAAGGTGGGCTACAGCTCGGCGCATCTTTCCATTCGTCTTTCATGAATTTCAGGAAAACGCAAGGGCGGCGGGAGTGTTTGGACTTTCGCCGCCCTTTCAAAGAAGGGAAGGGGACATTGTGCGACATCTCATCGACTTCGACCAAATGACGCTGCCCGAGTGGCAGGCCCTGTATGAGCTGGGCCTGCGCATGCGCGAGCGGCCGGGGGATTTTGCCCAAAGCTGCGCGGGCAAGCTGGTGGCCACCCTCTTTTACGAGCCCTCCACCCGCACCCAGCTCTCCTTTCAGGCGGCGGCGCTGCGCCTGGGCGCGCAGGTGATCGGCTTTTCGGGCACGGGAGGCTCCTCCGTGGCCAAGGGCGAAAACCTCAAGGACACGGTGCGCACCGTGGCAAACTATGTCGACGCCATCGTCATGCGCCATCCCCAGGAGGGCGCGGCGCTGGCGGCCTCGCTCTTTTCCGAGGTGCCGGTGGTCAACGCCGGCGACGGCGGCCACCTGCACCCCACCCAGACGCTGACCGACCTCTTCACCATCTCGCTGGAAAAGGGCCGCCTTTCGGGCCTGACGGTGGGCATCTGCGGCGACCTGCTCAACGGGCGCACCGTGCACTCCCTCATCAAGGCGCTGGTGCGCTTTCCCGGCAACCGCTTTGTCCTGATTTCCACGCCCGCCTTGCGCATCCCGGGCTATGTGCGCGCCGTCCTGCAGCAGACCGGCACCCCCTTTTGCGAGGCCGACACGCTGGAGGAGGCCATGGGCGGGCTCGACATCCTCTACATGACGCGCATTCAAAGGGAGCGCTTCGAGAGCCGGCAGGCCTACGAAAGGGAGGCCGGCGTCTACGTCCTTGACGCCGCCAAGCTGGCCCTTGCCAGGCAGGATTTGCTGGTGCTGCATCCCCTGCCCAAGGTGGACGAAATCACCCACGAGGCCGACGCAGACCCCAGGTGCAGATACTTTGAGCAGGCCAGAAACGGCATGTTCATCCGCATGGCCCTGCTGCACACGCTGCTGCGGCAGGGCAGGCAGACGCCGCCGCCCCCGGCCCACGGCGCCGGACGCTGCACCAACCCCCGATGCGTCACGGCGGCAGAGCCCTACCTGCCCGCCCTCTCCCACGGGACGCACTGCCTCTACTGCGACAAGGAGACCGTGCTGTGACGCAGCTTGTGCTGCGCCCCGGCGAGCAGCGCCGGCTGGTGCGGGGAGAGGACACCGTCTACGCCGCGCAGGTGCAGGACATCCGGGGCGAGCTTGTGCCGGGACAGGCGGCCGACCTGCTGGATGCCGCCGGAAATTTTGTCGGGCGCGGCCTGGTGGGCGGCTCGTCCAAGGCGCTGCTGCGGCTGCTCACCCGGAGCCGTGAGGACATTGACAGGGCCTTTTTCGAGCGCCGCCTGCGCCGGGCCGTTGAATACCGCCGCAGGCTGGGGGAGACCGAGTGCTGCCGCCTGGTCTTCGGCGACGCCGACGGGCTGCCGGGGCTGACGGTGGACAAGTTTGGCCCCGTGCTCTCGCTTCAGACGCTGACGGCCGGCATGGACCAGCGAAAGGAGCTGCTGTGCGATTTGCTCGAAGAGCTGCTGCACCCCGACGCCATCTACGAGAGAAACGACGTGAAGGTGCGCGAGAAGGAGGGCCTTGCGCAGCAAAAGGGACTGCTGCGCGGCGCGCTGCCCGGCGAGCTGCTGGTGCGCGAAAACGGCTTTTTGCTGAAGGTCGACGTCGCCGGCGGCCAAAAGACCGGCTCCTACCTCGACCAGAGGGAAAACCACGCCGCCCTTGCCCCCTATGTGCGGGGCCGCAGGGTGCTCGACGTCTGCTGCTGCACCGGCGGCTTCGGCCTGCATGCGGCAGGCTACGGCGCGGCGCATGTCACGGCGGTCGACGTCTCGGCCGCAGCCCTGCGCGAGGCGCAGCAAAACTACGCCAGAAACGGCCTTTTCCAGGCCGATTTCGTGAAGGCCGACATGTTTGACCTGCTGCGCGGCTTCGAGCGGCAGGGCCGGAAATTTGACGTTGTGGTGCTCGACCCGCCCGCCTTTTGCAAAAACAAGTCGGCGCTGCAAAAGGCCTTTGCCGGCTACCGGGAGGTCAACTCGCGCGCGCTGCGCCTGCTGCAAAGCGGCGGCATGCTGGTGACCTGCTCGTGCTCCCACTACATGACGCCCGACCTCTTTTGGGAGATGCTGTGCCTTGCCGCGCAGGACGCCGGCGTGAGGCTTCGCCTTGTCGAGCAGAGGATGCAAAGCCGCGACCACCCCGTTACGCTGGGGAACCCCCAGTCGCTGTATCTCAAATGCTTTTTCCTGGAGGTGCTGTAGCCTCTCCCGGCGACGCCTCGGCCAAGGCGGCAGGGAGCGGCGCCGCGCCTCAAAAAGGGCCCCTTTGGGGGCCCTTTTTGAATGGGGAACGGGTTGACAAGAGGGGCGTTTTGTAATACCCTGATAAGGGCGGGCATCAACCGCTATTTTTGTGATGTGGAGGTGACGAAATGGACGCAGGCAGCAGCAATGGCAATGTCATGGGACGAGGCCCCGCCGAATCGGAGCCGCCGCCGCGATTGCGTGCGCCCGGCCCGTTGCCAAACGCGGGTTAATCCCCCGTGAACAAGCCTTGTTTCTCCCTGTTTCTCCACTGCCGCACGCGCCGTGACGCGCGCGCGGGAGACGCAACGGAAAAAAAGGAGGAATGAGCACATGAAAGAACCGGCAGTGCTGTTTCGGGAGACGCTGGTCTCCCTGCTGGAGGAGAAAAAGTATCCCACCCTGCGGGACGTGCTGGTCACGCTCAACCCGGCCGATATTGCGGCCCTGTTTGAGGAGCTGCCCGCAGACCGCCTGCCCCTGCTCTTTCGGCTGTTGCCCAAGGAGCTGGCGGCGGAGACCTTTGTCGAAATGGAGCCCGACGAGCAGGAGCTGCTCATCCGGGGCTTTTCCGACAATGAGCTCAAGGAGGTTATCGACGAGCTCTACCTCGACGACGCCGTGGACATCGTTGAGGAAATGCCGGCCAACGTGGTCAAGAGGATTTTGCGCAGCGCCGACCCCGACACCCGCAAGATGATCAACGAAATCCTCAAATACCCCGAGGACAGCGCCGGCAGCATCATGACCATTGAGTATGTGCGCCTGCGCCGGCAGTTTACGGTCGAGCAGGCCATCAAGCACATCCGCCGCACCGGCATCGACAAGGAGACCATTTATACCTGCTATGTCACCGACGACAACCGCAGGCTGCTCGGCTTTGTCTCGGTCAAGACGCTGCTGCTGTCCGACGAGGAGGCCAGCATCGAGGACGTCATGGAGACCAACGTCATCTACGTCTATACGACGGAGGACAGGGAAACCGTGGCAAACCTCTTCCACAAGTACAATTTCATCGCCCTGCCCGTGGTGGACGAGGAGCAGCGCCTGGTGGGCATTGTCACGGTGGACGACGCGCTCGACGTCATGCAGGAGGAATACACCGAGGACATCGAAAAAATGGCCGCCATCACCCCCTCGGGAAAGCCCTATCTCAAGACCAGCGTTTTTGCGCTGTGGAAGGCCAGAATCCCGTGGCTGCTGCTGCTCATGATTTCGGCCACCTTCACCGGCATGATTATCACCGCCTTTGAGCAGGCGCTGGCCGCCCAGGTGACGCTGGCCGCCTTCATCCCCATGCTCATGGACACCGGCGGAAACTGCGGAAGCCAGAGCTCGGCCACCGTTATCAGAGGGCTCTCGCTCGACGAGATTGAGTTTTCCGATTTGCTGCGCGTGCAGTGGAAGGAGATTCGCGTGGCGGTGCTGTGCGGCGTCACGCTGGCGGCCGCCAGCTTTGCCAAGCTGCTGCTCTTCGACAAGGTGACGCTGGCCGTTGCACTTGTGGTCTGCGTGACGCTGGCCGTCACCGTGCTGTGCGCCAAGGTGGTGGGCTGCACGCTGCCCATCCTCTCCATGAAGGTGGGCTTTGACCCTGCCGTGATGTCGAGCCCGTTCATCACCACCATTGTCGACGCCATTTCGCTGATGCTCTATTTCAGCGTGGCCACCGCGGTGCTCGGATTGTGACAAATTGCAATAAATGCAATAAAAAATGGAATAAATGGAAAAGACAGGGGGCGGGCCGCCCCCTGTCTTTTCTTTTGGGAAAGGTGAGGGGTTTCTTAAGGGAAGGGGTCTTTTGAAGGGCGGCATTTGCGCGCATTTCGGGAAGGGAAAAAAATTCCACGGCTGCGGCGTGTTCAAGCGGGAAGCCTGAAAAAAAGGGAAGAAGGCTTTTTTCAAAAAATGCGGCAGGCGACAAGCGGCAGTACGGCAGGGCCGGCCGGGGGCACCGCCGTGCGGCACCCAGCAATTGCCTTGCCCTTAAAGCGCATAAGCGCGAGGCTTCGGGACAGCATGAGACAAGCTCGTGATGCTCGGACTTCCGGTTGTCCTCAGGTTGAATCAGCGTCCTGCACGGGCCTGCTTCAACGGGACGGGGGTGATGGGATGCCGGACTATAAGGGCATGTATCTTGCCATGCTGCGGGCCAGCGAGAGCGCCATTGAAACGCTCATCGGGGCACAGAGGGCCTGCGAGGAGCAGTATCTCTCGGCCGATGAAACGCCGGTGGAGCTGCTGCCCAAACAGCCCGACGACCGATAAGCAACGGCCCCGGCAGGGGAAAAGAGCACAGCCTGTTTAACCAAAAAGCGCCATATCAAAAAACGCCAGGGGAGAGCCTGCAGGCTCTCCCCTGGCGCTTTTTTTTGAATAGGGGGAAAACGCCCCCGGCCCCCTGCGGCAGCGCCGCAGGGGGCCGGGAGGGCGGCAGCGCCGCAGGGGGCCGGGAGGGCGGCAGCGCCGCAGGGGGCCG
>DVNV01000004.1 GCA_018714125.1 Candidatus Galloscillospira excrementipullorum
GGAGTATTCGGTGCGCGCCAAAAACATCCCCGCCTATGTCGACGCCAACCGCAAGGTCGACCGTGCGCTGCGCGCCGGCGCCGTCGCCACCGGCTGCGGCCTGAAGGTGTCCACCGTCCCCGGCTACATGCCCACCATCCCCTCCCACGACCCCTCTGCCGTCATCGAGGCCTGCAGGGATGTGGCTGCCGACAAATACACCTTCTTCACCCCCGCCGAGACGCCCCACGGAACCGGCTCGACCGACTACGGCGACGTCTCCTACCTCAAGCCCCTCATTCAGTTTGGCACGGGCGGCTTCACCGGCATGATGCACAATCCCGACGTGGCGGTAGTCGACGAATATCTGGCCTATGTGGTGCCCGCCAAGATTTTCGCCCTGTCTGCCTACAAATTCCTCAAGGACGACGCCAAGCGCGCCAAGGAGCACATCGCAGGCTACAAGCCGCAGATGAACAAAGAGCAGTATGTGGAGTTTATGGAGTCCATGCTGGTCAAGGAAGAGATCCCGCAAACTCCCCTGCCCGTCCTGGAAGACTAACCATTCCGCCGGCGGGGCGATTTCGCCCCGCCGGCCTCTTGTGCCCGGATCCCCACATTCCAAAAAGGAGGTGCCGGGGTGCCCTCTGCCGCACCCTTCACAGCCATGAACCATGTTACCGCCATTTCCTTTTCTCCCACAGGAGGCACCCAAAAAGGGGTGCTCTCCATTGCCGAGGCGCTGGATGCAGACCGCGATTTCCTCGACCTCACCCTGCAGCCCCCCACCGGACGTAATCCCTTCGGCCCGCAGGATTTCGTCGTGTTCGGTGCCCCGGTCTATTCGGGCCGGCTGCCTTCTCCGGCCGCCGCCCGCTTTTCCATGCTGCGCGGCCAAAACACCCCCTGCATTGTCACCGTGACCTACGGCAACCGGGATTTTGACGACGCGCTGCTCGAGCTGGCACAGCTTGTCACGCCGCTCAGCTTCCGGCCGGTTGCGGCCGCCGCCCTCGTGGCGCAGCACACCTACGGGGAAATCGCCGTGGGCCGGCCCGATGAGGACGACCTGGCCCAAAACGTCAGCTTCGCGCAAAAGGTGCGCCAAAAACTCGAACGCGGGGAGCTTGCCCCTCCCGCCATCCCCGGCAACTTTCCCTACAGGGAGGGCGGCGCCGGCACCTTCCATCCCAAAACCAGCGATGCCTGCGTCCACTGCGGCCTGTGTGTGCGCGAGTGCCCCGTGGGCGCCATCGACGCCGACGACCCCTCCTGCATCGACGCGGCACACTGCCTGTCCTGCTTTCGCTGCATCAAGGTCTGTCCCACCGGGGCAAAAAACATGAACACCCCCGCCTACCGCACGTTTGCCTCGGCCTTCAGCCTCAAACTGCGTGAGCGCAAGGACAACCTCTACCTGCTGTAGTCCCCCCGACCCTCTGATGTCCCTTTTGCCGGCAGCCCTTCCGCAAAAAAATTTTTGTTTTGGGAACTTCTCTTGCCCCTTTTCAGACAAAAGGACTGCCGGGCGGCGCCCAAGGCTGCCCCGTGCAGGAATTTCCCCATATTATCCGAAAAGGAGTCATGAACCATGAAACGATTTGCAGCACTTTCCCTTGCCCTGCTTTTGCTGCTTTTTGCGGCGGCCTGCAGCTCTGACACCGACGAGACCGAAAACCCCGGCGCCGATATGACGGTGGACGAAATTATGGCGCAGCTCATCGAAGGCGTCAACAGCGAGATTTCTACGGCCTCCATCCCGCTCGATGAGGAAAATTTCAAGGCCTATACCTTTATTGACTACATCGAAGGCGCCGAAGGCGTGGTCTCCGAAGCCATGATCAGCTCGGTAGCCCACTCGGTGGTTCTGGTGCGCCTCCCCGAAGACGCCGACGCGCAGGCGGTGGCCGAAGACATCGAGGCCAACGCCAACCCCAACAAGTGGCTGTGCGTGACCGCAGAAAAAACCGAGGTCGTCTCCCACGGCAACCTTGTGCTTTTGGTCATGTCCTTTGAGGACGATGCCACCACCGTTGTGGACAATTTCAACGCCTTTTGTGAGTAACCCCTTTTCTCCAGGGCATCCCGGGCGGCCTGTTTTCACAGGCCGCCTTTTTCAGGCAGGCCCCCTGTGCCTTCCCGGGCTGGGTCTCCCCTTTTTTGCCCCCCTCTCCGGCGCCGCGGCATGCCCTGGGCCTTTCAAGGCGCATTCTCTTTTTTTCTGCTGTTTGCCTGAACACCCTTCGCGTTAACAACGGCCGCCCGGTTCATCCCGGCCGCTTTTTTCGAGGTGCAACATGGTTTTTTCAAGCGTCCCGTTTTTATATGTTTTCCTGCCCGTTGTGCTGCTGGGCTACTTTCTCGTTCCAAGACGATTCAAAAATGTCGTTTTGCTGGCAGCCAGCCTCTTTTTCTATTACTATGGGGAACGTGCCTACACCTCCCTGCTGCTCATTTCCTCCCTGTCCGACTATCTGCACAGCCTCTACATCGAAAAGCACCGGGGCACGCAAAGGGCCAAGGCCGCCCTGATCTCCTCCATCGCCGTCAATTTGGCGCTGCTGGGCTTTTTCAAGTATGCCGACTTTCTCATCTCAACGGTCAACAGCCTGCTGCGCACCTCCATCCCCCTGCTCAAGGTCCCGCTCCCCATCGGCATCAGCTTTTTCACCTTCCAGACCATGAGCTATACCATCGACGTCTACCGTGGCAGGGTGCATGCGCAGAAAAACCTTGTCACCATGGGGACCTTTGTCTGCCTGTTCCCACAGCTTGTGGCCGGCCCCATCGTGCGCTACAGCGACATCGCCCTCGAGCTGGAGCAGCGCAGCACCACCCTTGACGAGGTCTCGGCCGGCGCCAGGCGCTTTGTTGTCGGGCTTGCCAAAAAGGTGCTGGTGGCCAACGCCATGGGCGAGCTGTGCGGCCTCTACCGCAGCGCGGGCGAGCAGACAACGCTGTTTGCCCTGCTCTACGCCGCCGCCTTCACCATCCAGATTTACTATGACTTCTCTGGCTACAGCGACATGGCCATCGGCCTTGGCCTGCTGTTTGGCTTTCATTTTCCCGAAAACTTCAACTACCCCTACCTGTCGCGCTCGGTTTCGGAGTTCTGGCGCAGATGGCACATGACGCTGGGCGGCTGGTTCCGCGACTATGTCTACATCCCCCTGGGGGGCAACCGGGTGCCGCGCCTCCTGTATATCCGCAACATCTTCGTGGTGTGGGCGCTGACCGGCCTGTGGCACGGGGCGGCCTGGAATTTTGTGGTGTGGGGGCTGCTTTTCGGCGTCTTGCTGACGGCGGAAAAGCTGTTTTTGGACAAGTGGCTGCAAAAATGCGGCCGCATCCTGCCGCATGTGTATGTCATGGCCGTGGTGGTGCTCAGCTTTGTGCTCTTCAACGCAAGCTCCATGCAGGGCGCCCTTGCCGACATCGCGGCCGTGCTGGGCCTGACGGGAGCCCCTTTTGCCGGAACGCTCTCGCTATACTACCTGAAGAGCTACGCCGTGCTGCTGGCCGTCTCGGTTGTCGGCTGCACTCCCTGGCCAAAAAAACTTGCCCTTGCGCTGCCGGAGGGCGTCAGGGCCGTTTTGGAGCCTGTGGCCATGGCGGTGCTGCTGCTGCTTGTCACGGCCTACCTGGTCGACGGCTCCTTCAACCCCTTCCTGTATTTCCGCTTTTGAGAAAGGAGGCATGTGCAAATGACGAAAATCCGTCAGTGGAGCACCCTTGCCGTGTGCGCGCTGTTTTTGTTCGGGCTGCCCCTGTGGCACCTGCTTTCCCCCGATGAAGAATTTTCCAAAAGCGAGCGCCGGCGTCTGGAGCATCTGCCCGAGCTGACGCTGTCGGGCGTTGTCGGCGGGGAATACTTCGAAGAGATGGAGGACTATCTACTCGACCAGTTCCCGAAGCGCGACGCCTTTCGCTCGGTGAAATCCGTCTTTTCCTTTTCCGTGCTGCGTCAAAAGGACGTGGGCGGCCTCTACCGTCAGGACGGGCACCTGGGCAAGCTGGAGACGGCGCTCGACGAGGCCCAGTTTTCCTACGGCATCCGAAAGCTAAACGAGGTGCGGGAAGCCCTGCCTAAGAGCTGCGCCGTGTATTACGCCGTCATCCCCGACAAAAACGTGTACCTGGCGCAGCCCAACGGCTACCCCCACATCGACTACGACGACATGCTGCGCCGCCTGCGCGAGGGGCTGGAAAACATGACCGAAATCTCCCTCTTTGACCTGCTTGACGCAAACGACTACTACCGCACCGACGCACACTGGCGTCAGGAAAATCTGGAGCCGGTGGTCTCCCGCATCACGCAGGCCATGGGCGTGCCCACGCCCGACTGGTCGTCCTGGCAGCCGCAGGAGCTCTACCCCTTCCAGGGCGTCTACCTGAGGCAGTCGGCGCTGCCCGTTGAGCCCGACACGCTGGTCTACCTGCAAAACGACGTCACCGACGCCGCGCAGGTCTCGTCGCTTGAGACAAGCGGAGGGAATACGGTCTACACCCCCGACCGCTTTTCCGGCATGGACGGCTACGACACCTTCCTGTCGGGCGCGCAGGCGCTGCTCACGGTGGAAAACCCCCTTGCGGACACCGACCGCCGCCTCATCCTCTTCCGCGACAGCTTCGGCAGCTCCCTGGCGCCCCTGCTGCTCGAATCCTATCGGGAAATCACGCTTGTCGACCTGCGCTACTTCTCCTCCTCGCTGCTTGGCGACTATGTGGACTTTGACGGGGCCGACGTGCTCTTTTTATACAGCACCTCCATTCTCAACAGTGCCATGCTTTTCAAGTGACAGCCTGCCGCGCTGCAGTGCGGCAGCAGGGCCGCCCGCCGTCTCAAGACGGCGGGCGGCCCTGCCCGTTTGGGGCCCCGCAGGCGAAAAGTGCCCTTTTGAAAAACGATATTTCGACAAAAAAACCGTCCTTTCCCGTGGTACTGTTTTGCTAAAAAGCCCCTTTTCAAAAGGGCTCTTGGGGGAGCCAAAGCCATGAGAAAACAGGAGTATCTGGAAAACAAAAACATCTGTCATCGCCAAATCCGGCAGGCCCGCCTTGCCCTGGGGCTGTCACAAACCGAGCTTGCGGGCAAAATGCAGGAAAAACACGTCTGTCTTGACCAGCAGATGATCAGCCGCGTGGAAAACAACCGGCGCATCGTCACCGACTTTGAGCTGCTGTGCTTTTGCGATGTCCTGGGGCTTGACCTCTCGGAGCTGCTGCGGCAGTGCCAGGCGGAAAGGGCCGCTTTGTAAAAAAGGGGGGTTGACAGAGCCCCTCCCGCACGCTATCATACCGATAAGTGCGCGGGACGCAGGACAAAAAGGCCCTCCTGTCCCATGCCAAACCTGTTTTGGAGGTATTTTCCGCCATGACCGTATGTGACAGACTGTATGACTGTGTCCGTGACATCTGGGAGGGGTATCACAACCACCCCTTTATCACGGAGCTGGGAACCGGCACGCTGGACCCGGCGAAATTCCGCTACTACATGATTCAGGACTACCGCTATCTGCTCGACTATGTAAAAGTGTTTGCCATCGGCATCACCAAGGCCGGCGGCGATGAGGAAATCATGCGCAGCTTTGCCACGTCCATCCACGCCATCCTCAACGAGGAAATGTCCATCCACAAGAGCTACATGGCGCGCCTGGGCATCACGGAGCAGGAGATTGCAAACACTCCCATGGCGCTTGACAACGCCTCCTACACCGCCTACATGATTGCGCAAGGGGAGATGGGCGGCGCGCCCGAGGTGCTGGCCGCCATCCTGTCGTGCGCCTGGAGCTATGAGGTCATTGCAAAGGGAGTCGTGGAGCGCTGGCCCGACAGCCTGGAACATCCCCTTTTCGGGGAATGGGTGCGCGGCTATGCCTCGGAAGGCTATGCCGCCGGCAACCGCCGCATTTTTGCCTTTGTGGAGCGCGTGTGCGCCGGCCTGCCCGAGCCGCGCATGCAGCACCTGTGCGAGGTCTTTGTCAACTGCAGCCGCTATGAGGCCATGTTCTGGGACATGGCCTATGAGATGAAAGCCTGAATTGTTGCACAAAACGCCCCCGGCAGAAGGATTTTTCTGCCGGGGGCGTTTCTTTTTAACCGAGTCTGAAGCGCGGGGCCGCTTTCCCTTCTTCAGCGAATCAGCAGCAGCCCAAGCCCCGCGCTGAGCAGCAGCACCCGGGGCACATTCCAGTGAAAGCGCAGCAGCAGCACCGTGTCTGCAGCGCCAATCAGCAGAGCCGGGACAAACGACGGCCCCGGCTGATAATTGGTCATGGCGAGCTGCACCGTCACGGCGCAAATCAGTCCAAGGCACGCGGGCCGAACCCCCACCATCATCTGCTGCACGCGCACGCTGTCCTTGACCTTGGCGAAAAAGACGGCCGCCAGCACGCACAGCGTCAGGCTGGGCATGAGCACGCCAAGATTGGCGGCAAGCGCACCAGGCAGATGGGCCGCGCGGATGCCGGCGAAGGTGGCGCAGTTGAGCCCCACAGGGCCCGGCGTCATTTCGGCGATGCCGACGATGTCCGAAACCTGCTCGGCCGTCATCCAGCCGTGCGAGAGCATCTCCTCGGTAATCAGGGGAATCATGGAAAGTCCGCCAAAACTGGTAAAGCCGATTTTCAGGAAACTCCAAAACAGCTCAAGCAGCACCATGCGGCTTTTCCCCCTTTCGCTCCCTCCATTCGCACATGGCAACGCCCGCCGCCATACCGAACAAAATCAGGGGGATACAGCCCACGTCCCACACCAGCGACAGCACAAATGCCACGGCGGCCACCGCATAGCAGGCCGGCTGCGAAAAGGCCCCCTTGCGCAGCGCCATTGCCGAGCTCAAAATGATGGGGACCACCGCTGCGCGCACCCCGGTCATGGCGCTCAGCATCAGGGCGTTGCCCTGCAGGGCCTGATACCCCAGCGTGACTGCCGACAAAATGAGAAGCGGCGGCGCCGCGATGCCCAGCACACAGGCAAATCCGCAGGCCAGCCCGCCCACCTGATAGCCAAACAAAAACGAAACGTTGGTGATCATCACACCCGGCAGGCTGCGCCCCACGCTGGTGAGGTCGAGCAGCTCCTGCGAGGTGAGAAGCTGCTGCCCTCTTACATATTGCTTTTCAATCTGGGCCACAATGCTCCACCCGCCGCCAAAGGTGCAAAAGCCGATTTTGAAAAATTCCCAGAAGAAGCCGGCGGCCCGCCTTTTTTTCATGCCTTGCCCTCTCCTTTCAGGGCACAGCCTTCCTGCTCCCCCTCACGCTCTCTCCAGGAGGGGAACCGCTTTTCCAAAAAGCCCAGGAGCGGCAGCCCCAGGCCGTAGCAGGCCACAAACTGTCCCAGCCCGACCTGTGCCATGGGCAGCCACATGGGAACGGCGCTGCCCGAATAGTAGACAAAATACAGCACGGCGCCCACCACCACAGCGTTGACCAGCACCGGGGCAAGCGGCGAAAGCATCCTGCTGCGGCAGCGCGCCGTGAGCATGGCGGCAATCAGCGTCGCCGCCGAGCCGAAAACCACGTCCCAAATGCCGGCGCCGCCCAGAAAGTTTGCCAAAAAGCAGCCCAAAAAAAGGCCCGGCACCGCCGAGCGCGGCATAAAAAAGGGCAGCACCGTCAGCGCCTCTGAAACGCGCACCTGCACGGCACCGTAGGAGATGGGTGCCAGTGCCAGCGTCAGCGCGGCGTAAATCGCCGCGACGGCCGCACCGCGAACAAAACTTTCCAGATTATTTCTTGTTTCCAATGCAAAAGCCTCCCGCTCATCTCAATGAATCTTCCCATTTATTGTAGCACACTCCGACGCTTCCTGCAACGCGCCAAGAGAGCAGCGCCGCCCGGCCCTCTCTCCCTCTCCCGCAGGCCCTTCCCAAAGGAGCCCTCCCCCCTGCCGGCAGCGCCGTCCGGCTCCGGGAGGCCAAAAAAGGGGGGGCCGCCGCCATCCGCACGATGTGCGGATGGCGG
>DVNV01000066.1 GCA_018714125.1 Candidatus Galloscillospira excrementipullorum
GCGGTCGTCAAAGGATTTGCCCGTGACAACGCTGCCCAAAAGCTCGGTGGGACGCTGGCGCAGCGTGACAAAGTCTCCCGTGGAGAAAATCTCCGCCGCCGCCTTTCCACTGTAGCCCACGTCAATGCAAAGCGTGTCAAAGGCGGGCGTTTTTTTGCGGTCTTCCTCGGTGGAAAGATGGGGTGCAACGGCGCTGACAATGCCGTAATAGTCCCCGTTTTGGGCATGCACCGTCACCTCTGCCGCCAGAATGGTGCGGCGGTCGATGCCGCTCAGGCTGTCAAAGTTGAGAAACCCGTCCTCCCTGACGCCGGTAATCACCATGGCAATTTCGTCCATATGGGCGTCAATGAGCAGCGTGGGTGCGTTTTTGTCCTTGCTGTGGCGGATGGCCAGCACATTGTGCAGCGCGTCGGTGACAATCTCGTCGCAGTAGGGCTCAAACAGGGCCCTGACGGCATCCGCCGCCCGATACTCCATGGCGGAGCTGGCCGTTGCGCCCGAGAGGTCAAAGAGCACTTTTTTCCAGTCCATTCCGTTTCCCCCTTCCTTATTTCTCTGTATCTTCCAGGGCGGCGACACAGGCCTTGAAAATCTGTCCCCGCTCCATGAAATTCTTGTAAAGGTCAAAGCTTGCGCAGGCCGGGGAGAGCACCACAATGTCCCCTTCGCGGGCAACCCCGGCCGCCGCGCCGACCGCCTTCTCCATATTGTCTGCGTGCAAAATCTCGGGGCTGCCCGGCACAAAGCCTGCGGCGCCGCGAATGGCGCTCTCAATGGCGTTTGCCGTATGCCCTGTCAAAATCACGCAGGAAGCCTTCTTGCACAGGGCCTCCCCCAGCTCGTCAAAGGGGATGTGCTTGTCATAGCCGCCCAGCAGCAAAATCAGCTTTTGGTCAAAGGAGTTGAGGCAGGCCATGGTCCTGGTGGGGCTGGAGGCGATGGAATCGTTGTAATAGCGCACCCCGTTTCTGGTCCGCACCAGCTCCAGGCGGTGCTCCAGGCCCGCAAAGCTGCCCGCCACGCGGCGGATGCTCTCCCTGGAAACAAGGTCCCAGACGGCGCAGATGGCCGCCATGTAGTTTTCGATGTTGTGGTCTCCCGGCAGCAGCACCTCGCTGCGCCGCAGCAAAATCTCCCCTTCGTGCAGGATGTTGTGCGCCTGGTCGGTGAAAAGGAAATTGTCTTTTCCCTTTCCGAAGGTTCTCACCCTGCCTTTTGCCTGCGATGCCATGGCGGCCGTAATCTCATTGTCGGCATTGAGCACCAGCAAATCCTGCTGCGACTGATGCAAAAAGATGTTTTTCTTGGCGTCGATATACTCCTCCATGGAGGTGTGCCAGTCAAGATGGTTGGGCGAGAGGTTGGTGATGACGGCAATATCAGGGCTTTTTCTCATGGTGTGAAGCTGAAAGCTCGACAGCTCCAGCACCGCCATATCCTGCGGCGAAATGGACTCAATGTCCGGCAGCAGGGGACGTCCCAGATTGCCTCCCAGGTGCACGGTATAGCCCTGCGCCTCCAGCAGCTTTGCCACAAGCGTTGTCGTGGTGGATTTGCCGTCGCTCCCCGTGACGGCAATGAGCTTGCAGGGGCACAGCTCAAAAAAAACCTCCATCTCGCTTGTGACCCGGCAGCCCCGTGCACGCGCCTGCTCCAGCGCGGGGTTGTCAAAGCGCATTCCGGGCGTTTTGAAAATCAGCTCCCCGGAAAGCCCTTCCAGGTAGTTTTCCCCCAGGTGCAGCGTCACTCCCAGCTCCAGGAGCTCCTTTGCAACCGGGCCAAGCTGCTCTGCCGTCCGCTTGTCGCACGCGGTGACGATGGCGCCCTTTTGGACCAGCAGCCTGATGAGCGGGGCATTGCTGACCCCGATCCCGATAACCGTCACATTGCGTCCTGCAATGCTGCGGTAAAATTCCTCCAGCTTTTCGTTCATAAAATAGCCTCCGTTTCGGTCAGCCCGACCGTCCGCACAAAAAGGGGCCTCCTGTCTGCGCGGGCGTCTTTCTGAGCAACATTATATTTTATATGCGTGCGCTTTGCAATTCTTTCTGAGGCCCCTTTTGCCTCTTTTTTTCCGGTTTGACAAGGCAGCCCTCTTGCGCTACAATACTGATGCGAGCAAGTCAGACAATCGCGTGTGCAGATGCCGAAAGGCCGCACATGAGGAAAGTCCGGGCTCCGCAGGGCAGGATTGTGGGTAACGCCCACCGAAGGCGACTTCAGGGACAGTGCAACAGAGAGATACCGCCGGCTTTGGCCGGTAAGGGTGGAAAGGCGGGGTAAGAGCCCACCGGCGTCCAGGTGACTGGATGGCCATGTAAACCCAATCCGGAGCAACACCGCAAGGAACGGTCCGCCCCGTGCGGGCAGCGCTTGCCCGGCGCAGGTTCAGGTAGGTGGCATGAGCCGCATGGCAACAGGCGGCCACAGATAGATGATTGTCAAATACAGAACCCGGCTTACAGATTTGGTCGCACCCGAAAATGCGCTCCCTTTTCCCAAAGAGGGCGCATTTTTCTCTATGGTTTTTTCGTCTGCGCAAGGGTTTCCCCCTTGCAGTTTTTCCGCACATCCCCTGCCTTATGTGAAAACGCCCTTTGTCAGGAAAAAGGAGGCCTTGCTTTGAGTTTACAGGAGCTGGAGAGCAATTGTCAGTCCTGCCGCGCCTGTCCCCTGTGGGAAACCAGAACCCATGTGGTCTTTGGCGTCGGCAATCCCCATGCCGACATCCTCTTTGTGGGAGAGGGGCCCGGCGAGCAGGAGGATTTGACGGGCGAGCCCTTTGTGGGGCGGGCAGGGCAGCTGCTCGACCTCTATCTGCAGGCCTTTGACATCGCGCGTCCCGAGGTCTACATCACCAACATCGTCAAATGCCGGCCGCCGCGCAACCGCGACCCTCTGCCCGAGGAGGAGGCCGCCTGCATAGGCTACCTCGAGCGCCAGATTGAGCTCATCTCCCCGAAAATCATTGTCTGCCTCGGGCGCATTGCCGCCATGCGTCTCATCAAGCCCGACTTTCGCATCACGAAGGAGCACGGCATCTGGTTTGAGCGAAACGGCACGCCCATCACGGCCACCCTGCACCCCGCCGCGCTGCTGCGCGACCCGCGCAAGAAGCCCGACGTGTTTGAAGACTTCAAAAAAATCCGCGCAAAGTGCGCCGAGCTGTCCGGCAGGGGCCTGTGAGCCTTTCCCTTCACAGGGGCCGGCCCCCGGCAGCAAGCAGCAAACAAAAAGAGTCCGTAGCGCCGCATCGGCCCTCCGGGCTCTTTTTGTCTGTTGTTTTTTTCATGTTTTTTGCTGCCCCGTACAGCGCCGTGCCCAGCGCGGTCAGCCCTTTTTCTCACTGATTAACTTGCTGACCTCCTCGTTGAGCGAGTCGATATCCCGAAACTGGCGGTAAACCGAGGCAAATCGGATATAGGCAATGTCGTCAATTTTTTTCAGACGCTCCATCACCATTTCCCCAATGGCCTCCGACGTCACCTCCCGCTCGAGCATGTTCTGCACCGTGGTCTCCACTTCGTCGACCAGGTTTTCCAGCTGCTTGACCGGAACGGGACGTTTTTCACAGGCGCGCAGCAGCCCCTTGAGCAGCTTCTCCCTGTCAAACGCCTCTCTGGACTTGTCCTTTTTAACCACCATCACCGAAACCGTTTCAATGGTTTCATAGGTGGTAAACCGCTTTCCGCAGGCCAGACACTCCCGCCGGCGGCGAATGCTTGCGCCCTCGTCAGTGGGTCTGGAATCAATAACCTTGCTTTCCGTGTGCCCGCAAAAACAGCACTTCATTGCCCGACCTCCCATGATGCCTTGCGCTGCCCGTGCTGCTGCACGGCTTTGACGCTCAGCCTTCTCTGGGAATATTATACACTTTTTTGAGCATGTTTCAAGGTCAACGCCAAAAGCCGAAAGAAAATGCTGTTTTTGACGCTTTTCCCCCTGCCTCAAAGCGGCCTCCCTCTGCATGGCCTATCTCAATATACCGGCGTTGTCTGAGCAACCAGCCAGTCATAAACCACGTCCTGCGCCGTTGTGGGTGTCACCCCTCCTTGCAACATCATCTCCAAAAGCTCCTCCACTGAGGCCCGGTTCACACAAAGGTCCTCGCAGCGATAGCCCGTACGTTCCTGCACACTGTAAACTTCCAGTCCGTACACCGGCTTCCCCTCTGCAACTTCCTGATTGATAATCAGGAAATACTCAATGTGAAACGGCTCCTCTTCCTCAAGCAGCTCCAGCAGCTTTTCGCCATGCTTAATCAGAGTAATGCTGCCATGCTCCATTGTAGACCCTCCTTAAAAATTACTTTTCATGCACAATTTTATCCATGTCTTTTGACAGATGCAAAGCATTTCTGTCGCGCGATTCGACGCCTGTCGACTTTCAGCTTATGTCAACTTAATTATTGCATATTGTAAATAAAAATCAGCTCGAAAGGTGTCATTTCCTTTCGGAAATCCTCTTAATAATTTTGCAACTTCCCAAATTCAAAATAAAAGTTTGTAGAGTTTGCCATATCCATTTTTCGGTGTTTTTTCCGGATTTTGATTGTTGAACCACACCCCCTGGAACGATAAAATAAAGCTATTCCCACCTCTTGCGCCCTCTTGTGCGCCGCCTCAAGGAGATGAGTTTCCATTGAAAAAATCCATTGAACCCTTTTCGCTGGCCGTAGCGCGCGCCGGCGCCCTGGCCGCATTTTTCCTGCTGGGGCTTGCCCTCACCATCCGACCCTACCTGAGCTACCCCTGTACATACTTCCACCTTGTCCAGCTGCACACGGCCCTCATTGAAACGGCGGCGCTGACCGCCACTGCCTCGGTGCTGGCCTGCCTGCTCACAGACGTCATCATCAAAACCGAAACGGCACGTCGCCGATAGGAGGGCCTCTTCAAAAAGATTTCGCGCCGCAACGCCAAAAAGGGCTTCTGTTGTTTCCAACAGAAGCCCTTTAACGCATGGCCGGGGAAATGTTTACTGCTGCTGCTCGTCTTTCCCCTCGCGCTGCGAAATGGCCGCCTTCATCATCTTCAGGCGGGTCTTTTCGCTGCCCGTTTCAATCGTGATGGTATCATCCTTGACATTGACAACACGCCCGACAATACCGCCGATGGTAATGACGCGATCTCCCGGGGAAATGTCATTTCGCATTTCCGCTTGTGCCTGCTCCTTTTTCTTTTGCGGCCGCACCATGAAAAAATACAGCAGTGCAAAGGGGATCAGCATCAGCAGCATAGTGTAAGCGCTATCTCCCATAACCAGTAACTCTCCTTTTTTGTTTGATATGTCACTTGCGTAACCTTCTATTCCCGGCTATCATATCATATATTTCCCCCTTTGTGAAGTTGTCACGCAAAAATATTTGTAATGTTTCTCACAATGGACTATAATAATAAGCATGGCCCCCTTGAGTTTTCGGGGAACCTTTGAAAAATACAAACGTCAAAACACATTCCAAATACAAGTAATTTTTTCCAAGGGAGTTAATATTATGGCCGGTTTGGTTTTGGAGGGCGGCGCATTTCGCGGACTTTTT
>DVNV01000067.1 GCA_018714125.1 Candidatus Galloscillospira excrementipullorum
CAGGGGACTGAAAATCCCCGTGTCGGTGGTTCGATTCCGCCCGGAGGCACCATAAGCGGATGTAGCTCATCTGGTAGAGCGCGACCTTGCCAAGGTCGAGGTAGCGAGTTCGAGCCTCGTCATCCGCTCCAGACAAAACCGGGGCAAAGCGTATGCTTTGCCCTGGTTTTCTGCTGAAAAACACGGGAGGGCACAAAAAGACGGGCCTTGCCGCAGATAAAGAGGGGAGAGGGCGGCATGTACGAAAACAAGTATGATGAAAAGGTGTTTTTCGAAAAATACGGTCAAATGCTGCGATCACAGAAGGGGCTTGCGGGCGCTGCCGAGTGGGGCACACTGCGCGGGCTGCTGCCCTCCTTTGAGGGAAAGCGGGTGCTCGACCTTGGCTGCGGGTATGGTTGGCACTGCATTTATGCCGCACAGCAGGGTGCGCTTCGGGTGGTTGGAGTGGACATTTCGGAGAAAATGCTGGAAATTGCCCGGGAAAAAACCAAAGAGCCCCAGGTGGAATATCTGCGCCTCCCCATGGAGGAAATCGCCTTTGAAAAGGAGAGCTTTGATCTGGTGCTCAGTTCTTTGGCGCTGCACTATGTGGCCGATTTTGAAGGTCTGCTTGGGAAAATCCACGGGCTTTTGGTGCCGGGCGGCACATTGGTGTTTTCGGTCGAGCACCCCGTTTTTACGGCGCAGGGCCCGCAGGACTGGTGTTATGGGGAAAAAGGAGAGATTTTGCACTACCCGGTGGATAGCTATTTTTACGAGGGGGAGCGTCAAGCCGTTTTTTTGGGTGAGCCAGTGGTGAAATATCACCGGACTCTGACGGGATATCTGGATACGCTTTTGACAAAGGGCTTTGAGCTCGAGCGTGTCGTGGAGCCCATGCCCCCGAAGGACATGCTGGATTTGCCGGGAATGCTTGACGAGATGCGCCGCCCCATGATGCTGATTGTCAGAGCCCGGAAAAGAAACATATGAATAAAGCCCCTTTTCAAAAAGAGGAAGCGGCGCAGGGGCCCGGCCGGGAAGTTTTTTCCCGGCCGGGCCCCTGCACTTTTGCTGCCGGACACATGAAAAACAGGCGCCAAGCTGCCCCGGAAGGGTGCGTAGGAGCGTTGGAAAAAGGATGTATCAGGGGGGCAGGTCAGGAGGTCTTATACAGCTTTCCGGTTTCGTTGTAGGCGGCGGCAATGTCCTTGAGAATCTCAACATGCTCAAAGTCGGGGCGGTAGACCATATTGGTCTCACGGATCATAGAGAGGTTTTCAATGGGAAGCACGGTGATTTTCTTTTTTTTCAACTCGTCGAGGCAGACGCTTTTGGGCAGAATTGAAATCCCGAAGTCACGGCGAATCAGGTCCTTAATGGTGGCAATGTTGTCCACCTCCAGCACCACATGGAATTCGTCAATGGACATGTTGCGGCTTTCCAGGTGGGAGACAAAGAGGTTGCGCGTGGCCGAAGTCGGCAGCCGCAAAATCATGCGCTCTTTTTTGATGTCGCGCAGGGTTACGCTGCTGCGCAGGGCAAGGGGGTTGTTGTTGGAGACGGCCAGCACCAAAAAGTCGGTGTCAAGCAGGACGGAACGAAATTCGTCTTTGGGGGCCGCGCCGTCAATCATGGCCAGGTCAAGCTCGTAATTGCGCAGCTTGTCATAAAGATTGTTGATGGTATCCGTAATAATTTTTATGGAAACTCCCTCGTGCGCCGCGCAGTACTCTGCCAGGGCTTCGGCGATGAAGTTGCTTTCGGCCGTATGGGTGACGCCCACCGTGAGCCGGGTGATGCGGCGCTGCTCGTCTTTGAGCTCGCGCGAGAGCTGTTCGCGCAGGGCCTGCAGGCGGCGGGCGTATTTGAGCACAATTTCCCCCTCCGCAGTAGGCCTCAAACCGGCCTCGGAGCGGTAAAAAAGCTTAACCCCAAGTTCTCCCTCAAGCTGCTTGATATGGTGGCTGACGGCAGGCTGCGTCAGCGAGAGCTGCTCTGCGGCACGCGTGAAGCTGCCGGTTTCATGCACTTTGAGAAGGGTATAAAGTTTCGAATCAATCATAAAGAAACCTCCCACTTCGGACAGGGAAATTATAAAAATTTATGAAGCACAAAGATATTATGATTTTATTTTATCGCAAGTTGTGATTATGATAGTAGCACAACTTGAAGCGATGTGCAAGGCCTTGGAAGGGGAGATACGAGATGTGTGAGTGGCTGAGCGGATGCAGCGAGGCGGCGATGGTGCTGCTGAGCCTGTGCATAATGCTTTTTATGGGATTTCTTGTGACGCGGGCGACGAGGCTGCTGCGGCTGCCCAACGTCAGCGGCTATATTATTGCGGGAATTTTGCTGGGACCCTATGTGCTTCATGCGGTACCGGACACTTTTTTGAGCTCGATTGGCTTTGTCAGTGACCTTGCCCTGTCCTTCATCGCCTTTGGGGTGGGGGGCTATTTTACAAGGGAAACCTTTTCGCAGTCGGGGGGAAACGTGCTGGTCATCACGCTGTTTGAGTCGCTGACGGCGGGGGTTTTGGTTGCGCTGAGCACGCATCTGCTCTTTCATATGGACTGGAGCTTTTCCCTGCTGCTGGGAGCCATTGCCACGGCCACGGCTCCGGCCAGCACCATGATGACCATTCGGCAGTATCAGGCGGAGGGCCCCTTTGTCAGCACGCTGCTGCAGGTGGTGTCGCTTGACGATGCGGTTTGCCTGTTTGTGTTCAGCGTGGCGGCTGCGGCAGTGAGGGCTTGGGAGGACGGAACCTTCTCGCTGACCGCCCTTGCGATGCCCCTGCTCTCCAATGCGGCCATGCTGCTGCTGGGACTTTTTTGCGCGGTGGGGCTCAGGTTTTTGCTGCGTGAGCGCCGCAGCGAGGACAACCGGCTGATTCTCACGGTGGCCATGGTGCTGGCCGTCTCGGGGGTCTGTGCACTGCTGGACGTCTCGCCTCTGCTGGCCTGTATGGCGATGGGGGCGGGCTATGTCAACCTCACGGGGGACACCCGCCTCTTTGGGCAGCTCGACCGGTTCACGCCGCCCATTCTGACGCTTTTTTTCATTGTGTCGGGCATGAATCTCAACGTGGGGGCCCTGCGCCGGTTCGGCATGGTGGGCATTGGATACTGCCTGATTCGCGTTGCCGGGAAATATCTGGGCGCCTATGCGGGCTGCGCCGTGACGGGCTGTGACGCATCGGTGCGCAACTGGCTGGGTGTGGCGCTGGTGCCGCAGGCGGGCGTGGCAATCGGGCTGGCCTTTTTGGGGCAGAGGCTGCTGCCGGAGGCTGTGGGAGAGCTGCTGCTCACGGTGATTTTGTCCTCTTCGGTGCTCTATGAGCTGATTGGCCCGGCCAGCGCAAAGGCGGCGCTCTTTTGCTCGGGCGCCATTGCAGAAAATGGGTCAAAACGGGGGCGGAAATGGGAAAGGGCGCTTTCCCGCCGCCTGGGAAAACAGGCGGCAGACAGCAACCTTTGAAACAGGTGACACAGGCTCCCGGCGCGCGGCAGGCCGGT
>DVNV01000068.1 GCA_018714125.1 Candidatus Galloscillospira excrementipullorum
GCCGGCCGTTTTATTGTCTGCAGTGCAAAAGATGCTTAAAATTTGGTCACGAACTTGTGCAGCTCCTCTGGGATCTCGGAGATGTCGGCCGAGACGGTGGCCGTCAGCGTGAGGTTGTTGGCCGTGGTCAGGGGATCCATCGAGAGGAAGAAGGCCGTCATGGCCTCAAAATCGGTGCCGCAGAGCTTGGTAATGGAATCGACAAAAATATCGGTGCAGTCGTAGTCGCCGGCCATGATTCCGCAGACGAACCCTGCCATGACGGGATAACTGTCAACCAGGAATTCGTCGGCCCGGATGAGACGAACCTGCGGCTTGATGTCGTAGGTCAGGGAGTTGCCCTTTTCAATGCAGACAACGTTGCCCTTGCTGGTATCGGCTGCCTGATGGACCAGATCCACTAAATGCTTGGTTTTGCCCGTTCCTTTTTTTCCAACGATTAACTTCACCATATCAAATTACTCCTATCTTGAAAAGCATTGCGGCGGATTCTTCTTTATCATGTATTATACAGGAAAGGGGCGGGCAAATCAACATCAACTTTCAGGCAATCTCAGGTTAGTCTGCCATGGTCAGCATGCCGAGATAGCGCACAAACTGCTGCAGCACGCTTCGGCGGGGCACGGCACCGGCCGTGACAATGCGGCCGCGCCCGAGCTCCGTCTCCCCCAGCCGGAAGATGACCTCCCCCACGGTCTGGCCCTCCTCCACCGGGGCGGTGAGGCTCTGCTGCACGGTGACGGAGGCATCCACCACACGGGTGTCCCCCTTTTCCAGCACGGTGGTGACGCTGTCTGGAATGCAAACCAGCTCAACCTCGTCCAGTGTGCCTCCCTCGACCGGGATGGGGGCCAGCCGTTCGACCGGCAGCACCGTTTTCTCATAGTTGGCAAAGCCAAAATCCAAAAGCTGCGCCGCCGACTTGAATCGCTCCGCCGTGGAGGGGGCCGCCATGACAACGGCAATGAGCTGCATGTCGCCCCGGACGGCCGAAGCAGACAGGCAGTATTTGGCAAGGTCGGTTGAACCGGTCTTGAGTCCCGTGGTGCCGGTGTAGGAGCGCAGCAGCTTGTTGGTGTTGGCCAGCTCAAAGGCGCCGCCGCGCAGCGAGTCCATCCAGATGGTGGTGTAATCGGTAATCCAGGGGTGCTTTTCCAGAAGCTCCGCCGACATCAGGGCGATGTCGTGGGCCGTGGTGAGGTGGCCGTCGGCGTCCAGCCCGTGACAGTTGACAAAGGTGGTGTTGTCCATGCCGAGCTCTTCGGCCTTCTGGTTCATGAGCGCCACAAAGCCCTCGGTGCTGCCGGCAATGTGCTCGGCCATGGCGGTGGCGGCGTCGTTGCCCGAGGCGACCACAATGGCCTTGAGCAAATCCTGCACGCTCATGCTCTCGCCCACCTCCAGGTAAATCTGGGAACCGCCCATGGAGGCGGCGGTTTCGCTGGCAGTCACCATGTCGTCCAGCGAGATGCGCCCCGAGTCGATGGCCTCTGCCACCAGCAGGATGGTCATGATTTTTGTCACGCTGGCAGGGGGAAGGGGGGTGTTGGCCTCCTTCTCATAGAGAATTTTCCCGGTGGAAGACTCCATCAAAATTGCGCTGGGTGCGCTGATTTCGGGCGGCACCGGGGCCGCCGCAGCCGGCAGGCACAGCAGTGCGAGCAGGAGCAGGGATGACAGCAGACACAAAAGCCGTTTGACAGGCATAAAAACCCCTCCGTTTCGGTATCAGGACCTGCCTTGCCGTGAGACAGGCAGAAGACGCGGTGCAAAACCGCTTCTTTTGGCTATCATATGCGGCTTTTCGGGCGCTCATGTGCAGACGCCGGACGGGAATTTTTGAAGGGATTTTCAAAAATGGGTACCCAAGCTCCCGCGCTTCATGATATACTACCTTCGATAGGCAGGGGGCATGCCGCCCAGGGGGCGGCATGCCCGTCAAAAGCCCCCTGTATGGACAGGGAGCAGGCGGTCTTCGCAGGGAAAAGGGGGCAGCTTCCGGCAGCTTCCGGCAGATGCGGGGAGCGTCGGACAAAAAATAAAAATCGTCTGTCAAAGGAGGAGCCATGAACCAAATCAACGCATTGGCACAAAGCGTTTATCCGAAAATGGTGGAAGTGCGCCGCGCACTGCACCAAAACCCTGAGCCCAGCATGCAGGAATTTGAAACCACACGCCGCCTGGCGGCCGAGATGGACAGACTTGGCATCCCCTACAGGCTGACCCAACCGACCGGCCTGATTGCGCAGATTGAGGGGGCTGCTCCCGGCCCGCGGGTGGCCCTGCGCGCCGACATCGACGCCCTGAGCATCGGAGAGAGGACAGGGCTTCCCTTTGCCTCGCAGGTGCCGGGCATGATGCATGCCTGCGGGCATGACGCCCATGCCGCCATGCTGGTGGGCGCGGCCGAAATCCTGATGGCCTGCCGCGAAGCCTTTGCAGGCTCGGTGCGCCTGATTTTCCAGCCGGCGGAAGAGACGGGGCAGGGGGCAAGGCTCATGATTGAGCAGGGGGCGCTTGAGGGCGTCTCCATGACCTTCGGGCTTCACCTGCTGGCCTGCTTCAAGCCGGGCTGGCTTTCTGCGGCGACGGGGGCCAGTGCGCCGGCCGCATCGCGCTTTTCAATCAACATCAAGGGGAAAACCACTCACGGGGCAAGGCCCGAGGCGGGGGTGGACGCCACGGTGGCGGCAAGTGCCCTGGTGATGAATTTGCAGACCATTGTCAGCAGGGAGATGTCTCCCAAGCAGCAGGTGGTGGTCACGGTGGGGCAGCTTCACAGCGGCACCCGCTTTAACATCGTCTCGGGGGAGGCCTTCCTGGACGGGACGGTGCGCTGCTACGACAGGGACATCCATCACGCCATGCCCGGGATTTTCGAGCGTATCGTCCAGGGTACGGCGGCCGCCTACCGGTGCGAGGCCGAGCTCTCCTATGATAAGATGGTGGAGGTGCTCATCAACGATGAGCGGGGTTCGCAGTTTGTCTATGAGGCTGCCAAAAAGGTGGTGGAGGAGCCCTCTTTGGCCACCATGGGGGACACGCACATGTCGGGCTCCGACGATTTTTCGGAGTATACCATGGCCGGACGCGGCGCCTTTGCGGCGCTGGGGGCGGGCGGCAGCCACCCCCACCATTCGGAGTTTTTTGACATCGACGAGTCGGTGATGACGGTGGGGGCCGCCTACTTTGCACAGGTGGCCATGGACTATCTCAACGCAGCAAAACAGGAAGGATGAGAGCATGAAGATTGCGGTTGTGGGACTGGGCGGCGTGGGCGGCTTTGTGGGCGGCGCGCTGGCCAAAGTGGAGCCCAAGACCTGCTTTTTGGCCAGAGGGGAAAACCTGGCCGCGATTTTGAAGGACGGGCTGACGGTGGAATCCGACCGCCTGGGCCGCTTTTGTGTGGTGCCGGTGCTGGCCACCGACGACGCACGGCAAATCGGCGTGGCCGACGCCGTGATTTTGGCGGTCAAGGGCTACGACCTTGAGCAGAGCTGCCGCCAGATTGCGCCCATGGTGGGCCCCGCTACGGTGGTGCTGCCCCTGCTCAACGGGGTGACGGTGTCGCAGGTGATGGAGCCTCTGCTGCCGCCCTGCATCCTGGCCGATGGCTGCATCAACGTGTTCAGCCATCTGGCGCAGCCGGGCAGGGTGCGTCAGGAGGGAAAAAGCTGCCGCATTGTGCTGGGCATGACAAGCGGGAAGTTGCCGCCCGAGCTCTTGACGCTGGGGCTTGAGCTTGAGCATGCGGGGATTCCCGTGGAGGCCACAAGGGACATCGCGCAGGCGAGCTGGGTCAAGTATACGCTCATGTGCGGCAACAGCGTGGCCCTTGCCAGATTTGACGTAACGGCGGGTGACGTTCAAAAGGACCCCCAAAAGCTAAACTTTTTGCGCAGCGCCTATGGGGAGCTGGTGAGTGTGGCAGAGGCAATGGGTGTCAGCATGCCCGAGGGGCTGGTGGAACAATACATGAGCAATTTTCTGGCCCTGCCGCCCGACACCATGACGTCGCTTTACCGCGACTTGAAAAACGGCCGCAGGAAAAACGAGCTCTCGCATATTGTGGGCCGCCTGGTGGAACTGGCGGGGCAGGCGGGCGTGCCAGTGCCCTGCCACGAGGCCGTGCTGGAGCAGTATCGGGACTTTCTCTGATGTGCCGTTAGGCACCTCGAACAATTCGCACGAAAAGGTGATGATGACGCCTTGAGGGAAGAAGAGGAAAGGCAGGGGGGCTTTGCACAATACGCCGCCCTGGCGGCCGACTCGGTTTTGGCCGGTGTGGCACTGGGCATTGCCTGCACGGCAAACGTGGCCGTTCAGCCCACGGCGCTGGGAGCCTTCCTGTTTTCGGTCGGCATGTTTACCATAGCAAGCTGCGACCTGGCGCTGTTTACGGGAAAACTGTGCTTTCTGCTGGAGCGGCGGGGTGCGCGCCTGCCGGGGCTTTTGCTGTGCTGGACGGGCAATCTGCTGGGCGCTTTTGCAGTGGGATTTGCGCTGCGGCTGACGCGGCTTGCCCCCGTCATTGTGCCGCAGGCCGAGCTTCTCTGCAGGCAGCGCCTGGATGACAAGGGCATCAGCATTTTTTTGCTGGGTGTTTTCTGCAACTTTTTAATCTGTATGGGCGTCCAAAACTACAGGCACAAAACCGACGTGCTGGGACGGTATGTCGGCCTGTTTTTGAGCGTGACGGTGTTTGTCTCCTGCGGGTATGAGCAGAGCGTTGCGGATATGTATTATTTTTCGCTGGCAAGCCTGTGGGGGATGGATGCGCTGCGCGTGGTGCTGCTGGCTTCCCTGGGCAATCTGGCGGGCGGGCTTTTGATGCCGGCCGCCGCAGCCTGGAAGCGCAGGCTGATGCAAAAGCCCCGCCGTGCGGCTGCGTCTGAGGGCGCGCCCGCTCAAAGACCCGGCCCTCCGGGCCCGACCATCGAACGGGAGAGGGCTTTCACAAGCAAACGGGAGGAATGAACATGAAAAAGAAACTGTTGTCGTGGGCGCTTGCGGCAGCCATGCTGCTGTCGTTTGCCGCCGCACTTCCCATGACGGCCTCGGCCGACGTGACGTCGGGTGTCGACGTCGCCGCTCTGACGCAGGGGGACGCACTGTCTGCGCAGACCAGCTATGTCATCCGGGACTGGGACGGACTGGTCAGGCTGTCGGAACTGGTACGGGCCGGCACCGACTTCTCGGGCTGCCGGGTATATCTGACGACCGACCTCAACGCAGCCGGGAAATCCTTTTCCACCATCGGGCTCTACAGCTACCCCTATGAGACGGCGGTGCCCTTCAACGGTCTGTTTGACGGGCAGGGGCATACCATCTCGGGCCTGTCCGGCGTGCAGGGCCTGTTTGGCTGTATCGGCAAGCAGGGCGTGGTGCGCAACCTGACGGTGGCTTCCGACCTGCAGGCCGAGAGCTATGTGGGCGGCGTGGCCGTCTACAACTACGGGCTGGTGGAGCGCTGCGTCAACACGGGCGACATCTCCAATACCGACAAGACCTCGGCGGCCGGCGGCCTGGTGGGCGCCAACTACGGCACCGTGCGCAGCTGCACAAACTCCGGCACCATCTCGGGCCATAAGGTGGGCGGCATGGTCGGCATCCATCCCACCGGCGCCGTCAATCCCGTGGTGGAAATCTGCACCAACTCGGGCACGGTGGACGGCACCAGCAGCTCGGGCGGCCTTGTGGGAGCCAGCATCGTCACAGCCACGGTGCAAAACTGTGAAAACACCGGCACCGTGAAGGGCTCGGGCAACATGGGCGGCATTGTGGGCATGGCCGGAAACACCACGGTGAGAAACTGTGCCAACCATGCCGAAATTGGCGGCTCGGGCGACATGGGCGGCATTGTGGGAACGGCGGTCTACGGCTCCGCCATCTACAACTGCTACAGCAGCGGCCGTGCCGAGGGCATCGGCAGAGCGGGCGGCCTGGTTGGCCAGAAGGCCGACGGCATCCTTCAAAACTGCTACTGGCTCAACGACATCTCGGGCGCCCCTGCCCTGGGCATGAGCGACGCCGTGGGATTTGACTACAACTCGGTGCAGACGCGCAACTGCAGCGCCTTTGACTTCGACAGGGCCCTGTGGTCGCCCTCTGGCACCAACGGCGTCTTCATGGGCGAGGCCAGTTCGGGCATGATTTACACCGAGCTGACCCAGGCGCTCAACGCCTGGGTGCAGGCTTACGCGCGGCAGACCTGCTTCCGGTGGGAGGTTGACACCGCGAAGAGCAGCTACCCCTCCTTGCTTGAGCAGGCCATCATGCCCTCCGCCACGCCCGCAACGGGAGGCTATGGCGGCAGCGTGAGCGTCACGCTCGAGAGCGAGACGCAGGGGGCGCGGATTTACTACACGGTGGACGGCAGCACCCCCACGCTGACCTCGCTTGCCTATACCGGCCCCATTTTGATTTCGCAGACCACCACGCTCAAGGCCATGGCGGTTCAGACCGGCATGGAAAACAGCCCCGTCATGACCGAGATTTACACCGTAACCGGGGACGCAGGCGAGAGCTTCTCGCCCGGCATGGTGGCCCTGCGCACGCAGGACGAGCGTCAGATTGTGGTGCGCAAGTCGCTGGTGCAAAACGGAAAAATCAGCGTCCCGGGCGGAGACACCACGGGCCTGTCGGCGGCGGATCTCGGAAAAACCTTTGCCGACACCGACGGCCACTGGTCTGCCGACGCCGTGGCTTTTGTGACGGCGCGCAACCTCTTCCTGGGGGTCAGCGAGACCGAGTTTGCCCCCGACAGCTCCATGACGCGCGGCATGCTGGTTACGGTGATGCACCGCCTGGAAGACGAGCCGCAGGGGCAGGGCGAGAGCTTTTCCGACGTGCCTGCGGGCGCCTACTATGAAGACGGCGTGCGCTGGGCGAGCGGTACGGGGCTTGTCACCGGCGTGGGGGACAACCTGTTCATGCCGGAAAGCTCCATCACGAGGGAGCAGTTTGTCACCATCCTCTACCGCTATGCCGTGTCGCAGGGATATGACGTCTCGCAGAGCGGGGACCTCTCGGGCTATGCCGACGCATCGGCGCTGTCGGACTATGCGCGCGAGGCGATGCAGTGGGCCGTGGGCAGCGGCATCTTTTTCAGCCAGACCGGGCGGCTTGACGCAAGGGAGCCTGCAACGCGTGCCCAGGTGGCGCAGATGCTCATGAATTTCGGCATCTGTTACTGGGCCGGTTGACAAAAAACGGCCGCGTTGATACACTGTTGTCTGAAGGGTGCGTGCGCCGGGGCCCTGCGGCTCTGACGCGCAGGGCCCGTCAAGCAAAAAGAAATCACGAAACGAAAGAAGGAAATGCTCATGCCCAGCTATCTGGACGAAGATATCGAAAAGAAACTGTTTACCATTCTCCACAAGAAGTATCCCGAGCGGTGCGGCAAGATTTCCGAGACCAACCAGTGGGAAGCTAAGGTCGAGGGAATGAGCGGTGTTTCGATTGGGGAGGGCGTGATGGTCTTCGCGCGCGGCGAGGGCCATGTGACCGAGGTTGGAGACGGCTATGCCATGATTTTGCTGACCGACCGCAGAGATGCCCCCCACCCCGGGGATGAGGTGGTTTCCACCGGCAAGCCGGCGGAGGACTTCAAGGGCTGACATGACCTCGGTGCGGCGTGTGCCGCAGAAAAAGAAAGGCGCCTGCCCGGCATTCCGGGAGTCCGGGGCTCTTGCCTGCGGGAAAGAGCGCAAAGCCTTTTTGTCCGGAGGGAACGAGCATGCGGCTTTGGAAAACGCTTCCCCTGACAAGCGGGGATAAAGACGTGCGCGCGGTGGCGGCCTGCTCCTATCTGGGTTTGCTGCTGCTGCCGGCCCTCTATGCCGCAAGGGAGGATGATTACATTGCCTTCCATGCAAACCAGGGGCTGACGCTGCTGCTGGCTGAGGCCGTCTATGCACTGCTGCTTTTGGCGGCGGGGCGGGTGGGCCTTCTGCTGCTGCCGTGGGGCTACTACCGAAGGTGGACACTGCTGCTGCACTGGGCGGCGCTTGCGCCACTGCCCTTTTGCCTGCTGGGCGCCTTTCACGCCATGAGGGGCAGGGCGGTCACCATGCCAATCATCGGCTGGATTCGCCTTTTGCGCAGCTCTCCAAAGCTCAAAGAAAACGCATAAATGAAAAAGCGGCCGCAAGGGGGCACTCCCTGCGGCCGTTTTTTTCTTTCAAAAGGGGCCCTGCGGGCAGATGACCCAAGCAGGCCCTTGATTTTTGGGCGGCAAGGTTTTTTTAAGGGGCAGCCCCGCAAGCGCAAAAGCGCCAAAGCTTTTCCTTTTCTGAGGCGTTTGGATGTGATAAAATAGCAGGCAGAAGAAAGGGGGCGTTGAGGCCTTGCTGCAACTGGTGTATGGAATGCCCGGAGCCGACCGCAATCAGGCGCTGGCATGGGAGCTTCTCGGCCGGAAGGGAAAAAGGCCCTGCCTTGTGCTGGTGCCCGAGCAGCTCTCGGTCACGATGGAGCGCCGGCTGCTCGAAGAGCTGGGGGACGAGCTCTCGCTTTGGGTGGAGGTGCTCAGTTTCCGGCGTCTGCCGGACTATGTGTTTGACAGGCTGGGAGGCCGTGCGCGCCAGACGCTCAGCGAGGGCGGTGTGCGCATTTTGCTTTCGGGCGTTCTCAGTCCGCTTCGCGGCGAGCTGCGCCATTTTGGGCCACTGTCGCAAAAGGCCGATTTCATCGAGCTGCTGCGCGCCCAGTTTCAGGAGTTTGCCGCCTATGAGACCGACCCCGACGAGCTCATGGAGCTGTCGGACAGCCTGTCCCCGGAGACGCTGGGAGACAAGCTGCACGACCTGGCGCTGCTCTACCAGGCCATGCTTGCGCGCATGAGCGAGAACAAGAGCGCGGAATTTGCGCTGGATGCCGCCTGCGACCTGCTGCGGCAAAGCAACCTGTTTGCGGGAACGGATGTGTTTTTGTGGCACTTCAAGGGCTTTACGCCGCAGGAGCTTTCCGCCATTGAGCTCATGCTGGCCTCCGGCAGCACGGTCACGGTCTGTCTGCTGGGAGAGGCCGGGGGAGAGGCGGGGATTTTTGCGCCCTGCCGCACCACGGCGCAGCAGCTGCGCCGGATGGCGCAGCAGGTGGGCTGCGGGCTGCTGCCCGAGCAAACGCTGCCGCTTTCCGGCCAGAGCAGTGCCGAGCTGAGCCATCTGGAGCTCTGCCTGTTTCAGGAAAATCCCGTTTCGTGGGACCAGCCCACACGGGACCTGAAAGTGGCGGAGGCCATGACCCAGACGGCGCAGGCCGAATATGTGGCAGCCAACATTCTCATGCTGGCACAGCAGGGCTGCCGTTGGCGCGATATGGCAGTGGTGGTGCGCGAAGCGCCCGAAAGCGGCGTGCTGGAGGCCGCCTTTCGAAAGTTCGGCATCCCGGTACAGATGGACAGCAGGGGCTTTTTGCTGGACAAGCCGCTCGCCGCGCTGCTTTTTTCGGCCATCCAGGTTGTCACGGGGGGATATGCCTGTGACGACGTCATGGCCTATCTCAAGACGGGGCTGGCGGGGCTGAGCATGGATGAGGTCGACCGTCTCGAAAGCTATGCTTCGGCCTGGGAGCTGCGCGGCCGGCGCTGGACAACCCCATTTTCGCTGCACCCCGACGGGTTTGACGGCGTTTTTGACGAGCAGGCCAGAAAGCGCCTGTGGAGGCTTGAGCAGCTGCGCCTGCGCGCCACGGCGCCCCTTCAAAGGCTGGGGGAGAGCCTTGCGCAGGGCGGCGCCCACAACATCTCCTGCGCCCTTTACGCCCTGATGGAAGAGGTCGGCGTGCAAGGGCAGCTGGAGCGGCTGACTGAGCAGGCCAGAGAGGCGGGGGAGGAGGCCACGGCGCTGGAATACGAGCAGACCTATGAGACCGTCATCTCGCTGCTTGAGCAGATGGAGGCGCTGGCCGAGCCGGAAGTGAATGCCTCCCGCTATGCCGAGCTGCTGCGCCTTGCGGCGGCCCAGAGCCGCCTTGGCATCATTCCGGCAACGCTTGACTGCGTGCTGGTGATTGGCGCAGACCGCGTGATGCCGGGCATGGTGAAGCATGCCTTTGTCATGGACTTTTCCCAAGACAGCTTCCCAAAGCCTCTGGCGCAGGGAGGGCTTTTGAGCGAGCAGGACAGGCAGAGCCTGCGCAGCCGGCATGTGCTGCTGTCGGCCTCGGGGGAGCAGGAGGCCCTCGAGGAGAGTTATTATGCCTATGTGGCCATGATGGCCCCCACCCAGACGCTCACGCTGACTTATGCGCTGCAGTCGGGAGGGGAGCAGAGGCGTCCGTCGCCCTATCTCATGGCGGTCAGAAGCGTGTTCCCCCGGCTGACAACGGTGGACGTGGAGGCGTGGAGCCGCAGCCCCGGGTCTCTGTGCTCGCCGGCTCAGGCCCTTGAGCGTTTTCTCACGCTGCGGGAGGAAGACCCTCTGAAAGAGCCCCTCAGACAGGCGCTGCTCGGGGATGAGAGGATGGCCGAGCGCTTAAAGCGTATGGAGGAGGCCGTGCAAAAGACGGGCACAGACGCGGCCTTTGCGCATCCCGAGCTGGCAAGGCAGCTTTACGGCAGGGGCCGTGTGCTGTCCCCGACCTCTCTGGAGCAATATTCCCAGTGCCCCTTTTCACACTTCTGCCGCTATGGGCTGTCTCTCAAGCCCCGCAAAAAGCATGTGTTTGACGCCCTGCAGGCCGGCACCTTCCTGCACCGCGCCATGGAGCTCTTTTTCACGGGGCTTTCCAAGCAGGACAGGGAGAACCTGACGCCGCAGCAGGCCCACGACCGGGTGGACGCCGCCGTTGCGCAGTATCTCCGCCAGCAGATGCCTGATTTTGACGAGAAGGAGGCGCGCTTTCGGCGTCTGTTCGAGCGCCTGCGCAGCATCCTTTACCATACCGTCGACCTTTTGCTCGACGAGCTTTCCCACAGCGACTTTGAGCCCATGGACTTTGAGCTGTCGGTGGGTCAGGACATCCCTGTCCTGACCATCGGGGAGCCGCAGGAGGGCGTTGTGGTGCGCGGGAAAATCGACCGTGTGGACGGCCTGCGCCGTCCCGAGGGGCTCTACTTGCGCATTGTGGACTACAAGACCGGCAAAAAGCGCATGGACTATGCCGAAATCTTCCAGGGCATCGGCCTTCAGACGCTGCTCTATCTGCTGGCGCTGCTCAAAAACGGGCAGCAGCACTATGGGGAACGCCTGCTGCCGGCCGGGGTGGTCTATGTCCCGGTGCGCCTTGACGTGGTCTCTGCCGACAGCAGGGAGATTTCAGATGCGGAGCTGCGGGCAAAGCGAAAACCCCGCCGCAACGGGCTGCTGCTGGCGGACGAGGCCCTGCTCAAAGCCATGGATAAAAGCGGCGCCTATGCCTTTTTGCCGGTTTCGGCAAAGGAAAAGGACGGGGAGCTGCACATCGACTGGAAAGCCTCTTCACTTGCCACCCTGCCGCAGATGGAGGCACTCATGCGCTACATGGAGAAAACGCTGCGGCAGACGGCGCAGGCACTGCGCGAGGGGGGCGTGTTTATCGACCCGGTGCGCAGCGCCGGGCCCGACGGAGTCGACGCCTGCCGCTTTTGCGACATGCGGGCGGTCTGCCGCTTTGAAGGACAGCCACGGGAGCTTGCCCCCATGGGCGCCGCCCGGTTTTGGGAGCTGGTGACGCAGGAAGAGGGAGGCGGGGAGCATGAGTGAGGTGAAATGGACGGCGGAGCAGAGAGCCGCCATCGAGGCGAGGGGACACACCCTGCTGGTCAGCGCCGCGGCCGGCTCTGGCAAAACGGCGGTGCTGGTGCAGCGCATTTTGGAACGGGTGCTCGACGAGAAAAACCCCTGTGACGTGAGCGATTTTTTGGTTGTCACCTTCACCCGTGCCGCCGCCTCGGAGATGCGGGAAAAGATGACAAAGGCCATTTATGAGGAGATGGGACGCCGGCCAAAGAACCGCCGGCTGGAGAGGCAGCTTGCCCTCATGCCCTCGGCGGCCTTTGAGACCATCGACGGATTTTACTACAGTCTGGTGCGCGAGTTTGCAGGAAAGCTTGGCATCTCCCCGGCGGCGCGCATTGCCCCCGAGGCCGAGCTGACGCTGCTTTACGAATCGGTGCGCGACGAGCTGCTGGAGGAGTATTACGAAAAGGCGGACAGCGACTTTCTGCAGGCGGTTGACTACTTTTCCGGCTCGCGCGACGACCGGCGGTTTTTGGAGGTCGTCGACCAGATGCGCCGCCTGACCTCGGCCAACCCGCAGAGGGAGGATTTTTTGAAGCGTCAGGTAAAACTGTACGAGTCGCCGCCGCCCTTTGGGCAGACGCCTTACGGCAGGGCGCTGCTGGAGACGGCTGCGCTGCGCATCGAGTATGCGCAAAAGCTGCTCAAAGAGGCGATGGAAGACGCTGCGGAGGAGCCGGTGCTCAAGCAGAAATACCTGCCGGCGCTTGCGGATTACGGTCAAACGCTTGAGCTGCTGCAAAAGGCCGTGCAGGGCGGGGATTTTGACGGGGCTGCCGGATTGCTTGCGGCCTTTGCGCCGCCCCGCTTCGCCCCCGCCGCCAAGGCCGACGAGGCGGTGAAAAAGCAGGTGAGCGCGCGGCGCGACCTTGTGAAAAAACAGCTTGTAAAGCTCAAGGAGAAGTGCTTTTTCCTCACGTCGGAGGATGCCTGCAGGGACGCCGTTGCCCTGAGCGGCGCACTGCGGGGCCTGTGCGGCTTTACACTGGAGCTTGAGAGGCGCTTTGGCGCCGCCAAAAATGAGCGCAGGATTCTCGATTTTTCCGACCTTTCGCATCTGCTCTACGGCCTTTTGGTGGAGAGCGTGCAGGACGGCAGGGTGACGCCGACCGACACCGCGCGCGAAATTTCCAAACGGTATCGCGAAATCCTCATCGACGAATATCAGGACACCAACGAGCTTCAGGACTTCATTTTCCGCGCCATTGCACAGCAGGAGAGCAACCTCTTTTTCGTGGGGGACGCCAAGCAGTCCATCTACCTGTTCCGGCAGGCGGAGCCGCGCATTTTTGTGGAAAAGCGGCGCACCTTTGCCCCCCTCTCCAGTGAGGGGGCTGCCTGCCGTCAGCTGACGCTTTCAAAAAATTTCCGCAGCCGGCGCACGGTGGTGGAGTTTGTCAATGCCGTCTTCAGCCAGGTCATGAGCGAGCGGCTGGGCGGGCTGTCCTATGAGGGAGAGGCCCTTTCCTTCGGCGCACCCTACGATACGGCGCAGGATGTGCCGGTGGAGCTGCGCCTGCTCACCGGGGAGGCGCAGCAGGAAAAGCCGCAGGAGGAACAGGAGTCCTTTGACGAGGCGGAGAATGTGGCGCGCCTTGTGCAGGAGCTGCTGTCCTGCGCCCTTGTCACCGAAAAGGACGGCACCCGCCGCAGGGCCAGAAAGCAGGACATCGTCATTCTCCTGCGCTCGGTCAAGGACGAGGCCCCCCTGCTGGAAAAGGCGCTGACGCAGCATGGCGTCGCGGTCTACAGCGACACCCCAGAGGCCTTTTTCTCCCGCCCCGAGGTGCTGCTGCTCATGTCGCTGCTGGAGTGCATCGACAACCCCCTGCAGGATGTCGCCCTGGCTGCCGTGCTGCGCTCGCCGCTCTACGGGCTCTCGTCCGACGAGCTGGCGCAGATTCGCCTGGGCCTTGAGGGACAACCCTTTTACGATGCGGTGCGGGCCGCGGCCGACAGCCTGCCGGCGGCAGCCCTGTTTTTGGAGCAGCTCGGGCGATGGCGGGAGCTTGCCAAACGGGAACCGGTGGAAAAGCTGCTGTATACCGTGCTGGAGGAGACCGGCCTGATGGCCGTTGTGGCCTCAATGCCCATGGGGGAGCTGCGATGCGAAAACGTGCGCCAGCTTCTCTCCTACGCGGCCGAATATGAGAGCACCGGCTATCGGGGGCTCTTCCGCTTCAACCGCTACCTGGAAGGCCTCAAGCGAAGCGGGCGCGACCTGCCGGCGGCCCGGCTGAGCGCCGACAGCGATATGGTACGCATCATGAGCATCCACAAATCCAAGGGGCTGGAATTTCCCATCGTGATTGTGTGCGGGCTGGCAAAGGCACGCAACAAAACCGACCTGCGCCAGAGGTTTGTGCTCAACGGCGAGGTCGGCGTGGGCCTCAAGCTGCGAGACATGCAGCGCCTTGTGGAGTTTGATACGCTGCAAAGGGCGGGCGTTGTGTGCAGGAATGAGCGCGAGGCGCTGGCGGAGGAGCTGCGCTGCCTCTATGTCGCCATGACGCGGGCAAAAGAACGCCTGCTGCTGGTGGTGGACACCAGAAAAAGAGGCCTCTCCCGGCTGGACCCCGTCCTGCTGGACGAGGGGCACATCCACCCCGTGCAGATGCTGGACGCCTCCAGCCTGGGCGAGGTGCTGCTGCTGGCCATGCAGGCCACCGACGCCGGCAGGGCCGTCAGGGAGCACTACGGGCTTCCGGAGTGCAAGGTGTGCAGGCACATGCCTTGTCAGGTGTATGTGGAACGGGGAGACGGGTTTACGCCGGCGCAGCAGGAGAGCACCCCCTGCGCAGCGCCGCAGGCGGCGCAGACGCCGCCGATTTTTGAAGGCTGGGCGCCACGGCCCGAGAGCGGGGCGGAGAGGCTTCCCAGCAAGCTCACCGTGACCCGGCTGAAAGACATGCTGCGCCCCGGACAGGACCTCGACACCCCTGCCGGGGAGCGGGTGAGCGCCTATCGTCTGCAGAAAACGGGCTTTCGCAGGCCCTCCTTTGTGGCGCAGCAGCAGGAGGCCACTCCGGCCGAGGCCGGCACCGCCATGCACGAGCTGGTCCAGTTTGCCTACCTCAGGGGCCTTGCCGATGACCCCTGCACGGAAATCGACTATCTTGTGGAGCGCGGCTTCCTCAGCCAGAGGCAAAAGGGGCTCATCTCCATCGACATGGTAAAGACCTTTACACAGAGCGGCCTGTTTGCCCGCATGCTGGACGCAAAATGGCTCAGGCGAGAGCTCAAATTCACGGTGCTGGCGAGAGCGGGAGACCTGCTGCCCGGCCTGACCGGGGGACAGCAGGAGGAAAAGCTGCTGCTGCAGGGCGTGATTGACTGTATTTACGAGGGGGATGAGGGCATCGTGCTGGTTGACTACAAGACCGACCGCGTACGGCAGGCCCAGGTGCTGGTGCAGCGATATCAAAGCCAGCTGCAGCTCTATGCCCATGCCTATTTTCAAATGACGGGCCGCCGGGTGGCAAAGGCGGTGATTTACTCCCTTTCGCTGGGCTGTGAGGCCGAGGTGCCCTTGCACCGGCAGTAAGGCCCGGGGACGCGAAAGGAAGGGGGGCGCGCTGCGCAGGGCGGGACAGCCGGCGCGGCGCGCCTCCTTTGTTTTGGGCAAAAAGAATTTCAAAGAAAAGCGCTCGACGGGAAAAAAGTTTTGAAACCGCCTTGTTCAAGCAGCGTAGGCCGTGATATACTTTTACGAAAAGCCTTCTTAAGTAAGGGGGGGCAGAAAAGAGGCAAAAGGGCTTTTGTGCAGGGGGATAAAAGGGAGGTTTCAGGCGTCTTTTCTTTTTGATGTGCCTGGCACAAGACGAGAAGCAAAGGGATGCACGGCCCTTGGAGGATGTCCCGGGAAATGGCAAAAAAGGAGCCTGGCCTGCCCCTGCGTGTGGAGTTTGACGCAGTTAGGCGCCCCAAAAAAAGAAACGGTGTTTTTTTAGAAGTTTTAACTTTTGAATTTTTGAAGAAAAGGAGCCGAGGAACATGAGTGAGAGCAGCAACCCCTTGACCTGGAAGGAAGTGTGCGACACTGCGCGCAAGGACATGCTGACCTGCAAGGTGTGCAGGGAGTGCAACGGAGAGGCCTGCCGGGGCGTGATGCCGGGGCCGGGCGGAAAGGGCACCGGCGTCGGCTTTGTGCGCAGCTATCAGAAGCTGCAGGAAATCAAGCTGCACCTGGACACCATCTACGAGTATGGTGACATTGACATGTCGTTTGTGCTTTTCGGGAAAAGGTTTGCAGCGCCCTTTTTTGTCGCGCCCCTGGCGGGAAGCCAGAACCAATACGGGCCCAAGTATCAGAGCGTGGAGTTTGGAAGAACGCTGCTGCGCTCGACCTCGCAGGAGGGGGGCCTGACCTTTCTGCCCGACGGCGGCGGCAAGATGTTTGAGGAGACCTGCTCGCTGTGCGAGGCCTTTCCCGGCAATGCCGTGCCCACCATCAAGCCCTGGCCGATCGACGTGATGCTGGAGAAATTCAAGCGCAGCCAGCAGGCGGGCGCATTTGCCGTGTGCACCGACCTTGACGGCGCCGGCCTGGCGCTCGTGCAGGGCGGCGAGGTGCCGGTGATGCCGCACACGGTCAAGGAGCTGGCAAAGCTGTGCGCATCGGTCACGCTGCCCGTGATTGTCAAGGGCGTGATGACGCCTGCCGGAGCCAAAAAGTGCCTGGAGGCGGGGGCCAGCGCCATCGTGGTGTCCAACCACGGCGGCCGCGTGCTCGAGCAGGCGCCCGCGCCGGTGGAGATGCTGCCCGCCATTGTCGACGCGGTGGGCGGGAAAATGGAAATCCTGATTGACGGGGCCATCCGCACCGGCGCCGACCTCTTCAAAATCCGTGGCCTGGGCGCCACGGCGGCGCTCATTGGCCGTCCGTATGCCGTGGCGGTCTATGGGGGCGACAGCGCCGGCGTGAGCTGCTATTCCAACAAGCTCAAATTTGAGCTGCGCGAGGCCATGATGATGACAGGCGCCCTCACGCTCGACGACATCACCAAAGACAAGCTGTTTTTGCCCGAATGGGCCAAATAACGACATTGGGAAAGGAAAAACGGGCAATGAAGCTTTTTGTGGCCGACAATTACAACCTGACGCAGCAGGAACTCGACGAATTTCGCGCCATGGGATATGAAATCACGGTGGCAAGGCCCGACCAGGCGCCCAGCGAGGTCTGCGAAAACCATGAGGAGATGGAAGTGGCGCTGTGCGAGCACTTTTATCTGAAGGCGCACCTGGGGGAGATGCCCAATCTGCGCATGGTGCAAATGACCGTTGCGGGGCTGGACCTCATGCCGGCCGTGGTTTTTGAGACCTATCCGAACACAAAATTCTACAGTGGCAGCGGCACCTATGGGGTGTCGCTGGCCGAGTGGAGCGTGGGTGAGACGCTCCAGATTCTGCGCCAGAGCGCCCTCTTTGAAGGCTACCAGAGAGAGCACCAGTGGAAGTGGGACGGCAGCGAGCAGACGGGTGAGCTCTGGGGGAAAACCGTTTTGGTGCTGGGCACCGGCGACATCGGCCGGGCCTGTGCCAGACGCTACAAGGCCTTTGACTGCACGGTCATCGGCCTCAATACCGACGGCAGGCCGGTGCAGGACTTTGACGGGAGCTGCACCCGCGACGACCTGCCCCATGTGCTGCCCCTGTGCGACGTGGTGTGCGTGGCCATCCCCCGCACCGACAAGACGCTGCACATGCTCGACGCTGCGGCCATGTCCTGCATGAAGCAGGGGGCGGTGCTGGTGGTCAATTCGCGCGGGCGCATTGTCGACGAGGACAAGATGTGCCAGATGCTGGACTCGGGACACCTGCGCGGCGCCGCGCTCGACTGCTTTGACACCGAGCCCCTTCCTGCGGACTCCCCCCTGTGGGAGCAGAAAAACCTCATCATCTATCCCCACTGCGGCGGCGTGACCACGGGGCTGCGGGAGAGATACATTGAGCGGTACAAGAGCAACCTTGCGCTGTATGCGCAGGGCAAGCAGCCGGTCGGGCTCATTCATTACGAGCGCGGCTATTGAGCGGGGAGGGATAAGACGATGAGCGAAACCAAAAAACTGCTGCTGACGGCGCTGCCTGTGACGCCGGAGCAAAAACAGGCCCTCGAGGCCCTGGGGTATGACATCGACATCTGCCCCGACAACCAGCCCGTGCCGGCCGACATTGCGGCAAACGCACAGGTCATTGTCTGCTTCCGGCTGTTCGGGAGCAACGCCCTGAGCGATTTTCCGAAGCTGCGCTATGTGCAGTCCGTGGCGACGGGGGTGGAGGCGCTGCCTCTGAAGGAGCTTGCCAAAACCGACATCCGGGTGGGAAAGGGCAAAAACCTCTACAGCATCCCCATGGCCGAGTGGACGGTCTGCCGCCTGCTCGAGCACTACAAGAAGAGCCGCCACTTTGCAGCGCTGCAGCGAGAGCACAAGTGGGAAAAGGCGAGCTGGGTTGACTACAAGAGCAATCTGGAGGAGCTTTTTGGCAAGAAGGTGGGCATCTGCGGCACGGGGGACATCGCCTTAGCGCTGTGCCGCCTGCTGCGCGGCTTTGAGGTCTCCTCCATTGTGGGCATGAACAGCGACGGGCGCCCCGTGGAGGGCTACGACGCCTGCTTTGCGCCGCACCAGCTCTGCGACATGGTCAAAGACTGCGACATCGTGGTGTCGCTGGCCCCTCTGACGCCGCAGTCTGAGGGGATGTTTGACGAGAAGGTCATCTCCTGCATGAAGCAGGGGGCGGTGCTGGTCAGCCTGTCGCGCGGCAAGCTGGTGAACACCGCCGCCGTGCGCCGGGGGCTGGAGAGCGGCCGCCTGGGCGCCCTGATTGCCGACGTGTTGGCCGAGGAGCCGCTCAAGCCCGACAATCCCCTGTGGGATATGGAAAACGTCTACCTCACGCCCCACAACTCCTTTATCACCGACCAGAGGTATGTGCGCCTGTTTGAGCTTGTTTACCAGAACCTCAAGCACTATGCGCTGACCGGAAAGCCCCGGGACGAGGTGGATTTGTCCAAGGGATACTGAAAGAGGGTTCAAGCGGCGTTTTGAAGAGGGCGCCCGCGTCAATTTTGCAAAGGCGGCGTGCGGCAAAACAAATTGTCAAAAATCATTTGGATGAAGTCGCTGTTTTTTCTTCTCAGCTTCACAAAACGGTCATATTCCACGCTATAATAGGGGATGAAAGAAAAGAAAGACCGCAGTCACAAAAAGACATCGGTGAAAGGAGAAGAAGCAATGATGTTTTACAGCGACGAAGATTTGGATTTTTACGAGCACGAAATTGATTTGACTGCTCTGAAAAAGAGGCAGGAAGAACAGGCCAAAAAGGAAGAGCAGGAGAGAGAACGTCTGCAGGAAGAGCAGCGCAAGAAAGAGGCGCGCCAGACCAGGCGGCGCACCTGGGCACGCCGCCTGACGGGGCTTGCCGCCGCCCTGGCGGTGTCGGTCACGTCGGTGGCAAGCTATGACTGGCTGGTGGCGAAGCCGCGCATTGAAGAGCTCGAAACCCAGCGCGACGAAATGCAGACCCAGCTCCAGGAGCTGTCGGGCAGCGCGTCGGTGTCGGGTGTCTCGAGTGTTGTCTATGGAAATGAGCTCACGGTGCCCCAGATTATCGCCAAGGCCAGGCCTTCGGTGGTGGCCATCAGCACGGTGAGCGGCTGGTCGACCGGAACCGGCTCCGGCGTGATTATGACGGAGGACGGAACCATCATGACCAACGCCCATGTGGTGAGCGGGGCGCAGTCCATCACGGTTCGCGTCATGGACGGCACCGAGTATGAGGCCACGCTGCTCGGCATGGACGAGAAGACCGACCTTGCCGTCATCAAGATTGACGCCACAGGCCTGACCCCGGCGGAGTTTGGCGACTCCTCTTCGATTGTGCAGGGCGAAATCGCCGTTGCCATCGGCAACCCCCTGGGCCTTGCCTTTGAGGGCTCGGTGACGCAGGGCATCATCTCGGCGGTCAGCCGCGAAATTGAGGTCGACGGACGCACCATGACCTATATCCAGACCGATGCGGCCATCAACCCCGGCAACTCGGGCGGCGCGCTGGTCAACGGTTCGGGCCAGGTCATCGGCATCAATTCGGTCAAGGTGTCCTCGAGCGACGTGGAGGGGCTGGGCTTTGCCATCCCCATCAGCGTGGCGCTGCCCATTGCCGAGCAGCTCACCACCTACGGCTACGTCACGGGACGTCCCAGTATCGGTATCGGCGGCGAGGACGTGACCGACTATATGGTCTATTACTATCGCATTCCAAGAGGTGTGCTGGTCGGCCTTGTGACGCCCGATTCGGGCGCCGAGGCGGGCGGCGTTGAGGTGGGAGACGTCATCGTGGGCCTCAACGGCGTGTCGGTCTCGAGCATGGACGAGCTCACAAATGAGAAGGACAAATTCAGCCCCGGCGACACCGTGACGCTGACGGTCTACCGCAGCGGCGAGTATGTGGAGCTCGACGTGGTGCTGGGAGAATCGACGGGAGGTTGACGGATTGGAGGACAGCATTTGCTCCTGCCGGCTCTTCAAAGGGCTGGAGGGAGAGCAGCTCAGGGAGGCGCTGGCTTTTTTCGGGGCGCGTGAGCTGGCTTACAGAAAAGGGGAGCAGCTCATCCGCATCGGAGACGCCATGCCCAGCTTTGGCCTGGTGCTGGAGGGCGCCGTGTCGGTGTGCAGCACCGACATCAACGGCAACCGCATGATTATGGCCAGCGTGGGCAGGGGGGAGACCTTCGGGGAATCGCTCTCCTTCCTGCAGGTCCGCGAAAGCCCCATCTATGCGCAGGCAGATTCCGACTGCCGGATTTTGTGGCTGTCCACCAGCCGCCTGCACGCCATGCAGGAGCAGCAGGAGCCTGAGGGCTGCGCCTTTACCGGACGCTTCATCGCCATGCTGGCCGAGCGCACCCTCTCCATGAACAACCGTATCCAGGTGCTGTCCAAAAAGAGCCTGCGCGAAAAGCTGATGACCTTTTTCACTCAAAGGGTGCAGGAGAGCGGAAGCTTTGCATTTGAAATTTCCATGGACCGAAGCGCCATGGCCGACTATCTGGGCGTCGACCGCAGCGCCCTGTCGCGCGAGCTCTCCCGCCTTCGGGACGAGGGAGCGCTGAAATTCCGTAAAAATCATTTTGAAATCGTGGATCGCAGGCTGCTTGATCAGCCGTGAGATGCCATGTCAAAACAAACTGCCGCACAGCATTTGCTCTGCGGCAGTTTTGTTGCAATTGCAATGGAGACAAGCCCTGTACTCTGCTACAATGGAAGCGGAACAAGAACGGCCGGATGCGGCGCAGGGCTTTTCGTGCGCCGTACCAGGAGAGGAGAGAAAAAAGCATGAGTCTCAACAGCACACCCAGTGCAAACCGTTTGCACATCGGCATATTCGGAAAGAGAAATGCAGGAAAATCCTCGCTTATCAACGCTCTGACGGGTCAGAAGACGGCGCTGGTTTCCCCGGTGGCGGGAACCACGACCGACCCTGTCTACAAGGCGATGGAGCTGCGCGGCGTGGGGCCGGTGGTCTTTATCGACACGGCGGGCCTTGACGACGAGGGCGAACTCGGGGCGCTGCGGGTGGAAAAGACGAGGCAGGCTGCGGACAAAACCGACATTGCGCTTTTGGTTTTGGATGCGGCGCCCGACGTGGAGCGGCAGTGGCTCACCCTTTTTCAGGAGAAAAAAATCCCTGTTTTAGCGGTGCTTGGCAAGGCCGATACGCTGCCCGACCCGCAGGCCACGGCAGCCGCCCTGCAGGAGCGCCTTGGGCTGCGGGTGCTGCCGGTCAGTGCGCAGGAGGGCGCCGGCATTGAGGCGCTGCGCGCCGCCATCGTCGAAAGCCTGCCGGCCGACTACGACGCCATCAGCATCACGGGAGATTTGGCAAACCGGGGGGATACCGTCCTGCTGGTCATGCCGCAGGACATTCAGGCGCCCAAGGGCCGTCTGATTCTGCCGCAGGTGCAGACCATCCGGGAGCTGCTCGACAAGGGGTGCACCGCCGTCTGCACCACGGCCGACCGCATCGACGAGGCGCTGGCCGCGCTGGCAAAGCCGCCCGAGCTCATCATCACCGATTCACAGGTCTTCCCCCTGGTTGAGAAAAAGCGTCCCCCCGAGAGCCGCTTTACCTCCTTTTCCATTCTCATGGCGGCCTACAAGGGCGACATCGAACAATTTGCCGCAGGGGCAAAGACCATCGGCGAGCTGACCGAGAGCTCCCGCGTGCTGATTGCCGAGGCCTGTACCCACGCCCCCATGGAGGAGGACATCGGCAGAGTCAAGATTCCCGCCCTGCTGCGCAAGAAGATTGGACAGGGCCTGACCATCGACTTCGTGCGCGGCGCCGACTTCCCGGACGATTTGTCGGGCTACGACCTGGTGATTCACTGCGGGGCCTGCATGTTCAACCGCAGGCATGTGCTGTCGCGCCTGTCGCAGGCGCAGCGCCAGGGGGTGCCCATGTGCAATTACGGCATTGCCATCGCCTATCTGACCGGGATTTTGGACAAGGTGACGCTGCCTCGCCAGTGAAAAACAGGATGTTTTGATTTTTTCGTTTTGGAAAAATGACACAGCACCGCACAAGACGGACAGGTGATTTTCCACAAAAAACACTTAAAAAACGCCCCGAGGGTCGGTAGCTTTTTCGCCGGCCCTCGATTTCTTGGTGGTTTTGTCATACTGCGGCCCTGAAAAGAGGGAGAATTTATGTGGAACTTGATATGTAGAATTTAAGGGATGCCTGTGATATCCTGAGATATGACAGACAGCTCTAAACATCGTCAGGAGCATTTTCAACAAAGCAGTGCAATCAAAGGAGATGGTTTTTTGTCTGAGTATCGATTTAACAAAGTGATGGCGGCAAATCGCGGAGAGATTGCCATCCGCATTTTCCGTGCCTGTCATGACTTGGGCATCCGCACACTTGCCATTTACTCCAAGGAAGATACACTGGGACTGTTTCGTACAAAGGCGGACGAAGCCTATCTCATCGGAGAAAACAGGAGCCCTCTGGGGGCTTACCTGGCCATCGACGAGATCATTCCTCTTGCCAAGCGCCGCAAGGTCGAGGCCATTCATCCCGGCTACGGGTTCCTGTCGGAGAATGCCCAGTTTGCCAAGGCCTGCGAAGAAGCCGGGATCACCTTCATCGGGCCGCCTTCCAATGTTTTGGCCAAAATGGGCGACAAGCTTGAGGCCAAGAAAATCGCCGTGTCCTGCGGCGTGCCGGTCATTCCCGGCTCCAATGTTCCCCTGACCAGCGCCGAGGAGGCTCTGGAAAAGGCCAAAGAATTCGGATTCCCCATCATTTTGAAGGCGGCCTCGGGCGGCGGCGGACGCGGCATGCGTCTGTGCGAAAAGCCCGAGGACGTTGCGCCTGCCTTTGAGCTGGTGCGCAGCGAGGCCAAGAAGGCGTTTGGCAACGACGATATTTTCATTGAGAAGTATCTTGTTGAGCCCAAGCACATCGAGGTTCAGATTCTGGCCGACCAGTATGGCTGCATCCGCCATCTGGGCGAGCGCGACTGCTCGCTGCAGCGCCGCTACCAGAAGGTCGTGGAATTTGCCCCGGCCTGGAGCGTGCCGCAGGAGATTCGCGACAAGCTCTATGAAGACGCCGTGAAGATTGCAAAGGCCGTCAACTATGTCAACGCCGGTACGGTCGAGTTCCTGGTTGATAAGAACGGAAACCACTACTTCATTGAGATGAACCCCCGTATCCAGGTGGAGCACACCGTCACCGAGATGGTGACCGGAATCGACGTGGTGCGCGCCCAGATTCTCATTGCGGCCGGTGCGCCCCTGTCCCATCCCGAGATTGGCTTGGCCGAGCAGTCCGACCTGCACATCAACGGCTACGCCATCCAGTGCCGTGTCACCACCGAAGACCCGGCCAACAACTTCGCGCCCGACAACGGCAAAATCACGGCGTATTATTCGGGCGGCGGCCCCGGCGTCCGTCTTGACGGCGGCAACGTCACCACGGGTTCGGTCATTTCGCCCTATTACGACTCCCTGCTGGTCAAGGTGACCACCTGGGACCGCACCTTTGAGGCGGTGTGCCGCAAGGCGCTGCGCACCATCAACGAGGAGCATGTGCGCGGCGTCAAGACCAACATCCCCTTTGTCACCAACATTCTGCTGCACCCCACCTTCCTGGCGGGCAAGTGCCACACCAAGTTTATCGACACCACGCCCGAGCTCTTCGATTTGGTTGACTCGCGCGACCGCGCCAACCGCATCCTCAAGTATATTGCCCTGCAGCAGGTGGCCGACCCCGATGCGCAGCGCAGCATCCACGAGCCGCCGCGCTACCCCGAGGCAACCCGTGAGATTACGCCCGAGATGGGCCTCAAGCACCTGCTTGACACCAAGGGCCCCGAGGCCTTCTCCAAGTGGGTGCTCGAGCAGAAGAAGCTGCTCATCACCGACACCACCATGAGAGACGCGCACCAGTCGCTGCTCTCCACCCGTATGCGCACCCGCGACATGGTCAAGGGCGCCGAGGGCATGGCCGACGTGCTCAACGACTGCTTCTCGCTGGAGATGTGGGGCGGCGCCACCTTTGACACCGCCTACCGCTTCCTCTATGAGTCTCCCTGGGAGCGCCTGCGCCTGCTGCGTGAGAAGATTCCCAACATCCCCTTCCAGATGCTGCTGCGCGGCTCCAACCTGGTGGGCTATGCCAGCTATCCCGACAACGTGGTGCGCGCCTTTGTGGCCGAATCGGCCCGCTGCGGCATCGACGTTTTCCGCGTGTTTGACTCGCTCAACTGGATTCCCAGTATGGAAGTGGCCATGGACGAAGTCCTCAAGCAGGGAAAGCTGCTGGAGGCCACCGTCTGCTACACGGGCGACATCCTCGACCCCACGCGTGACAAGTACACCCTCAAGTACTATGTCGACTTTGCCAAGGAGCTCGAGCGCCGCGGCGCCCACACCATCTGCATCAAGGACATGTCCGGCCTGCTCAAGCCCTATGCCGCCAGAGAGCTGGTCAAGGCGCTCAAGCAGGAGGTCGGCGTGCCCATTCACCTGCACAGCCACAACACCACCGACAACCAGATTGCCGCCTACCTGATGGCCGCCGAGGCCGGCGTGGATATTGTCGACTGCGCCATTGCGCCTCTGTCGAGCCTCACCAGCCAGCCCTCGCTCAACTCGCTTGTCGAGGCGCTGCGCGGACAGGAGCGCGACACCGGGCTTGACCCGCGCGGCCTGGAGCGTCTGGGCGACTACTGGGGCGACGTGCGTCTGCGCTACAAGAACTTTGACAACGGCCTTGTTTCGCCGCTCACCGAAATCTACCGCTATCAGATTCCGGGCGGCCAATACACCAACCTGCGTCCCCAGGTGGAGGCGCTGGGCCTTGGCGCCCGCTTTGACGAGGTGCGCGAGATGTTCCGCACCGTCAATGACATGCTGGGCGACATCGTGAAGGTCACGCCCTCCTCCAAGATGGTGGGAGACCTTGCCATCTTCATGGTGCAAAACGACCTCACGCCCGAGAACATCGTGGAAAAGGGCAAGTCGCTTGCCTTCCCCGACTCTGTGGTCAGCTACTTCAAGGGCATGATGGGACAGCCCACCAACGGCTTCCCCGAGGATTTGCAGAAGGTCGTGCTCAAGGGCGAGGAGCCCATCACCTGCCGTCCGGGCGAGCTGCTCGACCCGGTGGACTGGGACGAGCTCGAGAAAAAGGTCAAGGAGTTCAGCCCCGATGCTTCGTGGCGTGACGTGATCTCCTATGCCATGTATCCCAAGGTGCTCGAGGACTTCTTTGCCAAGCGCAAGGAGTTTGGCTATCTCGTGCGCATGGGAAGCCACATCTTCTTCAACGGCATGGCCGTGGGCGAAACCACCAAGGTCAACATCGAAGACGGCAAGACGCTTGTCATCAAGTATCTGGGCCTTGGCGACCGCAATGAAGACGGCACCCGCACCGTGCAGTTTGAGCTCAACGGCATGCGCCGTGAAATCGACGTTCCCGACCCGCAGGCGGCGGACACCGGCAAGAAGGTGGTCATGGCCGACCTGAACGACAAGGGCCAGGTGGGTGCTTCGATTCCGGGCATGGTGTCCAAAATCAGCGTCAAGAAGGGCGAGACCGTCAAGGAGAACCAGGTTCTGGCCACCATCGAGGCCATGAAGATGGAGACCAGCGTGGTCGCCCGTATGGACGGCACCGTCGAAGAGGTGCTCATCGAGCCCGGCCGCTCGGTCAAGGCAGGCGAGCTGCTCTTCACCATCAAGGCGTAACCCCCCGATATCCCAGGCTGCATGTTTGCAAAGGGAGCTTTTCTCAAGGATTTGGGAAAAGCTCCCTTTTCTTGCGCGCCGTGAAAAAGGGCTCTCCCGGCTGCAGGGGAAAGCCCTAAAGCACAAAAAGAAGGCGGCAGGGGTCTTTTTGCCGGCCCTGCTTCGCAGAGGCGCCGGAGCAGCAGGGGAATTTCAAAAAAGGGCAGGGGCGTGCGGCGCAGCCCTGCGGCAGGGAAGGCGCGCCGCTTTTGCAGAGGGAGGCCAAAGCAAAAAGGGAAAAAAGGTTTTTCTCTGGAAAGCGGGCAAAAAATGTGGTATGATAAATTCCTTAAGGGGGAGAAAACGAGAAGGGGGCCGGCGCCCCGTTTCCCCCCGGGGATTTGAGAAGGGAGAAGAGCGCAGTGGCGGGAAAGAAGGATGGGCGCACACCCCCAAAAACCAACGCCGTACGCCTGCTCGAGCAGGCGAAGGTCCCCTTTGAGCAGCATTTTTACGGGGAGACGGGGGCCGTGAGCGGGATGGAGGTTGCGCAGGCGCTGGGCCAGGACCCCCGGCAGGTGCTCAAAACACTTGTCACGCAGGGCCGGTCGGGGGAGCACTATGTGTTTGTCATCCCTGCCTGCGGGGAGTTGGATTTGAAGAAGGCGGCAAAAGCCGTGGGGGAGAAGTCGATTGAGATGCTGCGGGCAAAGGAGCTGCTGCCACTCACCGGCTATGTCCACGGGGGATGCTCTCCCGTCGGCATGAAAAAACGCTTTGTCACGGTGATTGATGAAAGCGCCGGGGCCTTTGACAGGGTCATGGTCAACGGCGGAGCCATCGGGTGCCAGGTGGAGCTGCGCCTTGAGGATTTGGCGCGGCTTGTGCCTTTTAAGACGGCAGACGTCGTGGTCTAGCGCCTTTTTTGGCAGGGTCTGTTTTTGCCTAAGCTTGTGCGCAAGGCCGCCTTTTGCGGTATTTCAACAACAAGGAGGACACATGGGTAAGGGGCTGTTTCCCGACTGCTATTTTCATAGCATTTACGATATCACCCCGGAGTTTCTGAAGGGCAAGGGCATCCGGGGCGTGATTTTGGATATTGACAACACACTGGTCTTTTACGGGGTCTACCGCCCCACGGCACGCAACACCGCCTGGCTCAACGGCCTGACGCAGGCCGGCCTTGCGGTGGCCTTTGTCAGCAACGGGCGCCAGCAGAGGGTGGAGGAGTACAACCGGGATTTCGGGTTTTACTTTTCCTTTCGCTCGGGCAAGCCCAAAAAGGCGGGATTTTTGAAAGCGGCGCAGGCAATGAACCTTGCACCGCGTCAGATTGCCGTGGTTGGGGACCAGATATACACCGACATTCTGGGCGGCAACCGCGTGGGCATGTTCACCTGTCTGGTGCAGCCCATCAAGCCGGAGCCGTGGCTGCGCTTTCGGCTCAAGCGGGCGCTGGAGCGCCCCGTTGTCAGAAGACTGAAGCACACGAAGGAGGAGGAGACGCCATGACGGCGAAATTCGGTCCTGCCGGAAATTCCGATGCCTTTTACGAGGCCGGAAACAAGGCAACGCTGCAGATTCCCGGATACCTTGAGAGCCTGGGGCTGACGGCTTACGAATACCAGTGCGGGCGTGGTGTCACGGTGGGGGAGGAGACGGCCAGAAAGCTGGGCGCCAAGGCGGCGGAGCACGGCATCACGCTGTCGCTGCACGCGCCCTACTACATCTCCTTGTCGAGCGTGGAGCCCGAGAAGCGTGAGGCCAGCATCGGCTACCTGCTGGCCTCGGCGAGGGCGCTGGACTGGATGGGCGGCAGCCGTGTGATTTTGCACAGCGGCTCCTGTGGGAAAATGTCCAGGGAGCAGGCGCTCTCCCTGGCCTGTGAAACGCTGGCCCGCGCCCGCGCCGCCCTTGACGAGGCGGGCTATGCCCACATTGTGCTGTGCCCCGAGACCATGGGGAAAATCAATCAGCTCGGCACGCTCGAAGAGGTGCTCACGCTGTGCGAGCTCGACGAGCGCATGCTGCCCTGCATCGACTTTGGACACCTCAACGCCCGGACGCTGGGCGCCGTCAGGACACAAGAGGACTATGCCGCCATTCTGGACGCCGTGGAGCAGCGCCTCGGGAAAGAGCGGGCGCGCAGCTTCCACAGCCACTTTTCCAAGATTGAATACACGGCAGGCGGGGAGAAGCGCCATCTGACCTTTGCCACGGACACGGGCTTTGGGCCTGATTTTGAGCCTCTGGCGCGGCTTGTTGTGCAAAGGGGGCTTTCCCCCACCATCATTTGCGAATCGGCGGGAACGCAGGATTTGGACGCCCTTGCCATGCAGCAGACCTTAAAACAGATTGAGGAGGAGATGGCATCGTGAAACAGCCCGGGAGACTGACGCGCTTTCAGCAATCCCTGCCCGCGCAGGCGGCCATTGTCACGTCCAACCTGAACCGGTATTACCTGAGCGGTTTTTTGGGCACGGCGGGCACGCTGCTGGTGACAAAAGACAAGGTGTTCTACCTGGCGGACGGCCGGTATTTCGAGGCGGTATCGCAGAAAGTGCCTTTTGCAAAGGCGGTGCTGGTGAAAAGCAAGGGCTGGGACGAGCTGGCGGCGCTGTGCGCCGAGCTTGGCATCGGGCAGCTTGCCTTTGAGGATTTGGAGATGACGGTGGCCTCCTACCGCGCGCTGGAAAAGGCGATGCCGGGGGTTTCGCTTGTCGGGCTTGCCGATGCGCTGCCGCGCCAGAGGGCCATCAAGGATGAGCAGGAGCTCTCGCTCATTCAAAAAGCCCAGTCCGTTACCGACAGGGCCTATCAGGAGCTGCTCAACTTTATCCGTGCAGGGGTCACGGAGCGGGAGGTGGCACACCGTCTGGAGGAGCTGATGGCCGGCTTTGGAGGCCAGGGCCTTGCCTTTGACACCATTGCCGTGGCCGGCACCCATTCTTCGCAGCCCCACGGCCGCCCCTCCGACTATGTGCTTGCCGACGGCGACTTTCTCACGCTGGATTTCGGCGCGGCTTACGAGGGCTACTGCAGTGACATGACCCGCACCGTGGCCATTGGGCACGCCACCGACGAGATGCGCCTTGTCTACGGCACGGTGCTGGAGGCCCAGCAGAGGGCAATTGAGATGATTGCGGCGGGCGTCTCCTGCCGTGAGGTGGACGCCCTGGCGCGCAGCGTTATGCAAAAACAGGGCTTTGAGCAGTATTTTGTGCACAGCCTGGGCCACTCCTTCGGCATGGAAATCCACGAGCAGCCCGGCCTGTCGCAGGCCAGCGAGCAGACGCTTGAGGCCGGCATGGTCATGACGGTGGAGCCCGGAATCTATCTTCCGGGACGCTTTGGCGTGCGCATTGAGGACGATGTCTTTGTCACGCAGACAGGCTGCATCAATCTGACGGCTTCGCCCAAAGAGCTGCTGATTTTGTAAAAAAAGTCGGGGTTTTGGCAAGATTTCAGTTGCATGGCGCTTCGATTTAGGGTACAATATCTGGAGTGAGTGTAAGCATTGCCTCAACAAAAACAAGGAGGTTCCTGATAACCATGGTTTCTGCAGGCGATTTTAGAAACGGCGTCACCTTTGAAATGGACGGAGGCGTTTACCAGATTATCGAGTTCCAGCATGTCAAGCCCGGAAAGGGTGCCGCTTTTGTGCGCACCAAGATTCGCAACGTCATCACGGGCGCCGTGGTGGAAAAAACGTTTAGCCCCACAGACAAGTATCCCACTGCGTTTGTGGAGAGAAAGGACATGGAGTATCTGTATAACGACGGGTCGCTTTACTACTTCATGGACCTTGAGACCTTTGAAAATATCCCCATCAATGCCGATATTCTGCCCGACAGCTTCAAGTTTGTCAAGGAAAACGAGCAGGTCAAAATCCTCTCTTACAAAGGGAATGTTTTTGGCGTGGAGCCCCCGTTTTTTGTGGAGCTCGTGATCACCCACACCGAGCCCGGCTTCAAGGGCGATACCGCCCAGGGAGGCACCAAGCCCGCCGAGCTGGAAACCGGCGCCGTGGTCAAGGTTCCCCTCTTCATCAACGAGGGGGAGAAAATCCGAATCGACACCCGCACCGGCGAATATATGGAGCGCGCCTGACCGGCGGCGCTTCGCGCAACGAAGGCCCGTGGGGATATGTCCCTGCGGGAATGACAGGAAAGGAGAAGAAAGCATGAACCTGACTGAAAAAGTTGCATACCTCAAAGGCCTGATGGACGGCATGGAGATTGACCTTGAGACCAAGGAAGGCAAGCTGTTTGCCGCCATTGCCGACGTGCTGGAGGACCTGGCGCTCTCGGTGAGCGATTTGGACGACGAAATGACCGAGCTGAGCAGTGCGGTCGATGAAATTGACGAGGACCTCGCCGAGGTCGAAGAAATCGTGTTTGACGACGAGGACGACGACGAGTATTTCGAAGTGGAGTGCCCGGTGTGCGGCGAGGAGTTTTATGTCGACGCCGAAACCGTGATGGAGGGTGAAGCCGTCTGCCCCGAGTGCGGCACCGAAATCGAGGTGGAAGTCGAAGGCGAAGTGGACGACGAGGACGAAGACGACGAGGAGTGCGAGTGCGGCGGTGACTGCGGCTGCAAGAACCACTGAGAAAAAGATATTCATAGCACGGCAAATGGCCTGCACGGAAGTTTCGCCGTGCAGGCCTTTTTTCAAATCCGGGAGAATCGGGAAAGGAGAGAGCTCGAATGAACCCTCAGAGAAGGCCTTTGATTCTGGATGTGGACACGGGCAGCGACGATGCGCTGGCCATCCTCACGGCGCTGCTGTCGCCCGAGTATTTTGAGGTGCTGGGCATCTGCACGGTGCATGGCAACCGCCCTCTGCCCAACACCACCGAAAACACGCTGCGGGTGGTGCAGCTGCTCGGCAGCGACGTCCCCGTCATCCAAGGGTGCGCCAAGCCCATTGTGGCCGGCATTGACAAGCTTCGCGGCATGCGTGCCAGGGCCAACGAAAAACAGCTCAACGGCCAGGAAAAAGTGGCCTATCATGCCGAATACCTCGACCTTCCGCCGGCCCTGCGCGGCCCCCTTCCGGGGACCCGCGCCCCACTGTGGTACATCGACACGCTCATGAAGGCCGACCGGAAGGTCACGCTTGTCATGGTGGGGCCTTTGACCAATTTTGCCCTGGCATACCGGATAGAGCCGCGCATTCTCGAGCATGTGGAGGAAATCGTCATCATGGGCGGCGGGCATGACCAGCACAACGCCACCGGCGCCTCGGAATTCAACATTTTTATGGACCCCGAGGCGGCCGCCGTTGTGTTTGAGTGCGGTGAGCATGTCCCGCTCACGGTCATGCCGCTTGACGCCACCCACCACGCCAACATGCGCCCGCGTCACGAGGCCATCTTCAGAAGCTGGGGCAGCGCCGTGGGGGACTTTGTGGCCGAGATGATTCGCGACAGGCTGGACGCCTACAACGTCATGCAGCCCCTGCACGAGCCCGACATCGCGCCCATCCACGACGCCCTTTGTCTGATTTACCTCATTGACCAAAGCGTCATCACCCTCAAAAAGAGGGTGCGAGGCGACGTGGTGTGCGGCGGCATTGCCGACGGGGCAACGCTGTTTGACACCCGCTACTTTACCGACGCGCCCAAAAACTGCACCGTCTGCCTTGCTACCGATGAAGACAAGTTTGCAAGCCTGCTAATTGAGATTTTTTCAAGGGCAAAATAAAAATCAGGAAAGAAAAAAGCCGGCACATCCGTGGCCCTGTCAGGGGAGAGCAGAGCCCCTTTTGAGGGGGGGCTGCAGGCGCCAAGGAAGGCTCTTTGCAAGAATGGCGCAGCGCAGACTTCCCCCAAAAAGACCGAAAAAAAGCCAACTGCCGCAGTGCACTTTTTGGGTGCGCTGCGGCAGTTTGAGAGCTTTCAAACACCTTTATACTTTTCCCGTGTGGCGCGTCCCCCACGGATGTGCCGTTCTTTGAGATTTTGCTCCAAAATGGGGCGCACTTCCTCATAGAGCGCTTTGTTGACCTTGAGCAACCTGTCTGTCACGTCCTTGTGTTTCGTCGTTACGAATTAGAACGGTTTCATCCAGACCAAGATCACCCAGCAGCCGGAGGTAAATGTCCACATTCCCGTCCTTGTCCACTTCGATCTTCTGGATGATCCGCTTCAACTGGGTGTTGGTCATCTGCCGCACATCGGTGATGTCCTCAATCTCCTTGAAAGTCTGCTGAAGGATGCTTTCCAACTGCTCACCCTTTGTTAGATGGTAGGACACCATTTTCAGTTCATTTTCCAGCCGCTCGATCTCTTTCCGCATCCCGCCGATCTTATCGTTCAGTTCTTCCCGGCTGATTAAGTCATCGGCGTACATATCCATGTATTTCTGCCGGGTCTTTTGCAGTTTGGCAAGCTGGGCGGTCAGCTCCTTTTCGTAGTTCAGGTTTTCGTCCTTTGCCTTATAGACCCGCTGAAATTCCCCCACCACATAGCGAATGACATTTTTCTTTGCTTTCAGCAGCCCGGCAAAATACTCCTGCAAGACCTCGATGAGTTCATCCTCGTCCACCGTCACGGCGTTGGGGCAGTTGTCAGCCCCCCGCCCGTTATGGCCGGAGCAGACCCACCGGACATAGGTGTTCTTGTAGGTTCGGACAGTGCGCCGGAAGGACCAACCGCACTCCTTGCACTTGATGAGGGTGGAGAACAGGTATTTGTTGCTTTGCCGCTCTTTGTCCACCTTGAACGCCTTGCCGCGGGACTGCATGATCTGCTGGGCCTGCTCAAAGATTTCCGGGTCGATGATCCGCAGATTCGGCCGGTCCACCACCATCCATTCCGAAGCGTCCTTATCCGCCCGCTGGCCGGTGAGGAAGTCGGTGACTTCCTGCTTCCCGTTAATGATCTTCCCGGTATATAGCTCATTGGTCAGGATGCGGCAGACACCGTTCTGGCTCCATTGGCAGTTCCGCTTTGTCCGTAGCCCTCGCTCATTAAGAAAGATGGAGATTTTTGCCGCACCGTAGCCGTCCTTAATATACCACTCATAAATCTGGCGGACAACCGCCGCTTCTTCCTCGTTGATGGTAAGATTGAAGTAATCGCCAATGGTCTTGTCATATCCATAGACGATGTTAGGGACACGGCCTTTTTCCGCATTCATTTTCTTGCCGAACTTCACGCGCTTGGAGGTGTTGGCGCTTTCTTCCTGGGCAAGGGCCCCGAAGATCGTCAGCACAAATTCGCTGTTGCCCATACTGGTCATGTTGGCAGTCAGGAACTGCGTTTCGATCCCTAATGCTTTCAATTTACGGACATTCTGTAAGAGGTCAACGGTATTCCGGGCAAACCGGGAAATGTCTTTTACGACCACCATATCAAAGAGGCCATGCTCCGCATCCGCCATCATACGCAAAAACTCTTTCCGGTTCTTGATTTTCGTCCCGGAAATACCCTCGTCCGCATAAAGGCGCACAAGGTTGTCCCCCGTGCGTTTGGTATATTCGGAGAAGAATTCTTTCTGTGCTTCCAGGCTGTTGAGCTGATCTTCCTTATCGGTGGAAACACGGCAGTAAGCGGCGATATTCATGGCAAAACCTCTCTGTTAAAATAAAACCGTTCTGTTACATCCCTATTGTATCATGTGCTGTTCGGAATTGCAACAGGAAAAGGGGCGCCCCGCTCATGCAGGACGCCCCTCGCCATCTTTTTCCCCGGTGCCTGCTGCCGTATCCGCGGCAGCCTGTATGGCAAGCTGTACCTTTTCCTGGTTTGCTTCCATCAAGATTTTCAGTAAGTAGTCGGCGGTAACTGCCGCTGGATTTGGGTTATGGAACCGATAATTGAGTTTCCTCTTTTTCACAGCAGCATTCCCACCTCCCCTTTGCTGCCTGCTCTTTGTCCAAGTCTATGAGAGCAGGGCGGAAGATAGTACCCAACAAGGGAAGCAAGGACGTGTTTCCCAGCAGCGAAATGGATCGGACTCACCACCTTTCGTTAAACTCCCGAAAACTCAGGTGGTTTATCATAGGCGGTGCTGTTCTTGCTTATCAGGGGACGGTCATTTGGTGTAGTTGTAGTGGCTGAAAATGATCTCCAGCCGGTTATGTCCCATGGCCCCGCTGACGGCGGCAACCACCTGGGTGGGGTGTCCCTGGTAGGTGTCGCCGCACTTTGCGTCCCGACTGGAAAGACGGATGTAATTCTGAGGGCTGAGATCCCCGCCGAACCAGGGCTTTCCCAGGGCCTGTTCTTCTTCCAACTGTTTCAAAAGAGCGGCGCAGTACTCGGTCCGGAAGCGATGATTGTCAATGTGGCTGTCATAGTCCATAAACAGGGGTTTGGAAGCCTCCTGGGCCCTGTCCACAATAGAGGTCACCCGCTCCTTGTAGGCGTTGAGAACGGGCGCTACACGCTCTTTTCCGCCCTTCTCCACCACCTTGATCCCCACCACCTGTCCCCGGCTGTTGCGTACACAGTCGTTAGGGGTGATCCTGGTGATGGAGGCACGGCGGCACCCGCAGGCTTTGGCAACAGTGATCTGATCCTGGAACTTTCCAAACCGCCGCCTGTCGTTTTCCGTCTCCACCCGGTTGCGGGTGATTTCTGACTTCCTACGGGAACGCAGCCCCAACTCCTTCTTGTTGAGGTCAAACCCCATTGCCTTGTTGATGGCGGCCATGTCCCGGCTTACTGTCCAGGAGGACAGTCCCACCGCCTCCCGTTCCCGCAGATAGGTAGCGGCATGGGCCTTGGTGATCTGTGAGGCATTTTTCACCTTGTGGGCGGAGAGCCACTTTGCGAAGGGCTGCATGGCAGCCCGGTAAGTTTCCATGGTGCCCACGCTGAAAATCCCGTCCACCCTAGCTGGGTTGTAGCCCGCCAGATTGCCGTGTTCTTTCAAGTGCGCTTCCCGTGCTTCCTGCTTGGCCTCATGCTTGCTCTGCCCAAACCGGGCCAACCTGGACAGTCGGTTTTGCAGACCGCCGAAGATCCGTTTCGCCGCCCCTTTCAATTCTGACATGACAGGTTCCTTCTTTCTGAGCATGACAAGTAACCGTGCGTGCATTTCATGCCCGCCCGTTTACTTGCCGCTCCTCTTTCGAAAATCAAACACAGGTGTTGAGACAAGCGCATTTTTTCAGATGGTTGCGCTTCCATCATGGTGCTGTTTCGTGTCCACTTCTCCCACTGGGAGCCGGGAAACCGGAAACATGAAAACGGCGTTGCAGACTGAGCGCCTGCATGGTCAGCGTTTCCTTTCGAAAACGGCTGACCTCCGGAAACCTGGGGCTGTTTCATCCTCCATGGCTGGCTGCCATGTGGTAGATCACGCCTGTTGTCGTTGCACCTGCGTTTTGGAGAAACCTGCTGCTTGTAATGCCCTCCTTTTCTGATGTCCAAGATCAGTGCGGCACCCTGCCGCCCTGGTGTTGGTGTGAACCTGATGTGTCTTGCGGTGAAGAACCGCCCTGCGTTTGTGGACCGGATTTCTCTTTGCCAATTAAGGGCTGACTTATCATATACAAGTGCAGTTTCAATTATCAGAAAATTGGACGAGATTCGGAAAAATTAAAATCTCGTCCACTGTTTTGCCATTGTGGTTTGTCCCCTGATGGGGATAAAAGAATCTGTATAGTTTAACGATAAGAATATCTTTCACAGGAGATGGTCTTATGGGAAATCTATACGGATATATCCGTGTCAGTACACGGGAGCAGAATGAGGACAGGCAGTTGATTGCTATGCGAGAAATGGGTGTTCCACTGTCCAACATCTATTTGGACAAGCAGTCCGGCAAGGATTTTGACCGGCCCCAGTATAAAAAACTGCTGCGGAAATTAAAAAAAGACGACCTGCTCTATATTAAGAGCATCGATCGTCTGGGGAGAAATTATGAGGAAATTCAAAATCAGTGGCGGGTTTTAACAAAAGAAAAGGTGGTGGATATCTGTGTCATTGATATGCCACTGTTGGACACCCGCCGGGGCAAGGACCTTTTGGGAACTTTTCTCAGTGACATCGTTTTGCAGGTACTGTCCTTTGTTTCGGAGAACGAACGGACGACCATCCGCCAGCGCCAAGCGGAGGGAATTGCAGCGGCAAAGGCAAAGGGGGTAAAGTTTGGCAGGGTGCCAAAGCCTCTGCCGGATGAGTTCCACAACGCATATCAGTGTTGGAAGCGGGGAGAGATTACCGGCAGTGAAGCTGCCAGGGAGTGTGGATTACCCCGATCAACTTTTATCTATCGAGCTGAAATTTACGAAAAATCCACCTTATCGTGAAAGAAAAAATTTCACAATAAAGTGTACTTTCCTGTGAAATCCTGGTAAAATAGGCATTAATACTATATCACAATTTATACTGCATTTCCATAGACAATTCAAGAGAAAATACATAATCACTTTTGCAAAAAAACTTATAAATTTCCACTCGCAAAAAAGTACACTTTTTAAACAGGGGGAAGAAGTAATATGCAAAAAAAGAGAATACTAAGTCTATTCATAGTGTT
>DVNV01000069.1 GCA_018714125.1 Candidatus Galloscillospira excrementipullorum
AAATCCTTTGACGACCGCGCGTCGGTCACGGCCATTTTGTATGCGCTGCACGAGCTGCACGGCGCGGAGCTGCCGTTTCATGTGTGCGCCCTGCTGTCGGCGCAGGAGGAGCCCGGGCTGCGCGGGGCCAAGGTCGGCGCCTACCGCATTGCACCGCAGGAGGCCATCGCCATCGACGTATGCCATGCGCTGATTCCCGAGTGCCCCAAGGAGCGCACTTCGGTGATGGGCAAGGGGCCGGTGGTGACCTATGCCCCCATTTTGGACAGGGACATGACCGACAGGCTGCTGGAGGTTGCAAAGGAGAGAAACATCCCCTGCCAGGTGGAGGCTTCGGTCGGGACGACCGGGACAAACGCCTATGCGATTTTCGCCACCAATTACGGGGTAAAAACCGCTCTCATTTCCATTCCGCTCAAATACATGCACTCTGCGATAGAGACCATGGACCTGCAGGACATGAAAAACGTCGGCAGGCTGCTGGCGGCCTACATGCTGGACAAGAAGGAGGCGATGACGGGTGCTTGAGCTCATCAAAACGCTGTGCGCCCCCCGTGGCGTAACGGGGGATGAAAAGGAGATTGCCGCCCTCATTGCAGACCTTGCAGCGCCGCTTGCCGACCGGGTGGAGACCGATGCCCTGGGCAACGTGCTTGCCTTCAAAAAAGGCCGCAGCAGCGAAAAGACGCTCATGGTCGACGCCCATATCGATGAGGTTGGCATTCTGGTCAACTACATCACGGAAGAGGGCTTTTTGAAGTTTACGGGGGTCGGCGTGGACGCGCGCGTGCTCAACGGCAGGCGCTTCCTGATTGGGAAAGACCGCATTCCCGCCGTGGCCGGAACCAAGCCCATCCACCTGCAGTCGCTCGAGGAGCGCAGCATTGCCCCTGCCATGGAGAAGCTCTATCTGGACATCGGGGCAAAGGATGCGCAGGAGGCCAAAAAATATGTCAAGGTGGGGGATACCGGAATCTTTGACTCCGAATTCATCTGCTTTGGGGAAGGGTTTATCAAGGGGCGTGCGCTGGACAACAGGGTCGGCTGCGCCGTGCTGCTCAAGGCCATGGAGCAGCAGCCCGAGTATGATACCTGGTTTGTCTTTTCGGTGCTTGAGGAGAGCGGCGGCTTTGGTGCAAGAACGGCCTCGCTTCGCATCCAGCCCGACCTTGCCATCGTGGTCGACACCACGACAAGCGCCGACCACATCGAAAAGCCCGAGGCGGCAAAGGCCTCGCGCCTGGGGGAGGGCGCCGTGGTCTTCCTGATGGAAGCGACGACCTACTACAAGCCCGAGAGCGTGGCCCGCGTGACGGAAATCGCAAACAGGGCCGGCGTGAAGTGGCAGTACAAAACCGTGACAAAGGGCGGCCTGAACTCGGGCTCCATCCAGAGAACGGGGCGGGGCTGCGAAACGGTGGCCATTGCCACCCCCTGCCGCTACCTGCACTCGGCCGCCTGCACCGTAAAGCTCGACGACGCCTGCGAGACGGCGGCGCTGCTGCATGCCCTGCTGCAGAGCAGAGAACTGTAAAGGAAAATGCCTTGCAATTCCTGAGCGACGAGCCGGGCGGACAGGCAGGGCGTTTTGAGCAACAAGATGAATCAAGAGAGGTGGAAAGAGTGGAACTCTTCAGGAAAATGGTGGAGACCCTTTCGGTCAGTGGAAACGAAGAGGAGCTGGCAAAGCTCATTGAAGGGGAGATTGCCCCTTATGTCGACGAAATCACCTATGACGTGATGGGCAACCTGATTGCACGCAAAAAGGGGGCGCCGGGGGCAAAGAAGATGATGCTCAGCGCCCACATGGATGAAATCGGCGTCATGGTGACGCATGCCGAGGAGACGGGCTATCTGCGCTTTGCCCCGGTGGGGGGCCTGCGTCCGGTCTATCTGATCGGTCAGCCCATCCTCTTCAAAAACGGGGTGCGCGGCGTGGTGATGTATGAGACCAAGCTGCAGCTTCGGGAGGTGCAGATGGAGCACCTGTATCTCGACATCGGCGCACAGACGCGCGAGGAGGCGCTGTCCATGGTGTCGATTGGCGATGTTGCCGCGCCCTACGGCACGGTTTTTGCCTGCGGGCAGCACCGGTGGGCCGGCAAGTCCATGGACGACAAGATTGCCTGCTACATCCTGGTGCGTGCCATCCAGCAGCTCCGGCAGACGGCTTACGACACCTATTTTGTCTTCTCCACACAGGAGGAGCTGGGCCTTCGCGGCGCAACCACGGCGGCCTACGCCATCGATCCCGACTATGCCCTGGCGCTCGACGTCACCGGCGTGGGCGACATGCCGAACATGAGCGCGCCCAACGACGTCAAGCTGGGCAAGGGCGCAGCCATCAAGGTGCGCGACAGCTCGATTATCTGCTCGCGGCAGATGGTGTCCTTTTTGAAGGAGCGCGCCAAGGCGGCAGGCATCCCCTACCAGATGGAGGTGCTGCTCTACGGGGGGACCGACGCCGGCGTGATTCACACGACGCGCGAGGGCGTGGTGACGGGCGGCATCTCGATTCCGGCGCGCAACATCCACTCGCCCGTCGAGATGGTTGACAAGCGCGACGTGGACGCCTGCATCGCGCTGGTTTTGGAGACGCTTGCCTGCGAGCTCCACTGAGAAAGGCAAGAGGCCGTGTTCACAAGGGGAGGGCACCCCTCCCCTTGTGAACACGGATTTTTCCGGATGGATTCAGGGTTGCAAAATGAGGAAGAGAACGGTATAGTAAAAGAATATGATGAGACGATATGTTAGCACCGACATCCCCGAGATTCGCGAATTTTTCAAGGAAGATCCCCATTTGCTCATCCGTCTGGAGGCGGGTTTGCAGGCGCTGGACCTGCTCTATTTTGACATCTGGGTGGCAAGGGACGAGCAGGACGCCGTCCAGGGCGTGCTTTTCCGCAGCTATGGGGATTTTTACCTGCGTCTTACGCCGCAGGCCGACCTGCAGGAGGTTTCGGCCTTTTTGGGCTTTATGCCCATGCTGTATTCCCTTTCGGGGGAGGAGAGCGTCATGCAGGAGCTGCTGCCCATGCTTCAGAGGGTGCGTTCCACCACCATCTGCACGGTGGCGCGGCAGGCGCAGCCGCCGGAGCCCCTGTCCTTCCGCCTGATTTTTGACAAGACCGAGCGAACGGAGGACTTTCGCATGGTCTATGCACTGCTGGGCAGGGCGGGGGAGGACGAGCTCGGCCGCTTTGAAGACTACTATTTTACGCGGCGCGGACTGCAGGCAAACCAAAACGGGCGCACTTACTTCCTCAGTCTGGACGGCGAGGCCTACTCGGCCGTCTCGACCACAGGGGAGGCTGACGGCATGGCGCTCATCACCGATGTGGTCACCGATGCGCGTTACCGCCGTCAGGGCCTGGGAAGCGCGCTGCTCACCCAGCTTTGTGTCGACCTGCACGCCCAGGGCCTGACGCCCTACGTGACCTACTTTGCGTCGCAGGCCGAGCACTTTTATCAGCACCGGGGCTTTGAGCCCTGCGGCCAGTTTATCTATGCCCGCTTTGACCCGCCCGGGGAAGAGGAGAAATAATGGGCCGGGCAGAAAAAAGCAGATATTTGAGGGAGACACATGGATTATTACTACAAATTTGACTTTTCGCCGGAACTCGTGCGCCTGGCTTCGCAGGTGGAGCAGCGCCTTGCACCGCGCTTTCAGGAAATAGACAAAATCGGACGCATCAACTCCCAGAAGGTCCACTATGCCTTCCGCTCCTGTGCCGTCAGCGACAGCCACTTTGTCGGCACGACGGGCTACGGCTATGACGACAGGGGCCGCACCGTGATTGACAGGGTCTATGCCGCCACCTTCGGCGCGGAGGACGCCCTGGTGCGGCATTTTATGCTAAGCGGCACCCACGCGCTGACCACGGCGCTGTTTGGCATCCTGCGTCCCGGGGACGTCATGCTGTCTGTCGCCGGCAAGCCCTACGACACGCTGGACAAGGTCATCGGCCTGCGCCCGACCTGCGGCTCGCTGGCCGAGTTTGGCATTCTCTACCGTCAGGTGGAGCTTGACGAGGCCGGACGGCTGGACTACGAGGCCATCGAGCGCGCCCTTAAGGACCATCCCGCCATGGTCTATCTGCAGCGCTCGAGAGGCTATGCCGTGCGCCCCTCCATTTTTGTGGAGGAGATTGCCGAGGTGGCGCGGCTTGTTAAAAAGGTCAGCCCGGAAAGCGTCTTTTTTGTGGACAACTGCTACGGGGAATTTGTGGAGCTGCAGGAGCCCATCGAGGTGGGCGCCGACCTGATGGCCGGCTCGCTCATCAAAAACCCCGGCGGCTCGATGGCCGAGTGCGGCGGCTACATCGTGGGGCGGGAAAAGCTGGTGCAGCGCTGCGCCTACCGCCTGACCTCTCCCGGCCTTGGCAAGGAGGTGGGCCCCTCGCTGGGGCAAAACCGCAACCTGCTGCGCGGCTTTTACTTTGCCCCCTCCATCACGGCAAACGCCTTGAAAACCGCCGTGTTTGCGGCAGCCCTCTTTGAGGCGCTGGGCTTTACCTGCTCGCCGCGCTGGGACGCCCCGCGCACCGACATTGTGGAGCAGATTATCTTCCACGCCCCCGAGCCGCTCGTGGCCTTTTGCCAGGGCGTTCAGGCGGGCTCCGCCATCGACGCCTTTGTGCGTCCCGAGCCCTGGGCCATGCCCGGCTACACCAACGAGGTCATCATGGCGGCGGGCGCCTTTGTGCAGGGCTCTTCCATCGAGCTGTCGGCAGACGGCCCGCTGCGCGAGCCCTACGCCGCCTATATGCAGGGCGGGATTATCTTTGATACGGCCCAAATCGGCATTCTGACGGCAGCCCAAAAGCTGCTCGACGAGAAGCTGGCGGAGGCTCCCCGGTGGTAATCCTCGGGGTCGACCCCGGAATCGCCTCGGTGGGCTATGGGGTGGTCTCCTACGAGAAAAACCGCTTTACCGCGCTGGAATACGACACCTTTCGCACCCCGGCCGGCCAGCAGCTCTCGGAGCGGCTGCTGCAGATTTTCAATTTCTTTGAGCAGCTTGTGCGCCGCTACCCCATCGACGCCATGTCTGTGGAGGAGCTCTTTTTCAACACCAATGTCTCCACCGCCATCCATGTGGGGCATGGGCGCGGCGTTGTGCTGCTGGCAGGGGCAAAGGCCGGCGTGCCCGTGTTTGAGTACACCCCCATGCAGGTCAAGCAGGCCGTGGTGGGCTACGGACGCGCCGAAAAAAAGCAGGTGCAGCAGATGACAAGGATGCTGCTGCATCTCAAGGAAGTGCCCCGCCCCGACGACACGGCCGACGCACTGGCGCTGGCCATCTGCCATGCCCACGCCTCGGGCTCGCGGCTTTGTACGCTTTCTCCCCGGTAGGCGGCATGCCCTGCCGGGCCGGCACATACATAAAGACGTAAGGAGAGGGTTTATCTTGTTTGCCTATCTGCGCGGGGCGGTGGCCTCCACCGGTTCCAACTATGTGGTGCTCGACGTGGGGGGCATCGGCTTTCGCGTCATGACCTCCTGGCAAACGCTCCAGAGGCTGCCGACCCCCGGGGAATTTTGTACGCTTTACACCCATTTTTCGGTCAGGGAAGACGCCATGGAGCTCTTTGGCTTTGACACCGAGACGGAGCTCGAGTGCTACGAGATGCTCACCGCCGTCACGGGCGTCGGCCCGAGGGTGGCGCTGGCCATTTTGTCGGAGTTTTCCAGCGACCAGTTTGCGCTTGCCGTCGCCTCCAAGGACGCAAAGCGTCTCACCGTTGCAAACGGCGTGGGGGCAAAGCTGGCGCAGCGCATCGTCATGGAGCTGTCCGACAAGATGACGGGGGAGAGGTTTTTTGTTCACGGGCAGGACGACGCCCCCGTGCCCGCCCGCACGGCAGACAGTGCGGATGAGGCGGTCTCGGCGCTGGTGGTGCTGGGGTATTCGCAGGCCGAGGCGCTGCGCGCCGTGCGCTCCATTGATACGCAGGGCCTGTCGGTGGAGGAGACCATTAAAACGGCGCTCAAATCCTTAATGCGCCAGTAAGCCGGGGGAGAAGGGAGGAAAAGGCGTATGCCGCATTCCGACGAGCTTGATTTTGATTTAGACAACCGGCTGATCGGGGCCGGATATGCCGCCGAGGACGACGGGATTGAACTGAGCCTGCGTCCGCGCACGCTGGATGAATACATCGGGCAGGACAAGGTCAAGGAAAACCTGCGCGTGTTCATGCAGGCGGCCAAAAAGCGGGGAGAGCCGCTCGACCATGTGCTGCTCTACGGCCCTCCCGGACTGGGAAAGACCACGCTGGCCAACATCATCGCAAACGAGATGGGGGGCAACATGCGGGTGACGTCGGGCCCCGCCATCGAGAAGCCGGGCGATTTGGCCGCCCTGCTCACCAACCTGGAATTTAACGACGTGCTCTTTATCGACGAAATCCACCGGCTGTCCCGTGCGGTGGAGGAGGTGCTCTATTCTGCGCTGGAGGACTATGCCCTCGACATCATTTTGGGCAAGGGCCCCTCGGCGCGCTCCATTCGGCTTGACCTGGCGCATTTTACCCTGATTGGGGCAACAACGCGCTACGGACAGCTCTCCGGCCCCCTGAGGGACCGGCTTTCGGTGCCGCTCAAGCTGGATTTGTATTCGGTGGAGGATTTGGCGCGCATTGTGACGCGCTCTGCCGGCGTTTTGGGGGTGTCCGTTGAGCCCGACGGGGCGGTGGAAATCGCCTCGCGCTCGCGCGGGACGCCGCGCGTGGCAAACCGGCTGCTCAAGCGCGTGCGCGACTTTGCGCAGGTGGAGGGGGACGGCGTCATCACCGAGAGCATGGCGCGGCGCGCCCTTTCCCGCCTCGAGGTGGATGAACTGGGGCTTGACGGCCTCGACAAGCGGCTGCTGACTGCCATCATCCAGTTTTACGGCGGCGGGCCCGTGGGCCTTGAGACGCTGGCGGCAACGGTGGGGGAGGAGGCCGTGACCGTTGAGGAGGTCTGCGAGCCCTACCTGCTGCAAATTGGATTTTTGAACCGCACGCCCAGAGGGCGGTGTGCGACAAAGCTGGCCTATGAGCACCTGGGAATGGAATTCCCGGCAGCATCCGCGGCCCAGCTCTCCCTTGACGGGGAGACTCCAAGGTGAGTGTTCTGCCAACGGATGCGGCAGCCTCTCCTGTCAGGAAAGGAATGGTTGAACATATGGCAAAACTGTTTGGAACCGACGGCGTACGCGACATCGCCGGCGTGAAGCTGACCTGTGAATTTGCAATGCGCATCGGCCAGGCGGCCGCCCTGGCGCTGACACAGCCGCACGGGAGTGCGCGCAGCAAGGTGGTCATCGGCAAGGATACGCGCGCCTCCTCCGACATGCTGGAGCAGGCGGTGTCTGCCGGGCTGACCGCCATGGGGGTCGACGTGGTGCTGCTGGGGGTCATCCCCACGCCCGCCGTGGCATGGCTGTGCGCAAAGTATGAGGCCGACGCAGGCATTGTCATTTCGGCGTCGCACAACCCCTATGAGCACAACGGCATCAAGATTTTCGGCAAGGGCGGCCGCAAGCTGACCGACGCGCAGCAGGAGGCCATCGAGGCGCTGCTGTCGCAAAGCGAGGGCTTTCCCGCCGGAAAGTCGGGCAACGAGATTGGCAGGGTCTACTACCTCTCCACGGCGGCGCAGGAATATGTGGAGCACCTGGCCGGCGTGGCGCAGGGGTATTTCCCCGACTTCAAGGTGGTGGTCGACGCCGCCAACGGCGCCGCATCGACCACGGTGGGCCTTCTGGCAAAGCGCCTTGCCATCCCCATGGTGATTATCAACGACCAGCCCGACGGCGTCAACATCAACGACAACTGCGGCTCTACGGCGCCCGAGGCGCTGTGCCGGGCCGTGGTGGCAAACCGTGCGCGCCTCGGCATTGCCCTGGACGGGGACGCCGACCGCGTGGTGGCGGTGGACGAAAAGGGCGAGGTGGTGGACGGCGACAAGCTCATCGCCGTGTTTGCCTCCTACCTCAAGGAAAAGGGCAGGCTGACGCAGGACAAGGTGGCCGTCACCGTCATGAGCAACCTGGGCCTTGTCCAGTACTTAAAGGAGCTTGGCATCGACTGCGTCCAGACCGCCGTGGGCGACCGCAACGTGCTGGAGGCCATGGAGCGCGAGAATCTGGCGCTGGGCGGGGAGCAGTCGGGCCATCTGATTTTGCGGGAATACGCCGCGACCGGCGACGGCCAGCTTGCCATGGTCTTTTTGCTGTCCATCCTCTATGAAAAGCAGATGTTCCTGTCGCGCATGGCCTCCCGGATGGAGCGTTTTCCGCAGGTGGTGGTCAACGTCAGGGTGAGCGAGCAGACCAAAAAGACCTTTGCCCAAAACGAGACCTTCCTCGCCTGTAAGCAGGAGATGGAAGAGGAGCTGGAACAAAAGGGCCGCATCCTGATCCGTCCCTCGGGCACCGAGCCGGTGCTGCGCGTCATGGTGGAGGGCTCCTGCATGGAGACCGTCAACCAATACGCCGTCAGGCTGGCGCAGGTGCTTGCGGACATTGACAGAGGGGAGCAGGAAGGGCAGAAGGAAGAGTAGGCCCCTTCCCGCCCTGGTGCCTTTGCCCGCCCCCCGTGCCGCGAGGGCGCGGCTTTTGCAAAAAGAAGGACAAAAAGAGCATTGCATTTTTCCATTTTGTGTGGTATACTACTTGAGCCAAAATATTTCACACACCGAAGCTGTCCTGTGCCAGGGTGCCGGTTTCCGGTCGGCGCGGAGCCCTTCGGTGGCGGAAATAACCAAAAGGAGGAACAAAAACATGTCTGTCGTATCCATGAAGCAGCTGCTGGAATCGGGTGTCCATTTCGGACATCAGACCCGTCGCTGGAACCCCAAGATGGCCCCCTATATTTTCACCGAGAGAAACGGCATCTATATCATTGACCTGCAGAAGACGGTCAAGAAGATTGAAGAGGCCTACAACTTTGTCAGAGACGTCTCGGCGGAGGGCGGCACGATTTTGTTTGTCGGCACCAAGAAGCAGGCGGCCGAGTCCATCCGTGAGGAGGCCGAGCGCTGCGGCATGTTCTATGTCAACGCCAGATGGCTGGGCGGCATGCTCACCAACTTCAAGACCATCCGCCGCAGGATTGACCGTCTGGCCCAGCTGCGCAAGATGGAAGAGGACGGCACCTTTGACGTGCTGCCCAAGAAAGAGGTCATCAAGCTGACCGGCGAGATTGAAAAGCTCGAAAAATTCCTCGGCGGCATCAAAGCCATGGGCAAGCTGCCCTCGGCCCTGTTTGTCGTCGATCCCCGCAAGGAGAGAATCGCCATTGCCGAGGCCAGAAACCTGGGCATCCCGATTGTCGCCATTGTCGACACCAACTGTGACCCCGACGAGATTGACTACGTCATCCCCGGAAATGACGACGCCATCCGTGCCGTCAAGCTCATTTCGGGCATCGTGGCCGACGCCGTGCTGGAAGGCAAGCAGGGCGAGCAGTTTGAGCTTGAGGAAGACGCGCTTCCCGAGCAGGAGGAAGTCGGCTTCTGATGGAGCCCCTTCGTTTTTTGGAACCCTGTTTGCAAAATGCCCGCTCACCGGGCATTTTGCTTGTCTCTTTTCATGACGATGCACTGAACTTTGGATAGGAGGAAGAACGAAAATGGCATTTACGGCAAAAGATGTGGCGGCCCTGAGAGAGAAGACCGGCTGCGGAATGATGGACTGCAAAAAAGCCCTGACCGAGACCGACGGCGATATGGAAAAGGCCGTGGAATTCCTGCGTGAGAAGGGCCTGGCGGCTGCCGCCAAGAAGGCCGGCAGAATCGCTGCCGAGGGCGTTGTGGCTGCCGTTGTCTGCAAGGACTGCAACACCGGCGTTTTGATTGAGGTCAACTCGGAGACCGACTTTGTCTCCAAGAACGAGGATTTCCAGAATTTTGTCAAGAACTGCGGCATGGCCGTTATCACGAGCGGCGCCAACACCCTCGAGGAGCTGCTGGCCGCCAAGTATGACGAGGGCTCCACCGTGGAGGAGATGCTGCGCGAGAAGATTCTCACCATCGGCGAGAACATCAAGATTCGCCGCTTTGAGAAGTACACCGGCGTGATTGAGACCTATATTCACGGCGGCGGCCGCATCGGCGTCATGTGCAATTTCAAGACCGACTGTGCAGACAAGCCCGGCTTTACCGAGCTTGCCAAGGATATCTGCATGCAGATTGCCGCGGCCAACCCCACCTACCTGAACAAAGAGCAGGTGCCTGCCGACGTGCTGGAGAAGGAAAAGGAAATCCTCAGGGCGCAGGCCATCAACGAGGGCAAGCCCGCCAACATCGCCGAGAAGATGGTCATGGGCAGAATCGGCAAGTTCTATAAGGAAAACTGCCTGCTGGAACAGGCTTTTGTCAAGGACCCCGACCAGTCTGTTGCCAAGCACATCGCCGCCGTGGCCAAGGAGCTGGGCGGTCAGGTTGAAGTGATTGGCTTTGTCCGCTACGAGAAGGGCGAGGGCCTGGAGAAGAGAGTGGACGATTTTGCCGAGGAAGTCGCCAAGATGAGCGGCGGCAGCAACTGAGTTTTCTTTAGCCTTCCAAAAACAGAAATTTTGCAAAAGCCCGGGGAAAAAGATTCCCCGGGCTTCTTTTTTTGCTCCCTGCCGCGTTTGCGCCCCCCTTAAGAAAGCTTGCTCAAAAGGGCCTTTCCGTGGAGCGAAGAAGCCTTTGCAGCCTGAGGAAAAGGG
>DVNV01000070.1 GCA_018714125.1 Candidatus Galloscillospira excrementipullorum
CCAGTTTTTTGGCAGTCCCCTTGCGCGTCTTTTTTGAAAAAACCCATGCGCAAGTGCTCCGTCTTTTTTTAAGCGCGCCCTTCTTTTTCCTACTGGGCAATGGTCACATAGGGCATGGCCTGCTCCAGCTCCTCCTGTGTCGCAATGCAGTAGAGATAATAGCACGACGTGCCGTAGCCAAGGTCAGAGGTCACGCCGAAGTTTGCCTTGCGCAGGTCGGTTTCCTCCACAATCACGTCGCGCAGCCAGGTCATATCCTTGGTGGTCTCTCCCGAGCTGATGACCAGCAGGCGCGCGCCCTCCTCGTCGAGCTGCTCCATGATTTCCACGGCCTGCGCCGTTTCCGCAGCGCCGCCCAGCGCATACACCGTGCTGCGGCCGTCGCCCATGTCCAGCACATTAAAGGCAATCCCGCAGTTTTCCAGCATCTGCTTCATCTCTTCGGGGCTGACGTTTGACAGCAGGTAAGGCTGCGCCTGGATGGTCGAGCCCTTGGCGGACAAATCGGCATTGCCCTCCACGTCAAAGGCGGCGGCGATGCGCTTGAGCGCCGTGATGGTGTCCTCCGGCCCGGTCAGATAGACCACGGCTTCGTTATGCACGTCGTCAACCACACCGGCGCGCACGCCGAACTTTTCGGCCAGCGTGAGAAACTGCCGGCCCGTGATGTAGCGCAGCTCCATGGGCTCCAAAATGAGCTCCGGCGCCGTGTCGGCATTGATGAAGTTCTGCTCCAAATCCAGCGCCTCCACCAGCAGCAGCAGATGCGCCAGATTGTGAGGCGTCGCCGACATGTGGACGCCGCCCTCCACCGGCTCAATAAAGGCGTATTCAATCTCCTGCACGTCGGCCAGGGCGCGCAAATCCTCCACGGTCAGATAGCTGAGCCGCTTTGTCACGCCGACCTCGGTATAAAGGAAGGTGTTTGTCACCACCGACTGCGGCCCCACCACAATCACGTCTTCGTCGAGCATGTAGGTCAGGTCGCTGTCTGCAGCTTCCAACGTCATCTCCAGCGCCTTCATGGGCGTCACCACGCCGGCCTGCACCGTCACCTTGACAGGCTCCCCGAAATACAGCACATGCCGGCCGTCCACCTTGCCGATGCGGGCAATGAGCTCGCGGATGTCCACATTCTTATAGTCCAGGGAGATAAATTCATCCACTTCGGGCATCAGCTTGATGACGGCCTCGGAACGGTAGGTGGTGGAACCCAGCAGCTCCTCCGTGCTCCAGCTGCGCTCGTCTTCCGTCGGGGTGTAGGGGTTTCTCTGCACCAGCGTCGCATCGGTTGGCGGCGCCAGCGTGGGGTATTCGGCAAAAGCCCCCGTGGTCTGCTCCTCCGTCTGTTCGGCCTGCTCGGCCTGCTCCTCTTCGGCCTGCTCGTCGGCCGCTGCCACCATACAGAAAAGGCCTGTCAGCAGCCCGAGTGCCAGCAGCGCCGCAATCCATTTTGCTCTCATGCCGTCACTCCTCCTCGTCTGTGATGTCCAGCTTGTTTTCGGTCATGGTCAGCGTAATCTTCTCGCCGTCCTTGCGCAGCGTGACTCCTTCCGAGGTGATATCGTAAATCTGATAGCCTCCCACATAGTCGTCCTCCACCATGGTGGCCGTCACGCCGTCCACCGAGAAGGTGGCGTAGCTGTCTCCCGTCTGCTGAATAAAAATGCCGTCAAGCCGGATGCTGGACACCGTTTCGGGCAGCATGGGTGCCTTGGTAAAGCTGTCGAGCAGTTGCGCCTGCCCGCTCTCCATAACCAGTGCCGACTGGTCGCCGGGGTCGTCCGAGAGGACCTCGGGATGTCGGAAAAGCGCCGTAATCAAAATGACCAGCGCCGCAAATAAAATCAGCAAAAAGGCCGACAGCGCCATCTGTGCTTTTGTCTTGGGATGCCGGATGGTTTTCAAAAACCCTTCCATTTTCTTTGACGCCATATGCAGCACCTCCTTTTTTTCTGCCGTTTTCGTCTGTGCGAAGGGGGCGGATTTGGCGCGAATTGTCCCGCACCGCCGCACCCTTTGCTGAAAATTGCCAAAAGGGCCAGTCTTTATTCTAAAATCGCAGCGCGGGATTGTCAACCGATATTGCGTGAACATTGTGTGTGGAGCCTGCCGCGACATGCGGCGCCGTCTTTTGCCGCAAGGCCTGCCGGGTGGGCTCCCGCGCCGGCGCCAAAAGGGGGAAATGTCCTCCCGGAGTGCACAGGGCCGGGCGCTTTCGGCCTTCAAACGTCTTGAATGGACGGCGGAAGATGTGGTATGATAACTTGTAAGAAATTTTTAAGACGTCGGAGACTCCGGCTTTGCCCGACCGTCTTTTTCTCCCTCACGCGGCAGTGGGGGCTTTTGCCGGCACAACCCTTTTGAGAAAGAGAGACATCTCCCATGATTGAATTTTTGAACAAGGACAACCCCGAGGCGCTGCGGGAATACGAAGCCTTCAACATGTCCCATCCCAAGGGGCATTTCTGCCAGAGCGTCATTTGGGCGGGCGTGAAAAACGAGTGGGACTGGCAGGTCGTGCTGGTGCGCGGGGAGGACGGGGCCATCGTCGGCAGCATGGCCATTCTCATCCGCCGCATGCCCGGCATGCCCTACACCATGCTCTATTCCCCGCGCGGCCCGGTGTGCGACTCGCACGACGAGGTGACGCTGGCGTCGCTCATGCAGGGGGCGCGCCGGCTGGCCAAGGAGCGGCGCGGCTTTACCTTTAAGCTCGACCCCGACATCAAGAGCGACGATGTGCGCTTTTGCGACATCATGAAAAAGCTTGGCTTTGTGCTGCATGCCGAGGGAAAGAATTTTGAGGGCATCCAGCCGCGCTACGTCTTCCGCCTGCCGGTGAAGGGCAAAACCGAAGAGGAGCTGCTCAACAGCTTTGAAAGCAAGTGGCGCTACAACATCCGCCTTGCCGTGCGCAAGGGGGTGACGGTGCGTATCTGCGGGCCCGAAATGCTGGAAGATTTTTACCGCATCATGGTGGAAACCGGCATGCGCGACAATTTTGTCACGCGCCCCCTCTCCTACTTCCGCCGCATGATGGACAGCATGGGCGAGCACCTGCGGCTGTATATGGCCTTTTATGAAGACAAGCCCATAGCCGGCACGCTGGCCATCCACTACGGAGACAAGGTCTGGTACCTCTACGGTGCCTCCTCCAACTCCTACCGCAACGTCATGCCCAACTACCTGCTGCAGTGGGAGATGATGCGCTGGGCGCTGGCCGAGGGCTGCACCCTGTATGACTTTCGCGGTGTTTCGGGCGATTTGTCTCCCGACAACCCGCTTTACGGACTCTACCGCTTCAAAAAGGGCTTTGGCGGGGAATTCACCGAATTCTGCGGGGAATTTGAGCTGTGCCTGAAGCCGGGAGTGAGCAGGAGCATCGAGCTGCTGCGCAAAGTTTACAACAAGACCATGAGCGCCGCCTACCGCTTCAAGAACCGCGGCGCCCGGGCCTGACGGAAAGGAGGGGCATCGGCCATGCGCAATCTGGTTGTCGACCTTGGCGCGCTGCGCCAAAACGTGCGCACGCTGACGGCCGCCATGGGGGACGTCCCCATTTACGGTGTCTGCAAGGGCAACGGCTTTGGCATGGGACTTGTCCCCTTTGCCCAGACACTGCTGGAGGAGGGCATCGAGACGCTGGCCGTTGCCAGCATCGACGATGCCGCCGCGCTGCGGCAGGCGGGCATTTCCTGCGACATCCTCATGCTTTCCTCCACCTCGCTGCCCGCAGAGGTGCAGCGCATCCTGGAGCTTGACCTCATCGCTTCGCTGGGCTCGGTGTCGGCCGTTGAGCTGCTGGAAGAGGCCGCCGCGCGTGCCGGGCGCCCGGTGCGCGCCCACATCAAGCTCGACACCGGCTTTGGCCGCTTCGGATTCCTCCCGGGGCAGGAGGTGCTGTGCGCCAGGGCGCTGTGCGGCGCGCCCCACATTGAAATTGAGGGCGTGTTTTCCCATTTTTCACGCTCTTTTTCCAACGCCTCCACCACCGCCGACCAGCTTGCCCTCTTCTCCCGCATGACGGGGGCCCTCGAGCGGGAAGGACTGTTTCTGGGCACGCAGCACATCGCCAATTCCTGCGGCGCGCTGCTGCACCCCCAAACCCGGCTGGACGCCGTGCGCATCGGCAGCGCCTTCGTGGGGCGGCTTCCCATGCCCTCCCCCGTGCCGCTCACCCGCATCGGCAGCTTTGAGTGTGAGGTCGCCGAGCTGCACGAGCTGCCGCGCGGGCACAACGTGGGCTACACCAATGTCTATCACACGAGCCGGCCCACCCGCACCGCCATCCTGACGGCCGGCGTGGCCGACGGGCTGGGGCACACGCGCGGCAAAGACGCCTTTCGCCCCATCGACCGCATCCGATACCTGTGGCACGGCGTCAAGGGCCTGTTTGGCAACCAGGCGCTGCGCTGCACCATCCGTGGCCGCTCGGTGCCCACCATCGGCCGCATCGGCATGACCAACACCATTGTCGACGTCACCGATTTGCCGCAGGTCGCGGTGGGCGACATCGCGGTGTTTGACATCAATCCCCTGTTTGTCGACAGTGCGGTGCCGCGCCGCTACATCGACGAGCCCAAAAAGGAGGCCGGGCAATGACGCTGCCCGAGGCGCTGGGCCGTCTGCTGGAGGCGGGCAGGCTGCCCCACGCCGTACTGCTGCAGGGCGCGCAGCCGCAGGCGCTGCACGACACGGCCCTTTTTATTGCAAAGCGCCTGCTGTGCGCCAATCCGCAGGGAGCAAGCCCCTGCGGCGTCTGCCGCGTCTGCACCAGCTTTGACGCAGGCTCCAACCCCGACCTCTCGGTGACCTCGCCCGACGGCGCCTTTGTCAAGGTCGATCAGATTCGTGCCCTGCGCGATGCCGCCATGCTCTCTTCCCTGGGGCGCCTTGGCCGGGTCTTTGTCATCGAGAGCGCCGACCTCATGACGGTGCAGGCGCAAAACGCGCTGCTCAAGCTGCTGGAAGAGCCGCCGCCCGGCGTCACCCTTTTGCTCACGGCGGCCCAGCCGGGCGCGCTGCTGCCCACCGTGCTGTCGCGCGTTTCGCTGTTTCGTCTGGAGCAGGAGGCCTGCGCCCCAAAGGAGGCACTGGCGCAGGAGCTGGTCGAGCGCCTGTGCGAGCACGACTACTACGGCCTGATGAAGCTGCAGCCCGCCCTTTGCGCCCGCCGCGAGGACTTTGTGGCCCACTGCGACGCGCTGTGCCTTGTGTGCCATCGCCTGCTGTGTGAAAAGGCGGGGCCTTCGCCCTCACCGCTTGCTGCCCGCATGCCCGCCGCGCTGGCCGCCGCCCTGCCGCCCATTGCGCTGGCCTGCAGAGACCGCGCCCAGAAAAACGCGTCGCTTTCCATCCTCGGCGCGGCCATGCTCATTGAATGTTGGGAGGTACTACATTGACAACCGTTTGCGGAGTTCGATTCAAGGACGTTGGAAAAGTCTATTATTTCGACCCCGGCGAGGCCGCCTTCGCCGTGGGCGATCATGTCATCGTCGAGACCACCAGAGGGCTCGAATACGGAGAGGTCCTGCTGGCCAACACCGAGGTGGAGGACAGCGAGGTCGTCTCCCCTTTGAAAAAAGTCGTCCGGGCGGCCACCGAAAAGGACGAAAAAATCGTGGCCGAAAACAGGGAGCGGGAAAAATCCGCCTTTTCCATCTGCCTCGAGAAAATCGCCGCCCATAAGCTCGAGATGAAGCTGGTCGACGTGGAATACACCTTCGAGCGCAGCAAAATTCTCTTTTACTTTACGGCCGACGGCAGGGTGGACTTCCGCGACCTGGTCAAGGACCTCGCCTCGGTGTTTCGCACCCGCATTGAGCTGCGTCAAATCGGGGTGCGCGACGAGGCCAAGATGCTGGGCGGCCTTGGCATCTGCGGACGGCCCTTTTGCTGCTCCTCCTACATGGACGAGTTTCGCCCCGTCTCCATTAAAATGGCCAAGGAGCAGGGGCTCTCGCTCAACCCCACCAAGATTTCCGGCACCTGCGGCCGCCTGATGTGCTGCCTCAAATACGAGCAGGAGGCCTATGAGTCGCTGCTCTCCACCACGCCGCGCCAGGGTGCCCTGGTCGACACCAAACAGGGCCGGGGCTATGTCACGGCAGTCAACCTGCTGCGCGGCATTCTCACCGTGCGGCTCATCGATGAGGACACCGTGGTCGACTTCCCCAAAGAGGAGGTTGTGCTGCTGCGCGACGGCGGCAAGAAAGGCACACCTGCCGTTTTGGAGGAGGAGCCCCAGTAACCCCCTCCCTCTTTTGCAAAAGGCGGGGCACTTTGGCGCTCCCTTCTCCCCGCTTTGGCACTTCCTTGTTTTTTTGCTCCGCCGCAGCCCCCCCTTTTTTGCGCTGCGGACGGCCTTCCCAAGACAAAGCCGGGGAGGGGGCCTTTGCAGCAAAGCTGCAAAGGCCCCCTCCCCGAAGCATGTTGCCCCGCAGGCCTGCTGCGGAAAGCACTTTGACCGGTTTTATTCCTTGACGATGGCTTCCACCGCCTCCTGAATCACCTTGCAAGCGGCCTCGTCAAGCTCATACACCGTGGAACAGTTAAAATCCTGCACCAGCTCGCGCGCCAGCGTCAGGCCGGCGAAGGTGGGCCTGCCCATGTCAAGACGGCTGGGAAGCCCAAGCACCGAGGCCCCTGTCATGGTGCGCAGCAGCGTGCAGGCAATCAGGTAGGAGCCGACGGGCGAAGCGTGTTCCCCATCGTGATAGTAGAGCTCGATTTCGGGATGTCCGTGGCGCACCTTGTCCCACACCAGGCCGACGGGCGCCCACTGCATGCCGGGGTATCTGGCCAGCAGCGCCTCGTGGGCCTGCACGATAACGGCCTGCCCGTCGGGATTGTTTTTCTCGCTCCAGGGCAGGTAGAGCAGGGGCTTGCTGTCCGAATGCTGCACATAGGGCATCAGCTTTGCCGCACTCTCAATGAGGTTGTCCTGCCCGGGGAAGGGGTGGGCGATGTGCTGCAGCACAATGAAATCATAGCCGCCATAGAGCACGTTAAAGCGGACATCGAGCTGATTTGCCTGCCAGTCAAGCCCCTTTCCTCCCGACGTATTTTGCACCACGTCAATGTCGATGCCGCGCTCGGCACCGAGCAGCCGGAGCATGTAGGGCATATCGTTGAAAAACGTATGGCTGTTGCCGACAAACAGAACTTTCACTGGGTAGAGCACCTCTTTCCTCTGGTTTGTTCTTTTTATATTATACCGCAGCTTTTTCTCCCGGAAAACCCCTTTGCGCCAAAAATTCCCCCTTTCGATTTTGGGAATTTTGTGGTATCATATCCACATGTGAGCATATTCCAGGATTATCCGGAATTTCCGGTTCCTGCCCCCCTGGTTGCTGCCGTCCCTTCCGTGCGCGGCCAACCGATTCAAAGAAGGAGACGGTCATGAAAAAAATCCTTTCCCTTGTTTTGGCGCTGTCGGTTGCTCTGTCCTGCCTGCTGCTGCCGGCGTCTGCTGCCAGCAGCTATGAGACCCTCATCGCCGAGGGCCTCATCGAGTCCTACGACGCGGGACGCGGCCTGACGCTGGATGCCGCGGCCAACTGGAGCGCCGACCTTTCCACCATCCTGACGCTGGTTACGGCCGTTGTCCCCCGCAATTTCGAGCTGTCGCAGGAGGGGGACAGCCGCTACGTCACCTATTTCGGCATCTACCCCGAATCGGTGGACGACGCCGCACTGCAGACGGCGGCCGAGGCGGTGCTTGCCCGCATCATCCGCAACGGTATGACCGACGCCGAAAAGGTCACGGCCATTCACGACTGGGTGATTCAGACCACCACCTACGGCGGGAGCGGCCTTGCCGCCCACTCCCCCGTGGGTGTCTTTGAGGACGGGGTCGCCATGTGCGACGGGTATGCACGCACGGTGCTGCTGCTGTGCCGTCTGTCGCACATCCCCTGCCTGTTCCTGGCCTCCACCTCCATGAACCACTCTTACAACGCCGTGTATATCGACGGGGAGTGGCTGCTGGTCGATGCCACCTGGGACGACCCCGACCAGGGCTCGGCAGCGGGGAGCGACTACCTTCTCAAGCCCTTCACCGAGGCGCCCGAGCATGTGGTGGACGGCGGCGGCGTGACGCGCGACGAGCTCTTTTCCTTTGGCAAAAACTATTATTCCTATTTGATTGGGGACGAAAGCTCCGCAGAGATGACCCAAACCGAAATGGCCGACCTGCTCTATGAAAAAGGGCTCTTTCTCGGCACCGATTTGGGCTATGAGCTCGACCGCGCCCCCACCAGGGCCGAGGCCGCCGTGCTCTTCGTACGCGTGCTGGGACGCGAGGACGAGGCACTGGCGGGCGACGGCACCTCCCCCTTTACCGACGTGCCCGCCTGGGCGGCAAAGCACATTGCGCTGCTCTATCGCGAGGGCCTGACGGTCGGCCAGAGCGAAACCCTCTTTGGCTCGGATTCCACCACCTCGGCGCGCGACTATGCCACCTTCCTGCTGCGCGCAATGGGTTACACCGACGGGGTGGACTTCCAGTGGGAAACCGCCATGGACACGGCGGCAGAGCTTGGCTTTGCCCCCGTCAACTGGAACGGCTTTACCTTCACCCGGGGTGACGCCGTGGAAATGACGGCGCGGGCGCTGGGCTTTGTGCCGGCTCTCTCTTAAAAGACTCTTTTCCCTCTGCGGGGCGCCTGCCTCGCAGAGGGCTTTTTTGTCCGGGGAGAGCGGCGGCGCGGGAAAGAGGGGGTGAAACCGGAACCCCCTCTTTCCCGCGCCGCCGCCATGGCCCTGCCATACCCTTTGGCCAAGCAGACACATCCGGCCTTCTTCCCCCATTTGCCTTGCTCTTGTCCGGCATGCTATAATGGGGCATGACATCATAAAAACATCCGCAGGAGGGGCTTCCCATGGCGCCTGAAAAAAATCAATGCTGCACGCTGTCCATCACCGGCCTGTCGCACGACGGGGCCGGCGTGGGCCGCACCGAGCAGGGCTACGTTCTTTTCGTGCCGCACACGGCGCCGGGCGACCTGTGCGAGGTGCGGGTGGTCAAGGCGCTCAAGCACTACGGCTACGGCCGTCTGGAACGGCTGCTCTCCCCCTCCCCCGACCGGTGCGAGCCTGCTTGTCCCGTCTTCGGGCGCTGCGGCGGCTGCGTTTATCAGCACATCACCTACGAAGCCGAGTGCCGCACAAAGCAGCAGCAGGTGGAGATGGCGCTGCAAAAAGAGCTCTCCGGCCCGCAGCCGGTGGCGCCCATTGTCCCCTCCCCCGCCGTGCTGCGTTACCGCAACAAGGTGCAGCTTCCGGTGGGCCTGCAGGACGGACATGCCGTAACCGGATTTTTCCGCAGCCGCAGCCATCAGGTCATCCCCTGTGAAGACTGCCTGCTGCAGCCCCGCGAGGCCTTTGTGGCCGCACGCCTGCTGTGCAGCCACATCGACGCCTTCGGCATCCCGGTCTACGACGAGCGCACCCACCGAGGCCTGGTACGCACGCTCTTTGTTCGCGTGGGCGCCGTCACGGGGCAGGTCATGGTGGTTGTGGTCATCAACGGCCAGCTCCTGCCGCATGCGCAGGAGCTGGTCTCCTCCCTGCGGGAACATCTGCCCGGGCTGGCCAGTATGCAGCTCTGCCACAACACCCGCCAGACCAATGTCATCCTGGGGGATTCCTATACGACGCTGTGGGGCGCCCCCACCATTGAAGACAGCATCCTGGGCGTCCCTTTTTCCATCTCGGCCGCCTCCTTTTACCAGGTCAACCATGCCCAGTGTGAGGCGCTCTACCGCACGGCCGCGCAGCTTGCGGAGCTTGACGGCACGCAAAAGCTGCTTGACCTGTACTGCGGCATCGGCTCCATCGGCCTGTCCATGGCGCACCTGTGCAGTGAGCTGGTGGGCGTTGAAGTCGTGCCGCAGGCCGTGGCCGACGCCGACGCCTGCGCCCGCGCCGCCGGCATTGACAACGCCCGCTTCCTGTGCGCCGACGCCGCGCAGGCCGCCGCAGCCCTTGCGGCCGAGGGCTTTCGCCCCGACGTGGTCATTGTCGACCCACCGCGCAAGGGCTGTGAGCCCTCCCTGCTGCAGACCATTGCCGACATGGCGCCTTTCCGCGTTGTCTATGTCAGTTGCAACCCCGCCACCTTGGCGCGCGATTTGCGCATCCTGCGCACCCTGGGCTATGAACTCGTGCAGGCCCGCCCCTTTGACTTCTTCCCCAGAACCGCTCATGTGGAGACGGTTGCCGGCCTGGTCCGAAAAGCCCCTGATGATTTTTCCCGCGCAAACCGGGAGCCTGCCGGCAGCGCCGGCTTGTAATGCGCCCTTTAAGGCCGGCCGGAACGGCACAGCAACGGTCGCCCTCCCCCATCCGACAAAGGGGTCTCCAAATTGGAAAGCCCCGCAGAAAAAAGATGCCGGCCCACACGGCAAAAACCAAAGGGGCGGCAGGGAGCTTTGGCTTCCCTGCCGCCCCTTTTTCTTAATTTTTTACCTTGTTTTCCGAGCCGTTATCAGGGAAATGCGGCCGCCCATCCGGCGCCCCTCCACCCTGTGCGCCACTTCTTTCGGGAAGGCCTCTATTCTTCCCGGCACCTGCTCTTTTTGCGAGAGGCCCGCACCGCTTCAAAGCTGCGGCCTCCGGCAGCAGCGTCCGGGCCTTTCCCGCCCCTCCCGTGCCTCTTGCCAAAAGCTCCCTTAAAAAGCTTTGGGGCGGTTTCTTTGCCTCTTAAACACCCTTCGTTACGACAGGATTTTCCCATTGACGGATATGGTCACAACCTGCACAGGAATCTGCCTGCCGCTTGCCTGCAGCGCCCTTGTCACAGCCTTTTCCATCCCGCCGCAGCAGGGCACCTCCATGCGCACCACCGTGACACTGCGGATGTCGTTTTCCCTGAAGATGGCGGTCAGCTTTTCTGCGTAATCGACGTCGTCGAGCTTGGGACAGCCGATGAGCGTCACACGCCCTTGGATGAATTTTTCATGAAAATTTCCAAAGGCATAGGCCGTGCAGTCGGCGGCCACCAGAAGGTTTGCGCCGTCAAAATAGGGGGCATTGCCCGCAACCAGCCTGATTTGCACCGGCCACTGCGAAAGGCGGCTCTCGGCCTCCCTCCCTCCGGCGCAGTCGCAGCAAGCGCACTGCTCCCGGCGGATGGCCCTCCCCTGCGTGCCGGGACACCCGCAGGGAAGCGCATCGGGCTCTGCCTTCTTTTTTGCCGCGAGCACTGCCGCCCGGTCATAGGCGGGCGCCTCGCGCACCTCAAAGGAAATGGCTCCCGTCGGGCACGCCGGCAGGCAGTCACCCAGCCCGTCACAGTAGTCCTCTCTCACGAGTCTGGCCTTGCCCCCTGTCATGGCAATGGCGCCCTCATGGCAGGCGGCGGCACACGCACCACACCCGTTACACTTTTCCTTGTCAATTTTAATCATTTTTCTTTTCACTTTTCTATCCCCTTTCCTTCCCGCGTCGGCTGCTTTCCCTGCTTTTAGTTGACTTTTTTCTTTATTGTACTATAATACTGGCAGAAAAACCGTTGTTTTTACAACAAAAAGAGTCGAAATGGTCAAAATCCCGCCCTTTTTAGGGAAGGCCTCGGTGCCCGTGGAGACGTGAGATGTCTTGAAATCAGGCGGCAGGGACGGCGGCGGTAAAATCTCGGGCTTTGGGCTTGCCTGTCCCGGTGCCTATGGAAAGAGCAAGAGGGGGCAGTTCTTCCCTCTTGCTGTCCTAACAAAGTGCCGCAGCCGCAGATTATTTTTCACATTTCTTCTAAAGAGAGATAAAAGTTTGGAGAGCATCTTGCGTAAAAACTCTCGCTGGCCGAGCCACAGGTAGATGTGGAAGTGTAGATGTGGAAGTATATATTTTTCAATCCCCGGCCAAGCCATAATTGGCTTGCTCGGCACTTCTGCCTTATCGCACTGGACATCCATTGCATTTACACGTCTCAAATATGGGAGGGAACAGCATGCTTTATCCAGCGCACTTCCGTCAAGCTCTAGATGGCTCCACCATGGAAATCCAGACTCTGTCGGAACACAGCCGGAATACGGCCGAGCTTTCCTCGGAACGGCTACACTCTGTCCGTCTCACCAAAGCAGGGTATCTGGCGGGTCTCATCCACGATTTGGGAAAGGGGCAAGAGGCTTTTCGGTTGTATATGGAAACCATCATGGCCGGCCATCCGGCGCAGCGTGGCTCTGTCATTCACACCTATGCCGCAGCTCGTTTTTTACTGGAACACTTCCACACCGCTGACGACCCGTACCGGGATATGACTGCGGAGCTGCTGGCCTTTGCCGCCGGCGCCCACCACGGATTGTTCGACTGTGTGGATGAAAAACACCATCTTGGCTTTTCCCGCCGTCTTCAGTGGGATGATGACTCCTACCAAGAAGCCACTGCGGCCTTTCTGGAACAGTGTGCCGGGATGGATGAGTTGGAGGCGCTGTTCGACCAGGCGGAACAAGAACTGATACCCGTCTTTGATCGGATCAACACACGCGACAGCAACGAGGAAATCTTCTTTCATCTGGGTCTTCTGGCCCGCCTGCTGCTCTCTGCTGTTATCGAGGGGGACCGCTATGATACCGCACGGTATGCACGCCGCACCATACCTCCAGCCTTCCCAACCCATCAGGAGGAGTTCTGGCTCCAGTTGATGGCCCGCGTGGAGAAAAAACTGGACAAGCTCCCCCACGACACCCCCATTCAGCGGGCCCGGCGTGAGATCTCCCGCAGGTGCCGGGAGGCGACGAACCAGCCAGGAGGTATTTATCGCTTGAATGTCCCAACTGGCGGTGGCAAAACCCTCGCTTCTCTCCGATTCGCTCTGGCCCACGCCGCAGCCAACAAAAAATCCCGGGTGATTTTTACTTCGCCTCTGCTGAGCATCCTTGACCAGAACGCCCAGGTCCTGCGGGACTATATCGGGGACGATAGTCTTATTTTGGAACATCACTCCAACGTGGTCCGGCAGAGTCCAGAGGCAGGTCCGGACGAGTTGGATCCCAGGGAACTGTTGGCCGAAAACTGGAATGCTCCCATTATTATCACCACCCTTGTTCAACTGCTGAATACCCTCTTCGACGGCCGGACAACCTGCATTCGCCGTTTCCAGGCTCTGTGCAACTGCGTTCTGGTCATTGACGAGGTTCAGACGGTGCCGCCCCGGATGCTGACGCTGTTCAATCTGGCCATAAATTTTCTCGCCGACTTCTGCGGCGCAACGGTTGTGCTCTGTTCCGCCACTCAGCCTTGTCTGGAAGAGGCAGACCACCCCATGGAGGGGAATTTGAAAAGCCTGGTGCCCTATGACCCGGAGCTCTGGGCCCCTTTCCGGCGGACCCGGATCGTGGATGCCGGGGCACGGCGGCTGGAAGAGATCCCCGATTTTGTCCAGGATGTGCTGGAGCAAGCCGCCAGCCTGCTGGTGGTGTGCAACACAAAAAAGCAGGCTCAGTTCCTGTATGAACGGATGACGCTAGAACATGTGGTTTGCTTCCATCTCTCTGCTGCCATGTGTCAGGCACACCGAAAAGCGGTGCTTTCCCAGATAGCAACCGCCCTGGAAGAGAATCATCGGGGCGGTTCCAAGGTTCTGTGTATTTCTACCCAGGTCATCGAGGCTGGCGTGGACATCTCCTTTGGAGCAGTCATCCGCTTGACTGCCGGTATGGACAATGCGGTACAGACTGCCGGGCGCTGCAATCGAAACGGGGAGTCCGACAAACCGGCACCGGCCTATTTGATCACCTGCAGCGATGAGAACCTGCGTGTACTTCCAGAAATCCAAAACGCCAAGACCGCCACATTGCAACTTCTCTCTGCCTTCCAGCGCAACCCTGCACAATTTGACGGCGATCTGGCCTCAGACGCTTCCATCGCCTGCTATTACAGAAACCTGTATCACGGTATGAGAGATGGGGCGCAGGACTATCCCCTGAAAAATCGTCGAACCCTCTTTGACCTGCTCTCTGTCAACGACGCCTATGCCGCCGGCTGGCCTGGCATGGAAGAGTTTGGGCTCCGCCAAGCTTTCCAAGAGGCGGGGCGTGCATTCCGGGTCTTTGACCAGGAGACGACCGATGTGCTGGTCCCCTATGAGAATGGCGCTGCGATCATCGAGGCGCTGGGCTCATCTGCCGTTCAAAAGGACTGGAAACGGCAACAGAAGCTGCTGGAACAGGCAAAACCCTATACTGTCTCCCTCTACCAATATCAGAAAAAGCTGCTGGAAAAGCAGCATGGCCTGATAGCGTATCTGGATGGCAGTGTTTTGGTGCTGTCCCCTGAATTTTATCATAGAGAAACCGGCTTGACCCTGGAGTCAGGCAATCTGGAACTGTTGGAGGTGTAATGTATGTCAAACCCCATCCATCGCAACCTGGTGGAATTCCAGGTCACCGGAGACTATGCTCTGTTCAGCGACCCCATCACCCGCGTGGGGGGTGAAAAATGTACTTATCAGGTACCCACTTATGAGGCGCTGAAGGGCATCTTATCTTCTGTATACTGGAAGCCCACCATTGTCTGGTACATTGATGCAGTCCGGGTCATGGAGCCCATTCAAACAGAGGTCAAAGGCATTCGGCCCATCAAATATCATGGCGGCAACGAGTTGGCCTACTATACCTACCTCAAGCACGCCCGCTACCAAGTGCGGGCTCACTTTGAGTGGAATGACAATCGGCCGGAGCTGGCAGGTGACCGCAACGAGAACAAGCATCACTGCATTGCCCGGCGTATGATTGAAAAGGGCGGCCGGCGGGATATCTTTCTGGGTACTAGAGAGTGCCAGGGCTATGTGGAGCCCTGTGCCTTCGGGGAGGGCCCCGGGGCCTACGACGCCATCCCGGAACTGAGTTTCGGCCTCATGTACCACGGCCTCACCTATCCGGACGAGGCCTACTCCCCAGAAACCAAAGGCCTGATAACTGCTCATTTTTGGTACCCTGTGATGAAAGCGGGCGTTGTCACCTTTCCACGGCCAGAGGAATGTCCGCTCCACAAGCCCCTGCGCAAGATGGAGATGAAGGTTTTTGACCGATCTCTGGACAACTTTACCGGCCTTGCGGAGTTCGGGGAGGTGATGTGATGGGACTGCTGCAAAAAGCGGTGGAAACCTACCAGGCCCACAGCGTTTTCGTTGGGGTAGAGCGCGAGGAACACCAGGTCCTTCTCCCGGTCTCCCACATCCTAGCCCGGGCTGACCTGGAAATTACCTTGGAACCGGAGGGAACCTTCTCCTCTGCCCGGCTGGTGGACAAGAGCGAGCCCAAAATCCCCATCCCTGCTACAGAGGAGTCCGCCGGGCGCACCAGTGGGACCTGTGCTCATCCTCTTTGTGATCAACTTTGCTATCTGGCTCCCTACAACGAGGAAAAACACCGCCTTTACATTGAGCAGTTGACCGCATGGGCGGAATCATCCCACGGCCACCCCATGCTCCGACCCATCCTGACCTACGTCCAGGGCGGTACCATCCTCTCCGACCTGGTGCAGGCCTGCCAGCTTGAACTGGACGAAAAAGGCATCCCCAAAGACGAAAAACTGATGGTCCGTTGGCGGGTCCACGGTATCGGAGCACCGAAGGACGGATGCTGGCAGCAGCCCTCCCTCTTTCAGGCATTTCAGGCCTGGTACGCCAGTTTGCAGCCGGAGGATACTGCGCTCTGTATGATTACCGGCCAGTATGCCGTCGCCGCCAAGCAGCACCAAAAGGGAATCATCCCCATCAGTGGTAATGCCAAGCTGATTTCCGCCAACGATACCAGCAACTTTACCTTCCGGGGACGGTTTACCGATGACAGCCAGGCCGCCACCATCAGTTACGAGGCCTCCCAAAAAGCCCACAATGCCCTGCGGTGGATTGCGGCGGAGCAGGGCGCCCGGGCCATCTTCGGCGGACGGACTTTTTTATGCTGGAACCCCCAGGGGCTCCAGGTCTGCCATGTCACCGCTGGCTTTGGAAACCGGAATCAGGTCAAGACCATTCCCAGCGACTACCGCCGGGAACTGAAGAACACCCTGGACGGGATGCGCAGCCAGCTGCCCTCGCAGAGCGGGGTCGTGATCGCAGCTTTTGATGCGGCCACCACCGGGCGGCTGTCGGTGACCTACTACAACGAACTCCAGAACAGCGACTATCTCCAACGGCTCTGTGACTGGGACGAGCACTGCTGCTGGTATTTCGGCTGGGACAAATTTGGAGTAAATTCTGCCATCCAGTCTCCGCTCCTGCGCCGGATCGTGGACTGCTCCTTCGGGGTGCCGACCTCAGAAAAAGGCCATGTGCAGCTGAAGACGGATGAGCGGATCATGGGCCAGCAGATGCAGCGCCTAGTGGCCTGCCGGGTGGATCGGGGACACATCCCTCTGGACATTGTGAAGGCCCTGTCCCACCGCGCCTCCAACCCCCAGCGATTCAGCAGCCCTGCGGTGCGGGAGGAGATCCTCGCCACCGCCTGTGCCGTGATCCGGAAATACCGCTATGACGTTTACAAGGAGGAATGTGCCATGGAATTTGATCCAAGCAAAGACGATATCAGCTTTCAGTTTGGCCGCCTGCTGGCCGTGCTGGAGAAGGTGGAACGGGACACCTACGATAACGGTGAGACCCGGGAGCCCAATGCCATCCGACTGCAGTCCATCTACTGCCAACGTCCGTTGCATACGGCGGGCATGCTTGAAAAGCAATTAGAGCGCGCCTATTTTCCACGCCTGGCAAAGCCGGCCTTCCGCGCCTACTACAAAAATCTGATAGGCGAGATCATGGAAAAGATCTATGCTAAACCGAAAGAGAGCTGGAATGCCCCCCTAAAAGAAACCTACCTGATGGGTTACTATCTCCAGCGCAAGGACCTGTATACAAAGAAAGAGAAGTCTGAGGAGAACAAGGAGGAAAACTGATCATGAACATCCTGCAGCATAAAATCGACTTCGTGGCCCTGGTTAGTGTCACCATGGCCAACAGCAACGGCGACCCGCTCAACGGCAACCGTCCTCGCACCGACTACAACGGCTACGGCGAGATCTCCGACGTATGCATCAAACGAAAGATCCGCAACCGGATGCAGGATATGGGCCACAAGATTTTTGTCCAATCTGACAGCAGATGTGACGACGGGTTTGGCAGCCTCAGCGAACGGGCCTCCGCTGTGATGAATGGGGAAAAGGACCGGGACGCCTATGCCAAAAAAGCCTGTGAGACCTGGCTGGATGTGCGCACCTTTGGTCAAGTCTTTGCCTTCAAGGATACCAAGGGTGTCTCCGTTGGGGTCCGTGGTCCGGTCTCCATCCACCAGGCGGTGAGCCTCTCGCCGGTGGAGGTGGAGTCTCTCCAGATCACCAAGAGCGTCAACGGTGAAAAGAAGGACAAAAAGAGCGGTGACGACGCCGGAATGAGCTCCGACCGGATGGGCATGAAACATATGGTCCGCTTCGGACTGTATGAGCTCAAGGGTTCCATCAACGCCCAGCTTTCAGAGAAAACGGGCTTTTCCGAGGAGGATGCCCAGGTGGTGAAGGAGTGCCTGCGCACCCTCTTCGTCAACGACGCATCCTCTGCCCGTCCAGATGGATCCATGGAAGTCGTGAAACTCTTTTGGTGGGAACACAACTGCAAGGACGGCCAATACTCCTCCGCCAAGGTTCAGCGGTCCGTAAAGGCCGTTCTGAAGCCCGATGTAGACGTCCCTTCCAGCGTGAAAGACTATAACATCTCCATTGAACCATTGGAAGGCCTGGACCCCGAAATCCTGGAGGGACTTTGATCAGAAACGCAAGGAGATGGATTTTATGGCTCCCTATTGCGATGAGGACCTCCTCCAGCTTTCTGGCTTGCAGCACTTCGCCTTCTGCCGTCGACAGTGGGCCTTGATTTATTTGGAGCAGCAGTGGGCCGAAAATCTATACACCGTGGAGGGAAGGCTGCTCCATCACCGTGCCCACGATGAGGCCGCTCGGGAGCGTCGGGGCAGCACCCTGATTCTTAGGGGCCTGCCTATTGTATCCCACTCCTTGGGGCTCTCTGGCCAGTGCGACGTCGTGGAGTTCCTCCTAGTCCCGAACGGCGTCCCTCTTCATGGCGAGGAGGGGTTGTGGCAGCCTTACCCCGTAGAGTATAAGCGGGGCAAGCCAAAAAGCCATCAGGCTGACGAACTCCAGTTGTGCGCCCAGGCCATGTGCTTGGAGGAGATGCTCTGCTGTGAGATTCCCGAGGGAGCCCTGTTCTATGGAGAACCCCGACGCCGGACCGTGGTGGCATTTACAGAAGAGTTAAGGCAGACTGTCAGAAACTTTACCGAAGAGATGCACCAATATGCCAAAAGAAACTACACGCCAAAAGCGAAGACTAGCCGATCCTGTAACGCTTGTTCCCTGAAAGAGCGTTGTATCCCCCAACTCACCCGGCGGGGCAGCGTGTCGGATTACCTGAAGCAGGCGATGGAGGAGACACTGCCATGAGACATCTGCTAAATACTTTGTTTATCACCAGCGAGGACATCTATCTATCTCTAGACGGGGAAAATGTGGTGGCAAACCGGGGGCAGCAGTCGGTGGCCCGCTATCCGCTCCATATCCTATCTAGTATTGTCTCCTTCTCCTACGCTGGGGCATCCCCCGCCCTCATGGGTGCCTGTGCGCAACGGAACATCTCCCTTGCCTTCTGTACGCCACGGGGCCGCTTTCTAGCCAGAGTGACCGGGGAAAGCTCCGGGAATGTACTGCTGCGCCGGGCCCAATACCGGGCGGCGGACGAGCCTGACTCCTGCTGCCGCCTGGCCCGGAACATGATTTTCGGAAAGGTCTACAATGCCCGGTGGAGCCTGGAGCGAACCCGGCGGGATCATGGACTGCGAGTCGATGACAACGCGCTGAGCAACGCATCTTCCCAACTGCAGGAGCTGCTGCCTCAAATTGAAGCCGAGACCTCTTTAGAGCATTTGCGAGGCTTGGAGGGCGCGGGCGCCACGGCCTATTTCCGTGTCTTTGATCAGTCAATTTTGAGTGGGAAACCTTTTTTCGCCTTTGAATCAAGAAATCGACGGCCGCCCACAGATCCGGTAAATGCCCTGCTGTCCTTTGCCTACAGCCTTCTGGCCAATGACTGCGCCTCAGCCCTGGAGAGTGTTGGGTTGGATGCCTATGTGGGATTTCTCCACCGGGACCGGCCTGGGCGAACTTCCCTTGCCCTCGATCTGATGGAGGAACTGCGTCCCTGCCTGGCTGACCGGTTTGTCCTGACTCTTATCAACAACCGAATGGTGAGCCAGGAGGACTTTGAGTTTCGGGGGACCGGAGCTGTATCCCTGTGCGATTCTGGACGGAAAGTATTTTTACAGCATTGGCAGAACAGGAGAAAAACGGAGTTAACCCACCCCTATTTGCAAGAAAAGATCCCGTGGGGGCTGGTCCCCTATATACAGGCATTGCTCCTGTCCCGCACCCTGCGAGGAGATCTGGATAGCTACCCGCCCTTTTTGTGGAAGTGAGAGGCCTATGTTTGTATTGATTACCTATGATATAAACACTGAAGATGCCTCTGGTCGAAAACGTCTGCGGCAGATTGCCAAGCAGTGCGTCAACTACGGCCAGAGGGTGCAGAACTCTGTCTTTGAGTGTATGCTTGATAGCGCCCAGTGCAAGCTGCTCCAGACAAAACTTCTATCTATTATGGATGAGACCAAAGACAGCCTCCGGTTTTATTATCTTGGCAAGCGGTATGAGAACAAGGTCGAACATTTTGGTGCCAGGCAAACTTATTTGCCTGAAGAGCCTCTGCTTCTCTAGGTGCGAACGCCAAGTACCCATGGATTTCCAGGCCGGTTCGCACCGACTTGTAGAAATGTTCTCTGGTATAACCTCTTTTTACCATCTGGGAATACGATTCATTTTCCCTTTGTTTTAACGCAAAACTGTACAACTTTCACAAATAATGTATTCTTGCGCTGTGCAGTTTTGCTGTCGTCCCCCTCGCGGGGGACGTGGATTGAAATTAATCCCATTTCCGCACTTGCTTCCATTCTTTCGGTCGTCCCCCTCGCGGGGGACGTGGATTGAAATACTGAGCACGGTTACATTATCGGTGTTATGTGCGCGTCGTCCCCCTCGCGGGGGACGTGGATTGAAATATCTTTCGCCTGAGAAGTTATGCGCGAACAGCAAGTCGTCCCCCTCGCGGGGGACGTGGATTGAAATGTAACCCGGTACACGCAGCCCGTCCAGGTCTGGCAGGTCGTCCCCCTCGCGGGGGACGTGGATTGAAATGCGCAATCTTCGACCTGATTTCTCCGGATGCTCAAAGTCGTCCCCCTCGCGGGGGACGTGGATTGAAATATGGGGCAAAATTCGAGCAATCCCGTTGTCCAACGTCGTCCCCCTCGCGGGGGACGTGGATTGAAATGTGTGGTTCGTTCTGGGGTTCTCTGGGCCCCGGCGTCGTCCCCCTCGCGGGGGACGTGGATTGAAATAGGTGGTGCTACCGCCCGGACAGCGCCGGGAAATGGGTCGTCCCCCTCGCGGGGGACGTGGATTGAAATTTGAGCCTCTTGCCATTTACGCAGCGAGGCAGCCGTCGTCCCCCCCGCGGGGGACGTGGATTGAAATAGCGTGATTGCAATTGTCACCGGGGAGCTTGTTGCGTCGTCCCCCTCGCGGGGGACGTGGATTGAAATGACCCTTTGAAGTAGTGCATCAGACCATGCCCGTCTCGTCGTCCCCCTCGCGGGGGACGTGGATTGAAATGTCGTCCCTTACTGCCAAGAAAACGGATACACCTGTCGTCCCCCTCGCGGGGGACGTGGATTGAAATTGCACCGATGAGAGAATAAATACGCTCTCTTCATGTCGTCCCCCTCGCGGGGGACGTGGATTGAAATTGCATCTGTCGGAAAGATGTTGGAAAAGGCCAAGGGTCGTCCCCCTCGCGGGGGACGTGGATTGAAATCAACCTTGCTGACCTGCCCACGTATTCGGACGGGTCGTCCCCCTCGCGGGGGACGTGGATTGAAATGGCTACCAGGAAGCCTGGGCGGAGTACAGATACAGTCGTCCCCCTCGCGGGGGACGTGGATTGAAATTGCGCGCAAGGTTAATTCCACCGCCGGCCAGCTGTCGTCCCCCTCGCGGGGGACGTGGATTGAAATGTCGATCCCGTTGTAATTGTTTATTTTCCCGACGTCGTCCCCCTCGCGGGGGACGTGGATTGAAATCAGATAAAATTGTACGCCAAGAGGCAGAAATTGAGGTCGTCCCCCTCGCGGGGGACGTGGATTGAAATCAGAGAGCAAAGCGGATGAGGGCATGGCGGAGGTGGTCGTCCCCCTCGCGGGGGACGTGGATTGAAATATTGTGGCCAAGTATCACGACTATTTCACCAGCGGTCGTCCCCCTCGCGGGGGACGTGGATTGAAATTTCCTCTCTTACCTCCTCTTGCATCCACACATGCGGTCGTCCCCCTCGCGGGGGACGTGGATTGAAGTTTGCCTATCCGCCTTGCAACTTTCTTGGAAATCAGATATCATAGTGCCAGAAAGGCGAGCGGGGAAAGGGCGTTCCCCTGTGAGCTCTTCCATTGGCACGACGGCCGCACCCGTGCGGCTGCCGCTTTTTGAAGCGCCCCTTTTCGCCTTCCAACAGGCCCGTCCGGCGGTGGCCGACGGGCTCCGAAAAAGCGCGGCGCTTTCACTTCCTTTCCGCAAAAGGAGGCCTGCTCATGAATTATCTTCCTGCCGGCTTTCCCGACGGCGCGCCTCCCGACATTTTGGCCTGTCTGGAAGGGGCCCGCATCGAGGACCGCTCGAGCTCTCCCTGCGCCCGGGTTTTCTTTCTCAACAAAGGCAATGGGCTCTACTTAAAATACTCGGGCAAAGGACTGCTGGAAAAAGAAGCTCTTTTCACCCGCTATTTCTTCTCCAAGGGGCTTGGCCCCGAAGTGGTGTGCTATTACCGCGCCAGACACGACTGGCTTTTGACCTGTGCCCTGCCCGGGAAAAACGCCTCCCACCCGATGTATCTGGAACATCCGGCACGCCTGTGCGACACGCTTGCGCTGGAGCTCCGGGCGCTGCACGAGGCCGACGTCACAGGCTGTCCCGTTGCAGACAGAACGGCAGACTACCTTGCGGCCGCGCAGGCCAACGCCCATGCGGGAAAGTTTTGCCCCTTTCCCCTTCCCGACAGCTTTGCCCGTCTCTCGGCGCCTCAGGCCAAAGCCCTGCTGGCGCAGGGGGCAGCCGCCCTGCAAAGCCGGGTTTTGCTGCACGGAGACTACTGCCTTCCCAACGTCATTTTGGACAACTGGGCGCTTTCCGGCTTCGTGGATCTTGGCTGCGGGGGCGTGGGAGACAGGCACATTGACCTTTTCTGGGGCGTGTGGTCGCTCTGGTTTAACCTGAAAACAAACCGCTACTGCAGCCGTTTTCTCGATGCCTACGGCCGCGACCGGGCAGACGAGGACGTCCTACAGCTCATTGCCGCAGCAGAAGCCTTTGCCGCAGACCCGCCCAACAGCCCCCTCTTCTAAAAATCGCACAACATCCCCCATGTCTATTTTGAAATAACAAGGACGGTTTTTTTATGAAAAAGAATCTTTCTCGCCTGGCGGTCGGCGCGGCCTGTGTGCTGGCGGTGTTTGGCCTGTTCAAAACAGCCTCCCTCAAGCAGGAAATTTCCCGCCTGCAATCGGACTTAAACAACCAAATCCGGGCTCTGAACAACAGCATCGATGCCATTTACGACAACGTCGACGCCATGCTGGAGGAGCAGAACAACCTCTTTTCGGTCAGCAACTGGGCCTACGGCGATATCGACGTTGAGGCCAAGACGACGGAGGTCGTCTGCACCATCGTCCCCAAGGCCTACACCCCCGGGGTGACGCAGGCCGTCATGGTGTGCGGCGGGCAGGAATATCCCATGAGCTATGCCGACAACCGCTACACCGCCACGCTGAGTCTCCCTCTCTTTGAGCCTGCCGGCGACTGGCAGGTCAGGCTGGCCGACAACGGCTCCCTGCGCACCCAGCGGCTCGACTGGTTTCTCGACCCCAAATCCGAAGCTCTGCTTTGCCCGCAGGTCTCCATTCAGGGCACCTCCACAGGGCGCCAGGGGGAAAAAGGGTATGACTGGACTCCCGCACCCATGGTGGTCATTGATATCGAGAAAAAGGGAGCGTTTCAGGTCCGGTCGGTGGAGCTGGTGGAGGTTCTGGACGGCCAGGAAATCGGCCGCATTCCGGTTGACCTGACCGAGGAGGGCCAAAAGGCCTATGCAGAAGCCCTCTCCAAGCAAAGTTTTGCCATCCCCGAGCCGGTCTCCACCGTCTCCGCCAGCCCCGACTACCAGGGCCACGCCAACTTTCTCTACTGTCTCGACAAGCTGTATCTCATTCCCAGAGGCAGCCTGCTTGAGCTCTTTGTGGACGTCGTTGACCAAAACGGATTTCGCTACCGGTGCTCTACCGGCTTTAGCGGCTGCATGGCCGTCACCCTCGAGGGCGAGCGCGACGATGTCCGCATGAAGGAAATAGAACTGGATTTCTATGAAAATCCCATCCTGATTTTTGATAAGGACGGCAGCGTGATTTACGATGCGTCGGAGCCCTCCCTTTCCTGACGGAACGTGCCGCTTTTCCCCCGCATCCCCCCCTTTTCTCCATGCGCGCCCTCCCTGCAGCAGGCGGGGAGGGCGCGCTTTGCCTGTCCAAACACGGCGGCAAAGGCCCCTTTCCCCAAAAAGTCCCCCTTTCCAGAGATTTCCTCTTGACTTTCTCTGTCTAACGGTGTAGACTATCCGCAGTGTCTAATACGGTAGACAAGAGGGGGGACTCTTTGCATGGACATTCCGAAAATCCACGAAAGCGAATACCGGTTTTGCCTGATTTTGTGGGAAAACGAGCCCGTTTCGGCGCCGGAGCTTGTCCGGCTGTGTCAGGAGCGGCTGGGCTGGAAGCGAACCACGACCTACACCGTCATCAAGCGGCTGGGGCAGCGCGGCGTCTTGAAAAACGAGAACGCCGTTGTCACCTCCCTTGTCTCCAAAGACCAGGTTCAGGCCTCCGAAATCGACGAGCTGGTGGAAAAGAAGTTTGGCGGCTCGCTGCCCGCCTTTGTGGCCGCCTTTGCCAAGCGTCAGGATTTGTCTGAGGCCGAGCTTAACGAGGTGCAGCACATGATTGACCGTATCCGAAAAGGCGGTGCGCGATGAGCAAGCAGTTTTTGACGGTGCTCAGCATGAGCCTTTCGGCAAGCTGGCTCATTGCACTGGTGCTGGTGCTGCGGCTTTTCCTGGGAAGGGCGCCCCGATGGGCCGGCCTGCTGCTGTGGGGCATGGTTGCCGCAAGACTGCTGTGCCCCGTTTTCCCCGCCAGCCCGCTCTCGCTGATTCCCTCTTCGGTTGAAGAGGGACGTCTTGTGTCGCAGTGGACGGACGGCTATGCCGGAGACATCCAAATCTATCACGACAATTTGGAGGCCTTTGACGCCGCAGTGGCCTCGGGGGCGGAGGTGGTCACAACGCCGGAGGGCGGCCGCTACGCCGTGACCGGCGGCAGTGGCCGGGGCGCGCCCCCCACCGTCGCCGACAGGGTGGTTCCGGTTCTGAGTGCCGTCTGGGCCGCCGGCACGGCTGTTTTGGCGCTGCATGCCCTGCTGAGCTGGCGGCGGCTGCGCAGGGAGCTCTCGGCCGCCGTGCGGTATCGGGACAACATTTTTCAAAGCGAAAGGGTGCTTTCCCCCTTTGTCTTCGGCCTTTTCCGCCCGAAAATCTATCTGCCCTTTCATTTAAGCCGGCAGGAGCTGGCCTATGTCGTCGCCCACGAGCGGTCGCACCTTGCATACGGGGACCCCTGGTGGAAGCTGCTGGGCTTTGCCGTGCTGGCAATTCACTGGTTTAACCCCCTGGTGTGGCTGGCCTACGGCCTGCTGTGCCGCGACATCGAGCTGGCCTGTGACCAGCGCGTCATCCGGGAGCTGGACGATGCGCAGCGGGCCGACTACTCGCAGGCCCTTGTGGCCTGCAGCGTCGGCAGGCCGAGGCTTTCGGCCTGTCCCCTGGCCTTTGGCGAGGCGGGGGTGAAGGAGCGGGTGCGCTGCATTGCGCGCTACAAAAAGCCCTCCCGCCTTTCGGCGGCTGCGGCGGGGCTGGTCTGCGTTCTGACGGCGCTGTGCTTTTTGACTTCCCCCACGCAGGCGCAGCCCCCCTCCCCCTTTGGCGCGGACTACATGGCAGGCGCCACAGTCTATTCGGGTACAGGCAGCCCCTCCGATGCCGGGGCGCAGGAGCTGCTGCACTGCCGCCTGAGCCAGGAGCGGCACCTGCTGATTTTGCAGGATACCGCCTCCGGCAACTGGCTTGACGCAGGAGCCCTCGAAGAAGTCACGCTGACAAAAGACAACTTTGACGCCTATTTTTATGCCGACGACGGCTTTGAGGGCAGCTCGGCCGCCGCCCTGCGCCGCCGCAACGCCAGGGCCTGGCGGGTGCTGCTCTCCCCCGAGGCCTACCAGTCGGAATTTTACTATCTGCTGCAGCAGCAGGACGGCTCGCTCTATCTCGCCTCGGGCCTTTACGACGTCGCCGAGGCAGACGACCCCGATTCCGACGATTCGGTCATCCGGGAGGTCTTTTTGCTGGAGCCTCTTTTGACACAAAGCACCCCCCTTGTCTGGTTCGACTATCCGGACGGTCAGGCACTGCCGTGGGATGGCCGCCGCGAAATCAACCTTGACGCCTTTCCCGGCGTGACCTTTCGCTGGTCGCCCGAAAAGGTGGAGGCCGTGACCGACACCGGGATTCTCCCGCTCTACACCGGCATGCCCATCTGGAACGTCTTTTTCACCGACCTGACGGGCGACGGCCTGCCCGAGCTGTGCTCCACGCTGAGCATCAGCTCGGGCGTCGCAAACACCTGCGTCATGGTGTATGACTACGCAAACGGCGCAAGCTACGCCCTGCAGGACCCCATGCAGCACGACTACAGCCTTTCGCTGCAGGACGGCCGCCTGGTCGTCACCAAGCGGCGCTGCGCCGACGGGCAGGTGGTGCAGACGGCATATCTGGCCTATGTGCAAAACACCGTCAGCCTCATCCCGACCGACCCCGCCGGCGCTTCGCCCGAGCCCCTGCAAAGCCAGCCTTCCTGAATCCAGGCGGCAAAACCAATTTGAAAAACGACAGCCCCTGCCGTCCGGCAAACACACCGGACGGCAGGGGCTTTGCCCTGAAATCCTTTTTCGATTCAAGGCCCCGCCAAATGCTGCCCCGCCCGCTGTCTACAGGATATCCCCCTTCAGGCAAAGACTTGAAAAAGACACGAGTTGTCCTCTTTTGCTTGCAAAGGCTCTTTTGCCGGGATTATAATAGGGACAACAGACTGATTGCCCGGGCTTTGGCCGCAATCCAAGTCACATTGAAAAAGGAGCGTATGCAGTCATGAGACAAAAGAAACTTCTCGCGATTGTGCTGTCCCTGGCACTGCTGGCCGGCACCATGCCGGCTGCGCTGGCCCAGGAACAGACCTTTCTCGACGTTTCCCCCGACCACTGGGCCTATCCGGTCATTGAAAAGTGGTCTTCGGCCGCCTACGGCGTGCTGCAGGGCGACGGCGACGGCACCTTTGCCCCCTCGAGAGGGCTGACGCTTGCCGAGCTGGCCGCCGTGCTTTCCAGAACTTTTGGGTATCAGGAGCGGCACGCCTGCGAGGTTTCGCCGGCCTGGGCCGACGCCGTGGTGGAGCAGGCCATGTCGGCCGGCGTCATTGACCCGGCCGACAGCTTTGACGCCGGCGTGGGCGTGACCCGCGAGCAGGCCGTGCGCTGCATTGCCATCGCCTACGGCGTGCAGCCCCTGGAGGGCGACACCGCCTTCCCCGACGACGACGCCATCGGCGCCGACTACAAGCCCTATGTCCATGCCCTGCAGGAAATGGGCGCCCTCTCGGGACGCGACACCGGCCTCTTTGACCCGCAGGCGCCCTACACCCGCGCCGAGGCCATGCAGGTCATCGACAACCTGACGGCCGACATCCTCGATGCCGGTGTGCAGGACCGGACCTATGACAACACCCTGATTCTGCGCAGCGACGATGTCACCCTCAAGGACACCACCGTCTCGGGCGACCTCATTGTTGCGCAGGGCGTGGGCGACGGCGACGTCACGCTGGACGGCGTGACCGTGACCGGCCGGCTGCTGGTTTACGGCGGCGGGCAAAACTCCATCACCATTTACGGCAACTGCAGCATCAAGACCGTCGTGCTCAACAAGACCTTTGGACAGCCCGTCCATCTGAAGGTGGGCGGCAATCCCGACTGGTCGGAGCAGGCGCTGCTCAGCCGCATTGAAAGCTGTGTCGTCGAGCCCGGCAGCCGCGCCATCCTCTCGGGCAACCACTCCATGCTGACGCTGGTGTGCGAGGCCGACGTTGACGTGGTGCTGACGAAAGGCTCCCAAATCAAATCGGTCGAAGTCGCGGGAGACGACGTCGTCTTCACGGTGGAGCAGGACGGAAAGGTCAGCTCGCTGACAATTGACGGCAAAAACGGCGAGATCAATGTCGAGAGCGGCGCCGTTGTGCCCTCTCCCACCGGCGACGGCACGACCAGCGTTGTCATCACGGGCAACACCGGCACAAGCTCGGGCGGCAGCTCCGGTGGCAGCTCGGGCGGCAGTCCCGGCGGCAGCTCGCCGCGCCGCTATGACATCACGGTGGGCACTGCCGAGGGCGGCAGCGTGACGGCCGACAAGGAGAAGGCCTCGCGCGGCACCACCGTCATCCTCACCGCCACTCCCGAAGAGGGCTATGTCCTGCGCAGCCTGTCCGCCGTTAAAGAGGACGGCACCGCCCTGACAATCCAGCCGGCGCAGGAAGAGGGCACCTATACCTTTTCCATGCCCTCGGGCGACGTGACGGTGCAGGCCGTCTTCCAGCTCCAGTCGGAGGAGGCCCCCCTCTTTGGCGTCACGCTGGAGCAGGGTGACAACGGCACCCTCACCTCCGACAAGCTGTCGGCAGCCGAAAATGAGACTGTCACCCTCACTGTGACCCCGAAAAACAACTACCGCATCGGGCACCTCGACCTCTATCCCGATTCCGACGTTGAGGTGTCTCTGACCGAGGTCGACGCCACAACCTACACCTTCCCCATGCCGGCCTGCGGCGTCACGGTGAAGGTCTCCTTTGAACAGGTTTCGTCTGGCGGCTCCGACCAGCCCGGCGGCTCGGATCAGCCCGGCACTTCCGGCGAGAGGCACCGGGTCACCATCGAATCAAACGGCAACGGCAGCGTCAGCCTGGAAAACAACTCTCTCATGGCGGGCGAAACCGTCATCTTCTACGCCTGGCCCAACCAAAACGCCTATTTCAAAAACGCCTATGCCGTCGACGCCAACAACAACACCCTCCCCTGCGAATACGACTCCCAGACGCAGCAGGGACAGCTCACCATGCCCGACTGCGACATCCGCATCATCGTTGAATTTTCCAGGCAGCCCGACTTCCCCGACCCCGTCAACCCCGTCTACAGTGTGGAGGAAATCAACCAGGCCATTGAAGACGGAAAGACCGTGATTTCGGTCGACGGCAATGTCACCATCGGAAAAGGCCAGAGCGTTGTGATCCCCGAGGGCGTGGAGCTTGTCATCTACCGCACCACCCTTGAGGTGGACGGCGGAACGCTGACCGTCAACGGCGAGATTTCGGCCGTGGGCCTCACCACCCCCATGGCCAGCATCAGCGGAAATCACTATGAGGCCGGCCTGACCATCGCAAACTATTCCTCTTCCTTTGGAGAAGACCGCAGCACCTTTGACGGCACCGGCGAGCTCAACGGCGCCTTTTCCACCACCGACCCCGCTCTTATCTCTCCGGGAAGCTCCTTCTCCTTCTACTGGGATGAGGATCACTTCCGCCCGAGGCTGAGTATCGACAGCTTTGAAGACCTTGAAACCGCCGTGCAGCTCGACGCGGCCGAACTCAGTGTGGACGGTGAAATTGTCATCGCCGAGAACCTCGTCCTGCCCGACAGGCTGGAAATGGAAATTTATGGAAGCCGAGGATCCGTACGAGGATCCGTAACCGTGCAGGAGGGGGCCACGCTCACCCTGGGCGAATCCTCCAAGCTCTTTGCCATTTTCGGCCATAACAACAATCTGTCCTCCGCAGGCAGCCTGCTGATTAACGGCACCCTCGTCGGCGCAGACAACACCCACATCTACTGCGACAACACCGACCTGTATCAGCTGGACGGCACCGTCAACGGCAACGTGACCGGCCTGCCCCAGGACGAGGGCTTTGAAACCTGGTACTGGGTGTGGCACAACGGCGAATGGGTGCCGGCGGGGGTCAACGCCTGCACGGCAGAGGGCCTTGCAAAAGCCCTCACCCTTGAAACCATGGATACCATCGACGTGCCCGAGGGGACGGTCATCGACTTTTCCGGCTATTCCCTGACGGCAGACGATGTCGCCAATCCCGGCCTCTACCTGCGCGTTTTGGGCCGCGTGTCGGGCGCAGATTCCCTGGGAATCTACGATACCGACATCGACATTGAATATGCCAACTACAGCAACAAGCCCATCTCCCACACCAACGCCCACATCCTGACGGCCGAGCAATATGCGCAGGCGCTGGAAATGGGTTTCGATTCCATCACCATGGACCGCAAAAGCGGCACCGACTACAACCGCAACCTGGAAGTCCCCGAAATTCGGGTGGATGAGGGCAAGTCCCTCTACCTTTGCGGCACCGTCACCGTGACCGAGAAGCTCACCGTGCGCGGGGAGCTCTCGCGCTCGGGCTCTGCCACCCTCGTCATCGGCCCCGACGCCGTCATCGACGCGGTCGCTCCCTTTGACGCCCTGCAGCCCGGCAAGGCCTATACCTATTCGGGCGGCGCCTGGGTGGAGACCAGCGTCGAGCCCTGACCCGCGCAGCCTCCTCAAAGGGCAGTTCCCCCGCTAAAATCCGGCACCGTCCCGGCCGCTTTCGGCCGGGACGGTGCCTTCTTTTGACCCTCTTCTGCGGCCCGGCGTTTTCCCTCCCCCATGCAAAAACATCCCTTGAAGGCCGTGACGTTTGGTTGTATGATAAGAAAAGCCGGTGCGTCGGCCGCAGAAAAGGGGCCGCCGCACCGCATCTCCCCTGCATCCGGGGCCTTTGCGCCGGGCCAGGGGTTCCAAGAAAGCCCCTTTGGGGCGGGAAAGGAGCATTTCTCCATGGCCCGGGCCTATCTCAAATATCTTTTGTCGCTTCTCATTTTCGGGACAAACGGCATCGTGGCAAATCATATCTCCCTGAGCAGCCGTCAGATTGTCTTCATGCGCACCCTCATCGGCGGCCTGTTTTTGGGGCTTGTCTTTTTCCTGTCCAAGGGGCGGCTGCGCGCATTGTCGGACAGGCGCTGCCTGCTCTTCCTGCTGGGCTCCGGCGTCTGCATGGGCACGAGCTGGATGTGCCTGTTTGAGGCCTACCGGCTGGTGGGCGTCAGCGTGGCCACCCTCATTTACTACTGCGGCCCCGCGCTGGTGCTGCTGGCCTCGCCGCTTGTCTTCCACGAACGCCTGACCCTCTTTAAGGTGCTGGGCATCGTGCTGGCGCTGGCCGGCATGACGCTGGTGGGCGGCGTCAACCTGCAGCAGGACGGCCTGTCGGCCGGGCTGCTGTGCGCCGTGCTGTCGGCCGTGCTCTACGCCCTGATGGTGGTGTTTAACAAAAAGGCGCAAGGGGTTTCGGGTCTGGAAAATACCCTGTGGCAACTTGTCTTCGCCTTTGTCACCATCGGCGGGCTGCTGCTCTTTTCGGGCGATTTGCCCCGCACCATCCCCGCCGCCGACCTGCCTGCCGTGGCGGTGCTGGGCATTGTCAACACCGGCCTTGCCTGCTACCTCTATTTTTCCTCCATTCAGGTGCTGCCGGCTCAGTCGGTCTCCATCTGCGGCTACCTTGACCCCCTTTCGGCACTCTTCTTCTCGGCCCTGTTTCTCAAGGAACGACTGACTGCGGCACAGCTTGTCGGTGCCCTGCTCATCCTGGGCGGCGCCGCCGTGGCCGAAGGGCTGGAGCGCTGTGTGCAGCGCCGCCGCGCCGAGGCCCCCAAGCAGGAAGACACGGGCGCGCCCCTGTGACCCTTTTCTCACACATCCTGCCACCCTCTTTTACGGGGAATCCAGGCCTTTTTCTCCTCTTTTTCCGCCGCAAAAGGCGCCGCGCCGGCCGCGCCCTCTCCATCATTTTTTCAAAGGAGCTCCTGCCATGCCTGTCAATTCCTTTGACGACTACCCCATGAGCTGGCGCCCCGTGCTGCAGCGCACGGGGCCGCTTTCGCTCGAGCTCGCCGCGCAGCTTGAGGCCGACATCAAAAGCGGCGCGCTGCTGCCGGGAACCCGTCTGCCGCCCCAGCGCGAGCTGGCGGATTTCCTCGACGTCAATCTCTCCACCGTCTCGCGCGCCTTTCGCCTGTGTACCCAAAAAGGGCTGCTCAGCGCAACCGTGGGCAGTGGCACCTTCGTGGCCTACGACGCCCTGGCCAGCCTCAGCCTGCTGCCCCATCCCGACAAGCCCTCCCTCATCGAGCTGGGCTCGCTGCTGCCCGACGACGCCTCCTACCGCGAGGTGGCCCAAATGCTGCGCGAGGTGGCCTCGGAGAGCGACGTGGAGCGCCTGTTCGGCTACGGCAGCATGACCGCAACGCTCTGGCAGAGGGAGGCCGCCGCAAAATACATCCAAAAAGCCGGCTACTCCACCACGGCCGACCACCTGCTGACCTCCAACGGCAGCCAAAACGCCCTTGCCGCCATTTTGGCCGGCCTTTTTTCCCCGGGAGACTGCATCGGCACCGACCCGCTCACCTATCCCGGCATCAAGAGCGCGGCCCGCATGCTGGGCGTGCGCCTCGTTCCCCTGCGCCAGAAGGGCGGGCAGCTCTCGCCCGACGGGCTGGACTTCGCCTGCCGCCACGAGCACATCAAGGGGCTGTATCTCATGCCCGACTTTCAAAACCCCACGGCGCAGACCATGGGCGTCGACCTGCGCCGCGCCGTGGCCCGCACCGCCCAAAAGTACAACCTGCTCATCATCGAAGACAGCATCCACACGCTGCTGCGCCCCACCCCCCTGCCCGCCATTGCCTCCTTCGCCCCGGAGCACACCGTCTATATCGCCAGCCTCTCCAAAACCATCTCCCCGGGGCTGCGTCTCTCCTACCTCGCCGCCCCCGGCCACTGCCGCGACGCCTTGGCCGAGGCGCTCTACAACATCAACCTCACCGTCTCCCCCTTTCTCCTCGAGCTGGCCTCGCGCATCATGGCCTCCGACAAGGCCGAGGCCCTGCTTGAAACCCATCGCGCCCGGGCCAGACAGAGGGGCGCCCTTGCCGACAGCCTGCTGGACGGCTTTTGCCTTCAGGGCCCTGCCGAAAGCCTCTTTCGCTGGCTGGTGCTGCCAGAGGGCTGGAGCGCCGAGGGCTTTGAACAGGCCGCCCTGCGCGACGGCGTCCAGGTCTACGGCGCCCACCGCTTTGCCGTCGGCATCAAGCCCCCTGCCGCAGCCCGCCTGGCCATTGCCTCCCCTCCCGACATGGAGCAGCTTCGCACCGGCCTGCTGCGGCTGCGCGCCCTGCTGGAACAGGGCCCTCAAAAATAACAAAATTGTGCTGCATACAATTTTTCTATTGTGTGCAGCACATTTCTTTGCTATACTGAGTGCGTCAAAAAGCGGGGCTGCCGCAGGCAGATTTTGCCTGCCGTTCCCGGCCGGACTGTTTTCTTTTGCCGGTTTGTGTGGTATAATCATTCAATCAACCGTCTGCGTGACAGCGCCGGCGGCAGACCACGCACCCGCACATCAGGGCAAACGTTTTTGCGGTCCCTGTGCGGAGAAAACGGCAGGAGGAGACACCATGCAATCTCTCACCGAGCTCTACAAGGCGGGACGCGGCCCTTCGAGCTCTCACACCATGGGCCCCGACCGCGCGGCGCGGCGCTTTCTCGCCGCGTATCCCACGGCCGACGCCTTTGCCGTAACGCTGTATGGCTCTCTGGCAAAAACCGGCCGGGGCCACGGCACCGACCGTGTGCTGCAGGAGGCCTTCGCCCCCCTCCCGCTCTCCCTCTCCTTCGACGAGGTGACGGCCGACCTCCCCCATCCCAACACGATGGATTTGACGGCACTGCGCAAGGGGGAGGTGTTGGGCCGATGGCGCGTCATGAGCGTGGGCGGCGGAACCATTGAAGTGGAGGGGCAGCCCGCCGCCACGCCGCCAGACATCTATCCCCACAGCACCTTTGCCGACATCGCGGCCCACTGCAAAACGCACGAACTGCGCCTGTGGGAGTATGTGGCACAGGTGGAGGGGGAGGGCATCTGGGACTTTCTCTTTGAAATCTGGCAGACCATGCAAAACTGCATCAAACAGGGCCTGCTCTCCATGGGCACGCTGCCCGGCGGGCTTGACATTGAGCGCCGCGCCTATTCCCTCTACCACGGCGGCCACATGGACGAATCGGCCGCCACGCGCGAAAACCGCCTCATCTGCGCCTATGCCTTTGCCGCCGGCGAGCAAAACGCCGGCGGCGGGACGGTGGTCACGGCGCCGACCTGCGGCGCCTGCGGCGTACTGCCTGCCGTTTTGCTGTATACGCAGCAGACGCGGGGCACCAGCGACAGCCAGGTGCTGCGTGCGCTGGCCACCGGCGGGCTGATGGGCAACCTCATCAAGACAAACGCCTCCATCAGTGGGGCCGAGTGCGGCTGCCAGGCCGAGATCGGCTCTGCCTGCTCCATGGCGGCGGCCGCCCTTGCCGAATTTTACGACATGTCGCTCGACCAGATTGAATACTCGGCCGAAATTGCCATGGAACACCATCTCGGCCTGACCTGCGACCCCATCTGGGGCCTTGTGCAGATTCCCTGTATCGAGCGAAACGCCGTGGCCGCCATGCGCGCGCTCAACGCCGTTCGGCTTGCAAACTTTCTCACCAATTCCAGAAAAATCTCCTTTGACATGGTTGTGGAAACCATGTATCAGACCGGCCTTGACATGTCTCACCAATACAAGGAGACCTCCGAAGGCGGTCTTGCCAAGCTCTACCCCCGGCCTCCCGTGCCGGGCAGGTGACGCACCCGTCCCTTACGGCTTTTTCAAAGCCCCAAGACTTTTGAAAGGAGATTTCCCATGTCACAACACATCGTCAAACCGGTTTCGGTGCGTCAAGGCACCCTTTGCGTCGTCGCGGCCTCGCTGCTCTTTTCCCTGGGCGGGCTGGGCATCAAGCTCATCCCCTGGCAGCCGCTCTCCATCAACGGCGCGCGCAATCTCATCTCCATTGTCATGATTGCCTTTTATATGAAGAAAACCGGCCACAAGCTGATTGTCAACAAGGGCGTGCTTACGGGGGCGTTTTGCATGTGCGCCACCACCACCCTCTATGTCATCGCCAACAAGCTGACCACGGCGGCAAACGCCATCGTGCTGCAGTTTACGGCCCCCGTCTTTCTCATTTTCATCATGGCCATCTTTTTCCACGAAAAGCCCACCCGGCTCGACATTGCCACCTGCGTGGTGGTGCTGGCCGGCATCGTTTGCTTTTTTGTCGACAGCCTCACGAGCGGCGGCGGGCTGGGCAACCTGCTGGCGCTGCTGTCCGGCGTGACCTATGCCGGCGTCTTCATGCTCAACACCTTCCCCGGCGCCGACTCACTCTCCTCCATTTTGATTGGGCAGATTGTGAGCGGCGTCATCGGCTTCCCCTTCCTGCTGCAGGAGCGCGACTTCTCGGGCCCGGTGCTGGGTGCCGTCTTCATGCTGGGCTTTTTCCAGCTCGGCCTTGCCTACATCTTCTTCTCACGCGGCCTTGAGGCCGTCCCCCCGGTCACCGCTTCGCTGACTTCGGGGCTGGAGCCTGTGCTCAACCCCGTCTGGGTGGCCATTTTCTACAAGGAGACCATCTCCCAAATTGCCCTTGTGGGCGCCGTCATCGTGGTGGGCGCCATCGTATGCTATAATCTCAAGAAGGCGATCAGCCAGCAAAAACAGCCGCCTGCCGCATCCGAGCCCCTGCCGGCCGCAAGCGCGGCGGCAGACAAGACAGAAAAGGAGGAACTGTCATGAGCAAGCAGATGTGGAAGGGCAGCACTCTCATGGCGCCGGTGCCGGTCATGCTTGTCACCTGCGGCGACTTCCAGAAGCCCAATATCATGACGGCGGCCTGGACCGGCATCGTGTGCAGCGACCCGCCCATGGCCTATGTCTCGGTGCGCCGCGAGCGCCTCTCCCACGCACTGATTTCACGCACCGGCACCTTTGCCCTCAACCTCACCACAAAGGAACTGGTCAAGGCCGCCGATTTCTGCGGCGTCAAGTCGGGCAGGGAGGTCGACAAAATCAAACATCTTGGCCTTTCGGTTTCGCTGGGCTCCAATTTGTGCCCCCTTCTCGACCAGAGTCCCGTCTCGCTCGAGTGCTGCGTGGTGAAAAAGCTCGAGCTGGGGGTGCACGACATGTTCCTGGCCGAAATCGTGGCCGTGCACGCCGAGGCCGACCTGCTGGACGAGGACGGCAAGCTGCACCTCGAGCGCGCCGGCCTCATCGCCTATTCCCACGGGGACTATGTGGAGCTCGGCAAAACGCTGGGCACCTTCGGATATTCGGTGCGCAAAAAAGAGCGCAAGAAAGAGTGTAAGAAAGAGCACGAGAAAGAAGAAAAGCCCGTCCGCCGCGCCGCCGCCCGCAGACCTCTTTCCAAAAAACGCCGCACTCCAAAGTCAGGCCGTTGATTTCCCCGCCGCCCTTATCCGACATGCGTCAGGCCTCTTCTCCTCTTGGCGGCGCTTTTCCGTATGGCAGAGGGCTTTTCCTCTGCAAAACCCGGCAGACCGTCGGAGCATCGGCGCGCCCGCCCAGACACAAGGAGGTTCCCCATGCTGGAAAACAAAGACAAAACTCAACGAATGGTCTTCACCGCCCTCTTCGGTGCGCTGTCCTGCGTTGCCACCTGGGTTATTCGCATCCCCTCCCCTTTGGGCGGATACCTTAACCTGGGAGACGGCCTTGTCCTGCTGTGCGGCTTTTGCCTGGGCGGCTGGTACGGCGTTTCGGCCGCCGGCATCGGCTCGATGATGGCCGACTTTTTCGGCGGCTACCTGCACTACATGCCCGCCACCCTGCTCATCAAGGCCTTTATGGCCGCCACCGCAGGGGTGCTCTATCAGGTCATCCGCAAGGGGCAAAAGTCGCGCACCCTGCTTGCCGCAACCGTCTCGGGCATTGTGGCCGAGCTTTTCATGATCCTTGGCTACTATCTCTTTGCCCTGATCTTCCTGAGAGAGGGAACGGCGGCGGCGCTGACCATTCCCGGAAATGCCATCCAGGGCTGCGCCGGCATCGTGCTCGGTGTGGCGCTGCTGATGGCCCTGCAAAAAGCCGGTGTGGCAGACTAGCCCCCTTGCTTTTACCCACATCCCAACGACAAAAAAGAGCCGGTCTTTTGACCGGCTCTTTTGATTTTACCTGATGAGGAGGCTATCCCTTGTCCCCGGACGCCTGGCGCGGCTGTGTCAGGCCAAAATAAAACATCACGCCCAGCAGCACAAACAAATACGAGTCGCTTTGCACCAGATTCTGATAGGGCTGCCCAAAGGCGGCAAGCATTCCCTGCACGCCCGACGGCACCTTCAGCCAAAAGCTGGCATTCCAAACCTCATACACCAGCAGCAGTGCAAGGCTTGTCACCCGCATCCAGGAGGCGGCCTTTTTCCCAAGCGCAACGCTTGTGCCGGCCGCCCGCATCATCAGCCATACAAAGCAGTCGCCCAGCAAAAAGAGAAATACCGGCCTCACCGCCGTCTGCAGCAGCAGATGCGGCGTCGTGTTGTAGCTTTCCTGCGCGTAGCGGTAGGCCCACGGCATCCCGACATACACTGCCACTCCCAGCACAATCATCAGCACAAACAATATTTTCTGCATTCCCGAGCAATTGTTTTGTTCCACCATGTGCGCCTCTCCTTTCTCAAAACCCACACCGCAAAAGAGCCTTTGCAGGGGCAGTCCCTGCCCGCCTTCGCGGCACCGGCAAGGTTTTCATGGCCCCGGACCGCAGCAAACAAATCCGCCCGCGCTGAAAAACCGCCTTCCAAAAAGGGCTTTTCCTGCGGCGTGCGGCCTGCCGCCCAAAAAGCGGACTGCTTTTGGGGCCTTTTATTTCCCGGCGCGGCTCATACGCCGGCATTTTTCCAAAAAGAGCGCTGCTCCCTGCAAAGCCCCTTGCCCCGGAGTTTTTCAAAAAGGCCCTCAGTCTGCCTGCTGTTTCCTGCCCACGGGAATCTCCTTCTTTCCTTTTTTAATACTTTACCACGTATTTTTCCCTTCGTCAATGCAAAAGAAGCTCTTTTTCATGTTTTTCTGAATTTTTTGAAAAGAACAAAATGATTTTTTTGGAAAACAAATATTTTTGTGAAATTCCAAAGGCCGTGGGTTCATTTCTTGCGCACAGGCTGCCGCCGTGCGTCAAAGCGGCCCACAAGAAAAGGGCATGACCTGCGGTCATGCCCTTTGCGGCCGGGCAGCTTCGCTGCCCGGCCGCCCCTTCCCCAAAAAGGGGCTTTTTTCAAAAATCAAACTGTCGCCGGCCCTGCCGGAAGACAGGACATCAGGCCAGCAGCGCCTTGTCGTCGTCGAAGGTCTCGCCCGACACGCGCGCAAACCGGGCCAGCAGGCCCTCCACCGTAAGACGCTTTTTCTCCTCACCCGAGATGTCGAGCACGACGCGTCCCTCGTGCATCATAATCAGGCGGTTGCCGGTGGCAATGGCGTCGCGCATGTTGTGCGTCACCATCATGGCCGTCAGCCCCTCTTCCTCCACAATCTGCCGCGACAGGGCCAGCACGCGCTCGGCCGTACGGGGGTCGAGGGCGGCGGTGTGCTCGTCGAGCAGCAGCAGGTGCGGGCGCTGCATGGTGGCCATGAGAAGCGTAAGCGCCTGGCGCTGTCCGCCGCTCAGAAGGCCCACCTTGGTGGTCAGCCGGTCTTCCAGACCCAAGTCAAGGGCGGCAAGGCGCTCCATGAAGAGCTGACGCTCCGCACGCGTCACGCCGCGCCGCAGGCCGCGGTGTTTGCCGCGACGGCAGGCCAGCGCCAGATTTTCCTCAATGGTCATGTCGGCAGCGGTGCCGCGCATGGGGTCCTGGAAAACCCGGCCCAGCATGGAGGCTCTGCGGTACTCGGGCATGGTGGTGAGCTCCACGCCGTCGAGCTCGATGGAGCCGCAGTCTGCCGGGAATACCCCGGCAATCAGGTTGAGCACCGTCGACTTTCCGGCGCCGTTTCCGCCAATCACCGTGACGAAATCCCCGTCGGCAAAGGTGAGCTCCACGCCCTTGATGGCTTTTTTCTCATGGACAGTGCCCGGATAAAAGGTCTTCTTGAGCCCTTTGATTTTCAACATGTTAAACCGTCTCCTTCCTTTGCCCGTCCTGTCCCACGCGAAGCGCGGATTTGGCAAGACGTTTTGCTGCGGCCTTCTGCCGCAGATTGGGGATTCCCAGTGCCAGCGCCACAACGGCGGCCGAGAAGAGCTTGAGGTCGTTGGTGTCAAGGCCTGCCTGCAGCACCAGCGTAATGACAAGATAGTAAATCACGCCGCCCACTACTGAGGCGATGAGCCTCAGGGAGAAGCGGGAGCGTAAAAAGGGGATGGCCTCTCCCAGAATCACGGACGCAAGTCCGATGACGATGGCGCCGCGCCCCATATTGACGTCGGCATACCCCTGATACTGGGAGAGCAGCCCCCCGGCCAGTCCCACGAGGCCATTGGAAATCATGAGTGCGAGCACGGTGGTGGCAGCCGTATTGATGCCCTGTGCCCGCGCCATGCCGCCATTGCTTCCGGTGGCCCGGATGGCATATCCTCTCTCGGTGGTGAAAAACCAGGTGAGAAACGCCACCATTGCAAGGGCGAAAATCCCCCCCACTATAATGGCCGTTGCAGGACTTCTCAGCGTCAGAAGGGTCTCCACCTTGAGCAAGGGCAGGTTGGAGCGCCCCAGAATGCGCATGTTGATGGAATATAGAGCCAGCTGCGACAGGATTCCCGACAGGATGGCCGGAATCCCAAGCTGCGTATGCAGCAGCCCCGTCAGCAGTCCCGCAGCCATACCCACTACGGTGGCCGCCGCCAGCGCCGCTATCGGGTGAACCCCCGCCAGCAGCAAAACCGCATTGACGGCGGCGCCGGTACACAGGCTGCTGTCCACCGTCAAATCGGCATAATCCAAAATGCGGTAGGTCACTGCGACGCCCAGCGCCATAATGCCCCATAGAATGCCCTGTGAAACCGCGCCGGGGCAGGCGCCGAGAAAGGACTCCAGCAATTGACTCATGAAGACGTTGCTCCTTTGATTTGGAAATGTCCGGGGCCAAAGGGCGCCCTGCCGGCGCTCCCTCCCGTTGCAAAAGCATCGCTCTTTCGCCCGGCGTCAGGCGCGCCGGAGGCCGGCGCGCCTGACCGCCTGGGCATACGGAGCAGGAATTTACTGCATCAGATCAGCCGGGATTTCAATACCCAGCTCGGCGGCAACCTCATCATTGACGATGAGCTCAAGCTCGCCCTCGTAGAAGCCGATGGGCATGGTGCTGATGTCGGCGCCGTCCTTGAGGATGGACACGGCCTGAGCCGCAGTCTGACGTCCCAGTTCTTCGTAGCTGAAGCCGTAGGTGGCAAGGCTGCCGTTGTTGACCATGTTGCCCTCTCCGCAGATGGTGGGGATGCCTTCGGGGGTCAGCACCATGCTGATGGTGGCCATGGTGTCGGCCATGAGGTTGTCGGTGGGGATGTAGACGGCGTCAACCTTGCCGACCATGGACTGCGCAACCGACTGGACCTGGCTGCTGTCGGAAGCGGTGAAGTGCTCCACGGCAATGTTCTTGGCGGTGAGAATTTCCTCGGCAAGATTTGCCTGCAGGATGGAATTGTCTTCGCCGGCATTGTAGAGCAGGCCGACCGTCTTGGTCTCGGGAACCAAGGTGAGCAGCAGCTCGATCTGATCTTCCACGGGGTTCATGTCGGAGGTACCGGAGACGTTTCCGCCGGGAGCGTCATTGCTCTCGACCAGGCCGGCGTAGGCGGGATCGGTCACGGCAGTGACCAGAATCGGAATGGTGTCGGTCGCCTGGGCCACAGCCTGGGCGGCGGGCGTGGCGATGGCCAGAATCAAATCCACCTGGTCATTGACCAGCTTGGTGGCCAGCGTGGGGCAGTTGGCCTGCTCGCCGGCAGCGTTGAGCACTTCAATTTCATAGCTCAGGCCTGCCTCGTCAAGTCCCGCGACAAAGCCTTCGCGGGCTGCGTCGAGCGCCGGGTGGGAGGCAAGCTGAATCACACCGATGCTGAATTCGGCAGTAGAGGTCTCGCCGTTGTTTTCCACATTCTCGTTGTTCTCGGTGCCTTCGTTGCCTTCGGTGTTCTCATCAGTGGTGTTGCAGGCGGCCAGCGCGAAAAGCAGAGTGAGCGCCAGCAGGATAGAGAGCAGCTTCTTCATCTTTTTCATTGAAAAAATCTCCTTTTTCCTGATATCGTTTTGGGGACGGCTTCCGGCACGCAGTGGCCGCCGCGTCCTGGAAGCCTGTAAAGCACACCTTCTGGCCGGGAGGGTATGCACACAAAAAAGCGGCTCCCGTCGAACAGACGAGAGCCGCTTTGATGTCAACATTTCATCCGCGTTCTGCTCGGGTTCGATGGGCTGAATTGTAGCTGGTAAAGTAATAATACGCAAAATAAAAAGCGCCCGCAAAAAAGCGGACGAAGCTAAAGTACACGCTATTGAGGGCAGCACAAGCGCGCAGAGCCGAAATGCACTCTGCGGCATTACACATGGCGGTTTTTCTCATGGCACAGGTCATGTTCGGCTCCTCCTTTGCTTGTGATGCTGCTGCAGAACACATCCCGTGCCCTGCAACCTTGGTTGTCATTATACGACTGCATTTTCCCAAAGTCAATTGTCAAAAACAACCCAAGAAAAAGAGCCCGCCGTGTCAATCTTTCGTAACATTTCACAAAGGCGTCAGCCGCCTTTTCCATGGCCTTTTGCACGAATACGCCGCACTTTTTTCGGCATTTCCCATGTTTTCCTAAATGGTTGTATTTTTACGAGGTATATGATACAATAAACGAAAATCTTTCTGTTTTTGGAGGGGATTCCCATGGGTCAGGCCGCAGCCTGAGGAGCTGCCGCATACCGCACTTCCCAAAAGAGGGCGCACCCTGCGCCGCCGCGCGCCGCCCCCCTGACGGGCGATGCGCCCGGGCGGGGCGCCGCAAAAGCATGGGCCAAGTGCACCGCAAAATCATTGGAAGGGCTCCGGCCGCGCACCTTTTCCGGAAAAAGGCGCCCCGCAGGCGCGCCGCAGGCGCGCGCAGGGGGGCGGGACGCGGCGGCCGGGAGACAGCCCTTTCAAACTGATTTCAAACAATCACAGGAGGTGCTCCAAACATGAACTCTTCCAAAAAAAGCAGTCTGCCCGCCCTTTGCGCCGGCGTTTTCCTGATTTCGCTGGCCTATGTCCTGGTCGTCACGCTGTGGGGGGACTTTTTTGTCGACATCTATTTCCCCTGGCCGCGCTACCTGTGCAGCGCCCTTGCCTGGCCGCTCTGCTACCTGAGCGGGACGCTGCTGCCCATACTGCTGCTCAAGGAGCAAATCGTGCTGTCCGGCTCGCTGCGCACCGCCTTAGGCGTTGCAGGCGCCGCCGCGCTGCTCTTCTTCCTTCTGGCCTACTGGGTTCCGACCACGGGAAGCTCCACCTTCTTTTTCTCGGTGTATGCCACCCTGCTGGCCGACACACCGGCCCTGCTCTTCCCGCCCTGCGTGCTGCTCTGCCTGGCCTTTGCCGGCACGAGCCGGCAGAAAAGCCCCTCCAAACTCCCGCAGAGCCCCGCAGCAGACGGCGACGCAGGCCTTCCGGGAGGCGGCGCCTCCTTCCCGGTTTCGGACGGCTCCGCCGGCTCCGCCCTGTAATGCACAAAACCTCCGGCGCTCCTCTCCTGCCGATGCAGCCCCCGCCCTTTGCAAACAAACGGGCGGGGGCTTTTCTTTTTGCCGCAGACGTCGCCGTTTTCCCCCTCTGCGGCCCCGCCTTCTTCCCTATCATATGATGCGATGCGCCGCCCGGCGCCCATCCTGTACCTTTTGCCCGCCCGGCATGCCGCCTGCAGGAGCTTTGCGGGCGCCGGCAACGGGCCTTTTTCAAAAAAGGGTTTTTCCCTTTTACGAGGCGGCGCCCCACACAGCCTCCTCCCCGGGTAGCCCCACATCAAAGAAAAACTCCATTTGATAATAGGTCTGCCGGAAGCTGTCAAACCCGCCGCGCACGGTGTAGTGCGCACTGTAGGGCGCCAGAGGCAGCACGCCATCCTCGAGCTCCGAGCTCTGCACCGTGTAGCTGAGGCTTCTGTCCCAGTTTTCCACCGTCACCGTGTAATCCCTTGGCTCAGGCTCAAACTCAAGGCGCACCTGCGTAACCGCCAGCCCGAAGACACCGCCCACCCCAAAGTCCTCTTGCTCCGGCACGCGGATGCCCTCGGCATCCCTGACAAACAGGGTGCGGCTTTGGGCCGACAGGTGCTCCTGATTCGCCGTTTCGCAGCCCGAAAACCACAGGTCCAGTACGGGCGTCCGGGGATCGGGGTCGGGGTCGGGCGCCTCAAAGTCGAGCATCGCGTCAAGGGCCTGCCAGTCAATTTCTTCCTCCACGAGACAGGCAATCTCTCCCCTGCCGTCGTCCGGCAGATCCGCAATCAGCAGCCCGTCGCTGAGCGTAAGGCGGATCAGGCCCTCCTGCCCGGGGATTTCATAGTCGATGTCAAGGCAGCGCGTGCCGAAGGGCTGCTCACGGCCCTGCGCCCCGGCATAGATTTCCCGGATGCGCAGCGAACCCAAAAACCCGGTCAGCGCAGCCTCGTCATAGCCGAACACCTTGCGGGAAAGGCGCATGTCCTCCCGCCAGCCCGAGACAAACACGCGCTGCACGCAAGGCGTCTGCGTCTGCCCTTCAAACAGCAGTTCCCGCGCCGGCCTTGCGGCGTCGGCCAGCGCCAGCGTGCCCGCCGTTGCGGTGAGGGCAAAGGCGGCGGCTCCCACCAGCAGCCCGCCCGACAGGCGTTTTGCCGGCTTCATGACGTGGGAAAGCCGGTAACGCAGCGTTTGGGCGGCGCCCGACAGGCAGGTCGTGCAGCCGCGTCCGCTTGCGCCGTGCTGCAGCAGGAGTTCGGCATAGCGGCGGCGGGTTGCCTCGTCGGCATCCTCCAGCACGGCTTCGTCACAGCTCAGCTCCAAATCGTCCGACGCCCTGCGCCGGGCAATCCAGCACAGGGGATTGAACCAGCACAGCGCCGTGCAAAAGCCCAAAAAGAGCTTGGTACGGGTGTCGCGCCGCACGATGTGGCGCAGCTCGTGGCAGAAAATCAGCTCCAGCTCCTCCCTGCTGTAGTGCCGGCCCGGCAGCACCAGCCGCATGGTGCGCAAAAAGCAGCCCACCGTGAGCGGCGTGCTCACCTGCCGCGAGACCACCACCGGGATGTCGCGCCGGACGCCGTGGCGCCGCAGCTCTGCATGCCACTGCTCCAGCAGCGCCGCATCCCGCTCCGGGACGGCGTCCCTCAGCAACAGCCGGCGAAACTGCAGATGGGAGACCATCTGCCACACCAAAAGGCCCAAAAAGCCCAAAAGCCACACCGCAAACATCGGCTCAAACAGGGCCTTGGGCAGCGTGAGCACCGCAAGCGGCCTGCTGTCGTCGTCCATCACAATCCACACCAGAAAATACAGCAGCCCCGGCACCAGCCACAGCGCCGCGCAGGCCCTGGCGCTCACCGCCCTGCGCAACGGGGCCAGCACGAGCAGCAGCAGGGCGTAATACACCCCAATCTGAAAAAACAGCAGCCACAGATTTGCCGCAAAGCGGCCCAGCGCCTGCACCCCGCCCCACAGCAAAAAGAAGGCCATTCCCATCGCCAGCGCCACCGGCAGCAGCATCGGCTCAATGAGGCAGACCTGCCGCCCGGGCTTTAGGCTTTCAATGCGCAGCTTGTCCTCCTCCCTGCCCCGGAGGGAGAACATATCCGCCGTAAGCGCCCCCAAAATCAGCGCCATGACAAACCGAAGTCCAAAACTCATAGACCGTCTTCCTCCAGCAGGCGGCGCAGCTCCTCCACCTCTTCACGGCTCAGCCCGCCCTCGCACAGCGCCGTGGCAAACAACCGCACATCCCCCCGGCACAGCTTGCTCAGAAAGCGGCTGCCCTGCGAGGCCACATACTGCCCGCGCGAAAAGGCCGGCGTATACACCTTGCTCTTGCCCCGCTTTTGGGCCTGCAGTACCCCCTTTTGGGTCAGACGTCCCAGCAGCGTCAGCAGCGTCGTGGTCGCCATGGGGTGCCTGCTCTCAAGCAGGGGCTCGATGTCCGCCCGCGAAACGGGCGGCTCGCAGTCCCAGATTGCCTGCATGACTTCAAGCTCCGCATCGGGCAGCCTCTCTATCGTTTGTCCGCTCATACCATCATCCTCTACAGTTGTAGTATGTTGATATTCTACAACTGTAGAATATATTTGTCAAGAGGGACCTCCCCTTCGGGCGGGGCCGGCGCGCGGCAGCTTGCTTCCTTTTTCTCTTTTTGTCGAATTTTGAGGTTTTGTTTTTATTTTTTCTGCGGACAGAGCGTTGTCCTAAAGCCTTTGGGAGCTTTCCCTGTTTTTCAAAAATGTTTTTACTTTTTTTCGTTTTGTTTCGTTGACAATTCGTTTCTTTTTGGTGTATGCTGAAGATGTCCTTTCAGGCTGGGCCTCCGTCTTTCTGTTTCGAATGCCGCCCTTTTTGTCATGTGAGGTGTCTTTATGAATCAGAACCGCGTTTTCAAAACGGCCTCCCTTGTTTGTCTGATTGTTTTTGTGCTCTCTGTCGCCTACATGCTGGCCATCGTGAGGCTGCGCTATCACTTTGAATCGACCTGGAATATCCTCCCCGTCACCTATGCCCACTGCGTCGCATGGCCTTTGTGCGCGCTGAGCGGCATTGCTCTGCCCCTGCTGCTGTCCAAGGGGGAGGTCTGCCTGCCGGGCTGGCTGCGCATTCTTCTGGCTGCCGCAGGCGGGGTGCTCATGGTCATTGTCTTCTGGGCGGCCTTTGGGCGCAACCACATCCTGCCCGGCACCGGCTTTGGCCATTTCATGTATCTGCTCTCGGCCGAGCTCTACCGCATGGAGGGCCTGATGTTCATCCCCTGCGTGCCTTTCGTCTCGGCCCTTGCGGTGTCCACCAGAGAAAAGCCGCAGAGCGCCGCCGGGCAGGAGACGCCCGACTGAGCCGGAAGGCCCTCCCAAGACTTCCGATTTGGCAAAACAGCCCGCTCAAGCAAAGGCTGCGGCAAAAGAAAATACCAATTTTTACGCAAACGGGGGGGTGTGCGGTTTTGGCTGCACACCCCCGTTTTATTCCCTTTTTCCAAAAACGCCGCCCCTTCCGCCCTGCACATTGCGCAAGCCCCCCCGTCGTGCTATACTGACTTTAGCTGCAACATCCCGCTGCAACGCAGAGGTCTTTTCAAAATCAAGCAAGGAGGATTTTTTATGACTCTTTCCTTTGTCGGCATGGGCAACATGGCCTATGCCATTGCCAGAGGGCTGCTGGAAGCCGGCGCCCTCAAGGGGGAGCAGGTGTCGGCCTACGACCCCAACCCGCAAAAGGCGCGCACGCTTGAGCAGGATTTCGGCGTCCGCTGTCTGGAAGAGCTCGGGCAGGCGGCAAAGGCCGACCTTGTGGTGCTGGCCGTCAAGCCCAACGTCATTGAGCAGGTGGTCGGCGAGCTCAAAAGCCTGCTGGAGGGCAAGGCCGTTTTGTGTATTGCCCTCGGCTGGCGCTTCAAAGAGCTCGACGCCGTTTTGCCGGCTTCGGCGCGTCATCTCTCGGTCATGCCCAACACCCCCATGCAGGTCGGCGAGGGCATGTGCATTTTCGAAAAAAAGCACACGCTGACACAAAACGAGCACGACGCCGTGCGCGCCCTGTTTGAAGCCATCGGCAGCGTGGAGGAGCTTGAGACAAAGCTCATGAGCTCGGCCGGCACCGTGACCGGCTGCGGACCGGCTTTTGTCTACATGGTCATCGAGGCGCTGGCCGACGCCGCCGTCTATCACGGCGTGCCCCGCGCCGACGCTTACCGTCTTGTGGCGCAGACCGTGCTGGGCGCCGGAAAAATGGCCCTTTGCACCGGGCTGCACCCCGGCCAGCTCAAGGACAACGTCTGCTCGCCGGGCGGCACCACCATCCGTGGCGTGGCCAAACTCGAGGAAAAAGGCCTGCGCAGCGCGCTCATTGAGGCCATCCGGGAAATCGAGGGCACCAACCGATAGGCCCGTCCCCTTTTGCCCCCCATCTGCAGCACAGCAGGCGGGCTGCGCCGCTTTGCTTGACAAAAAGGGGGCCCTCTTTCTTTCAAAAATTTCCGTGCTGCAATTTCAAAATTTTTGTCATTTTTTCAGCAATTGGCGGGCTCCAAACGAGCCCGCCTTGTTTTTTTCCAGTGGTACTTTGATGAAAACTGCGCATAATGAGCATGCGAAAGGAGTGATAGTCGCATGAAAACACCGTATCTTCGAAAAAATCTTCCAAACGGCGAGTCGGTGCACGTCAAGGCGCAGGACGTCGTCGATGCCGGCATTGTGCTGCCTGAGTACGAGGACGTCCGCCGGCCGGGATATAACTATATGGATCCCCATGCGCCGGCCCATGTCGGCGAGCCCAAGCGCTTTCCCGAGATTTCCGACGCAGCCTATCAGTTCCCCGGCGAGACCGACATTGTCGAATAAGTCCTGACGCATGAAAAAGCAGGCGAAAACGGTTGTTTTCGCCTGCTTTTTCCCTGTTTTTACTTTTTACAGGGCCGCATCGTCTATCACGCCGCCGCCCAGCACCATATCGCCGTCGTAAAACACCGCCGACTGCCCCGGCGCCCCCCGTCGCACGGGCCGGTCGAACAGGACCAGCGCGCCCCGCTCTCCGAGGGGCTGCACCCTGGCCGCATGCTCCCTTGGCCCAAGCCGCAGCTTGACCGTGGCGCATACCGGCTGCTTGGGCGCTTCCCCCGACGTCCACACCACATCGGAGAGGGCAAGCCGGGAACAGAGCAATGCCTCGCTGCCCTGCAGCGTGACCCTGCGGGTGAGGGCGTCAATTTTCGTGACAAAGAGGCGCCGGTCGGCCGAAACGCCAAGCCCTTTTCTCTGTCCCACGGTGTAGCGCGCAATTCCCTCGTGCCGCCCCAGGACGCGGCCTTCCCCGTCGACAAAATCCCCCGGCGCCATAGGCACGCCCAGCCGCTCAAGCACCGCCGCATAGTCGCCCTGCGGCACAAAGCAGATGTCCTGGCTGTCGCGCTTTTGCGCCACGGGAAGCGCCCACTCGCGTGCCAGCTCGCGCACGGAGGCCTTGCCCATCTGCTGCAAAGGTAGCAGCAGGCGCCCAAGCTGGCTCTGGGGCAGGCGGTAGAGCATATAGCTTTGGTCTTTGCCGCTTGCATGGCGCAGCAGCTCGGCACGGCCTGCCGCGGTGCGCACCCCGGCATAGTGCCCGCTTGCCACAAAGGGCGCCCCCAGCTCATCGGCCAGCTCGCACAGCGCCGCAAACTTGACGCCGGGATTGCAGACGATGCAGGGGTTGGGCGTGCGGGCGCCCGCATACTCGCGCGCAAAATTGCGCAGCACGATGCGCTCAAAGGCCTCCCCCACGTCGAGCTCAAAAAGCGGGATGTCTGCCGCCTGCGCCACGGCCAGCGCGTCCTCTCTGGGACAGTCGGCCCCAGGGATGCGCAGCAGCGCGCCGCACACCGAATATCCCTGCCGCACCAGCAGCTCCGCCGCCACCCCCGAGTCCACCCCGCCCGACAGGCCCAGCACCACGTCGGGCGCACGACGGCAAACGGCCTCTGTCTGCCGCAGCAAAACAGAGGCCGAAATTACGCCGGTGAGTTTTTGTCCGCTCCTGTCAGGCATGCTGGCAGGCCTCATGCAGGTCGCCATGGCAACATTCCATCTCGGCAACGCTGTCAAACCCGACGATGGGCTTGGGGTCAATGCCCTGCCTCTTGTAGTAGTCGATGAGCGCCGCCTTGATGGCGTCTTCCGCCAGCACGGAGCAGTGCATCTTGATGGGGGGCAGCCCGTCGAGCGCCTCCGCCACAGCCTTGTTGGTCAGGGCCAGCGCCTCGGCAATGGTCTTGCCCTTGACCATCTCGGTGGCCATGGAGCTGGTGGCCACCGCCGCACCGCAGCCAAAGGTCTTGAACTTGACGTCGGTGATGACGCCGTCTTCAATCTTCATATAAATCCGCATGATGTCGCCGCAGGTGGGATTGCCCACCTCGCCCACGGCATTGGCGTCGGCAATCTCGCCCACGTTGCGCGGATTGGTGAAATGATCCATGACTTTTTCGCTGTACATATGCGTTCTCCTTTTTTCCACGTTCTCCGTTTTCAAAATCCCCGGGAGCTCTCCCCGGCAGCACGCCTTGCTGCGTCTGGAAGCTCCCGCCTTGTATCCTTCAAAAAGTTATTTTGCCAAAGGCGACATGGCCCGCAGCTTTTCCACAATGGGCGGCAGCACCTCAAGGATATAGTCGATATCCTCCTGGGTGGAGTAGTCGGCAAAGCTAAACCGCAGCGAGCCGTGAGCCGTGGCGTGGTCAAGGCCGATGGCCATGAGCACATGGGAGGGGTCGAGCGAGCCCGAGGTGCAGGCCGAGCCCGAGGCGGCGCACACGCCCTGCATGTCGAGCATCATGAGCAGCGACTCGCCCTCGACATACTTGATGGAGACGTTGACGTTGCCCGGCAGGCGGTTCTCGCGGTCGCCGTTGATTTTAATGTCGGGAATGCGCTCGAGCAGCCCGTCCATGAGGCGGTCGCGCAGTGCCGCCACGCGCTTTGACTCCTCGGGCAGCTTTTGCGTGGCAATCTCAATGGCCTTGCCCAGCCCCACAATATACGGGACGTTCTCGGTGCCGGCGCGGCGCTTCTTCTCCTGCCCGCCGCCATCCATGAAGTTGGGGATGCCGACGCCCTTTCTCAGATACATGGCGCCGATGCCCTTGGGCGCATGGAACTTGTGCCCCGAAAGCGAGAGCATGTCGATGTTCATGGCCTGCACGTCGACCGGGACATGGCCGATGGCCTGCACCGCGTCGGTGTGGAAGAGGATGCCGCGCTCACGGCAGACGGCGCCAATCTCGGCGATGGGCTGGATGGTGCCAATCTCGTTGTTGGCAAACATGACCGAAACCAAAATGGTGTCGGGACGGATGGCGGCCTTGAGGTCTTCCACCTTCACGCGGCCGTTGTCGTACACCGGCAGATAGGTCACTTCAAAGCCCTCTTTTTCCAGCGTGTTAAGCGAGTGCAAAATCGCATGGTGCTCAAAGGGCGTCGAGATGATGTGGCGGCCCTTTTCGGCCAGCATGCGCGCCGTCCCCTTGAGGGCCCAGTTGTCGGCCTCGGTGCCGCAGGACACAAAGTAGATTTCACCGGGCGTGGCGCCCAGCGCCGCAGCCACCTGCGCGCGCGCATTCTCAATGGCGGTCTTTGCCTTGCCGGCAAACCCATAAACCGCCGAGGGGTTTCCGTAGTATTCAGTGAAGTAGGGCAGCATGGCCGCGACCACTTCGTCAGACACACGCGTCGTCGCCGCATTGTCGGCATATACAAAGCGCTTTTCCATGGACAATCTCTCCTTATAAAATGGTGTGTGGACTCATCAACAACTTTTCCAAAAGCTAAAAGGGGCTTTTTACCATTATAGCGGCCACGCCGCTTTTTTGACTTACTCTTTCTCTGCCCGGATGCTCCGCCTTAAGATTCCGGTTGGCCGTCATACCCCTCGTCGGCCTGCGTCGCACAGGCCGACGCCGCCACCGCCAGCTCGTCGCACCGGTTGTTGAGCGCATTGTCGGCATGCCCTTTTACCCAGACCGGCGTCACACGGTGGCGGGCCAGCTGCTCGAGCAGCTCCCTCCAAAGGTCGGGGTTGAGCACCGGTTTCCCGTCGGCCTTGCGGAATCCGCGCCGCTTCCAGTTTTCCAGCCATCCCAGACGAAGCGCATCGACCAGATACTTGCTGTCGCTGTAAAGCGTGACCTCGCAGGGCTCCTTCAGGGCCCGCAGCCCCTCAACGGCAGCCATCAGCTCCATGCGGTTGTTGGTGGTCAGCCGGTATCCCCCCGACAGCTCCAGCCGGTGCGGCCCGTAGCACAACACAATCCCATATCCCCCTTTTCCGGGGTTCCCACTGCATGCGCCGTCGGTATAGAGCTCCACTTGCTTCATCAAAGATAACCTCAAACTCTACTGTTTTTGTGTGAATTCGTATAAAGCATACCACATAGGTAGACTTTTTTCAACCCTGTTTTGAGGGAAATTTTGAAGGCCTGCCGCCCGTTGGGCGGCAGGCCGGTGGCGCCGCATGCGGCTTGCCCCGCGCAGCGCACCCATGCGCGCCGCCGCCCGGCCTGTCGGCAGACAGGCCGGCGCCCGCAGGGACATTTTCCCCAAAGGCCGGCGGCTTGAAAAAATCTTCCAAAATCTGCCATGCCGCCGTGCCCCGGGCTGCGGGCGCCAGGCAAAGCCTCCGGCTTTGCGGGCGGCGGCGCGCAGGGTTCTAAAGCGGGTGGATTGTGCGTCAGACATTGCAAAAAAAGCCGTGGTATGCCATAATCAATATGAAGCGGCAAGGGGTCTGTCGTCGTGATTTTTTCTTTTCTGCGCGGCGGCCCTGCCCAAACAAAGGGCGTCGAGCCCCTGCTGCCTTACAAACTCTTTCAAACAAAGGAGGTGCCTGCATGCGCCGTGTCCTTTCGCTTGTGATAACCGTCCTGTTTGCCGTCCAGCTTTTGCTGCTGTCCGCAAGCGGGCAGGTCTACCCTGAGCAGACGGTGTCGGACGGCCTGTGGCGCTTTGTGGTGGACGACGCCGTCACCTACCCCGACGACCGGTCCTTGCCTGTTGTTCAGGAGGAGCGGCTGTTTTTCCCGGTGGATTTGATTTTGCCGCCGCTTGGCGCCGACTGGCAGATTGACGAGGCCACCCGCACGCTGAGCATCTACCGGGGCGAGCAGATTGTCGCCATCAACCTGCTGACGGGGCAGGCCATCACGTCGGACGGGCGCTTTCTGATCACAAGGGCTTTTTATCTCAACGGAACCTATTATATTGTTGCATCACTGGCACTTGAGGAGTTTGGCGGAAAGCTGACGCTGCTGTCCAACGACGTCTATCGTCTGACCACCGGCAGCCAGGCCCTGACCGACGATGAGGTGGTCGCCCTCATGGACAGCATGCCCTCCTTTCGCCCCGAGGTCGTCAACCAGCCGACCGTCTACCTGCTTTTCCACGGCACGGGCGGCGGCATCTCGAGCATCCTGACGCAGCTCTCGCAGCACGACATGCGTGCCGCCTTCTTTTTCTCGGCTTCCGACATTGCAAACAGCCCGGCGACGGTGCGCCGCATTTATATCGCGGGACACCGCATCGGCATCTGGGCGCCGGGCGGCTCGGCCGCGGAGGTGGTGCGCGCCAACGATTTGCTGCAAAAGGTGCTCAAGCTGCGCACCAATCTGGTGATGGCCCCCTCTATCTCCACCGCCGCGCTTGAGCGGGCGGGCTACCTGGTGTGGAACGCCAGCTTTTCCACCGCCTCGGAGACCGAAACGCTGTCGCTCTCGCCCGTGCTGTCCACGGTCGGATGGCCCACCTCGGTGTGGTTTGACGGGTCTTCCGCATCGGCGCAGTCGCTTGAAAAAATTTTCTCCTCCATTTCGGAGCTGCGTCTGCGGGTGGCCTCCGAGACGCTGCGCCCCTTCCAGAGCCCATAAAAAATCCCCGTTGCCCCGTGCAGCTTTCTTGTGCTTTTGGCATACCTATGATATAATGATTTTTCCATCAAACACCGCGGGAGCCTTCCCGCGAAAGGAGCTGCTATGGACAGTCGCGCCATTGGCGTTTTTGATTCGGGGCTGGGCGGGCTGACGGCCGTCTCCGCCCTGCGGGAACTTCTGCCGGGGGAAGACGTCGTCTATTTCGGGGACACCGGCCGCGTGCCCTACGGCACGCGCAGCGCCGAAACCATCTTTCGTTATGCCGCACAGGACGTGCGTTTCCTGCTGGGCCACGAGCTCAAGTGCATCGTGGTGGCCTGCGGCACCGTGAGCTCCGTGGCGCTGCCCCGGCTGCTGGAGATGACCGACATCCCCATTTTGGGGGTGATTGAGCCGGCGGTGCGCGCGGCGGTGCGAGCCACCAAAAACGGCCGCATCGGGGTGGTTGGCACCAGCGCCACCATCCGAAGCGGGACCTACCGCGAGGGGCTTTTGGCCGCAAATCCGGGCCTTGAGATTATTTCAAAGCCCTGCCCCCTGCTTGTCCCCCTGGTGGAGGACGGGCGCTTTTCGGAGGGCTGCACCGTCACCGAGCTGCTGGTGGAGGAATACGTCTCCCCCCTGCTCAAGCAAAATATCGACACCCTCATCCTGGGCTGCACGCACTATCCTCTGTTGACCGGCATCTTCTCCAAGCTGTGCGGGCCGGACGTTGCGCTCATCAACCCCGGCTATGAAGCTGTGTCCGCCCTGCGGGAGCTGCTCTCGGAAAACGACGCCCTGCGCGGCGGCGGCCCCGCCTGCGGCGAGCACTACTACGTCAGCGATTCGGAGCAGCAGTTTTTGCAGTATGCCGAGATGTTTCTGCGCGGCCCCGTCCACGGGCAGGTGCAGCGCATCGACATTGAAAATTATTGAGGTTAAAAACTTTTGAAATATTTTTTCCCGGCGCGAGGGCGCCGGTTTTGGGGAAAGGAGGCCGTTTTTATGAAGCCCATCACCGTGAAGCGACGAGAAAACAATGCCGTGATTTCCATTCGGGGCCGGCAGTATTACGACGAGGACACCTCCGACAGCATCGAGCTCACCACCGACGGCAGCTTTGAAAAGCAGGGAGACGCCTATCTCATCTCCTACGACGAGACCGCCGTCACGGGGCTTGACGGAACGCGCACCACCATTCTGGTGGAGCCCTGCAACCGCATCACACTCACCCGCATCGGCGACGTCAGCCAGTCGCTCATCTTCGAGCCCGGCACCCGCAGCAACGGCCACTACACCATCGAGGACAACGACATGACCCTGACCATCGACGCAGGGCGCGTCATCAACCGCCTCAACGACAAGGGCGGCTCGCTGTTTGTCGACTATCAGCTGGAAATCAACAGCCAGCTCATGAGCAAAAACAACTTCTTAATTAAAATAAGGGAAGCCGGAACGCCCCTTTGCCGCACCCGGTCCGAGGGCCGGCAATCCGAATCCGGCTGCAATGGAGGACGAGAACATGCCTAACAATCCCGCCCAAACGGCTGCCGACGCCGTTCGCAAGACCATTTTGGATGCCTATCACAAAGCCGTGCAGGCCGGGACTCTGCCGGCCGGCGCGCCCGAGGGCTTTGACGTCAGCGAGCCGCGCGAAAAAAATCATGGGGACCTTGCGGCAAATTTTGCGATGATGTGGGCCAAGCCCCTGGGCATGCCCCCGCGCAAAATCGCCGAGGCGGTGGTCTCCCTCGCCGACAAGGGGGACGACATCGAGGTGCTGGACATCGCCGGCCCCGGCTTTGTCAATGTCACGCTTTCGCCGGCCTGGTACGCCCAAACGCTGCGTGCCATCGACGAGGCCGGCGACGACTACGGCAAGACCGAGGGCAATGCCGGCAAAAAAATCCAGGTGGAATTTGTCTCGGCCAACCCCACGGGGCCCATGCACCTGGGCAACGCACGCGGCGGCGTGCTGGGGGATACGCTGGCCTCCATCCTGTCCTGGACGGGCGCCGACGTGGAGCGTGAATTTTACTTAAACGACACCGGCAACCAGGTCGATTTGCTGGGCCGCTCGCTCGAGAGCCGCTATTTTGAGCTCTTTGGCGACACCACGACCTACCCCTTCCCCGAGGACGGCTACCACGGGGACGACGTGATGCAGCACGCCAAGGATTTTGCCGCGCTGCACGGGGACAGGCTGCTGCATGAGGACGAAGCGCAGCGCCGCTCGGAGCTTGTCGACTTTGCGCTGGCCCGAAACGTCAAAAAAATGGAGGAGGACCTCAAGCGCTACCGCATTGTCTACGACGTGTGGTTCCGCGAATCCTCCCTGTATCCCGACGATGTCGATGAGGCGCTGGCACTCATGGAGAAAAACGGCGCGCTTTACGAAAAGGACGGGGCGCTGTGGTTTGCCGCCACCAGGTTCGGCGTGGAAAAGGACGACGTGCTGCGCCGCGCCAACGGCTTTTACACCTACTACATGGGCGACATCGCCTACCACCGCAACAAATTCCTCGCCCGTGGCTTTGACGAGGTCATCGACGTCTGGGGCGCCGACCACCACGGCCACGCCGTGCGCTTTGCCTCGGCCATGCGGGCGCTGGGGCTCGACCCCTCGCGGCTGCGCTTTGTGCTCATGCAGCTCGTGCGCCTCATGCAGGGCGGCGAGGTGGTGCGCATGAGCAAGCGCACGGGCAAGGCCATTGCGCTCTCCGACCTGCTCGACGAAATTTCGGTGGACGCCGCGCGCTTTTTCTTCTGTTCGCGCCAGAGCGACACCCAGATGGAGTTTGACCTTGACCTTGCCGTCCGCCAGGACAGCGACAACCCGGTCTACTACGTCCAGTATGCCCATGCGCGCATCTGCTCCATCCTCAAGAACCTGGCGGCCGAGGGCGTCACCCCGAAGCCCGCCTGCGACATCGACTTCTCGCTGCTCTCGACCGACGAGGAAAAGGAGCTCATCCGCCATCTGGCGGCGCTGCCAAACCAAATCATCCTGGCGGCGCGCGACCTCGACCCCTCGCGCATGACCAAATACGTCACCGAGGCCGCCACCAGCTTCCACAAGTTTTACAACGCCTGCCGCGTGCGCGGCGAAGAGGAGCCGCTCATGCAGGCGCGTCTGGCGCTGTGCCGTCTGACGGGGCAGGTCATCCGCAACGTGCTGGGCATCCTCAAGGTGTCGTGCCCCGAGAGGATGTGAGCGTCTGGCGGCGCTCTTTGGGCGGCAGCCGGCGGGTGCGCCGGCCTCTCCCCTTTTGAAAAAAGGGCCCTGACTCCCTTTTTCCGGGGTGCGCGGGCCCTTTTCACCCTTGTTTTTCCCAAAAAAGAAAAGGAGCCATCATGAAACAGACTGTTTTGAAGCTGCTGTCGGGCCTTCTCTGCCTGTGCCTTCTCTTTGGCAGCGCCACGCTGCCCGCGCTTGCAGACGAGGTGCGCGACTACTCCAAGTTTGAAGAGGTCTACGAGCTTTATAAGGAATACTTCTACGTGGAAAAGGACGAAGAAGCCATTTTGCTCGACACCCTCAAAACCCTGCTGGAAAACGACCCCGAGCTTTTCGGGCAGGTCATGGACGCCCTCATGAAGAGCGGCGACCCCTACAGCCGCTATTCCCCGCCCGAGACCGTGCAGGCCGAGCAGACCGCCAAGCAGTATGGCGGCGTGGGCATGACGGTGCAGCCGCAGGACGACGGGCGCATCCTCGTGGTGGAGCTCAACCCCGGCGGCGCCGCCGAGACGGCCGGCATCCAGATTGGCGACCAAATCACCGCCATTGACGGGGTGAGCGTGCTCAATCTGACGCCCGAGGCCGCCGTGGAGCTTGGCCGTGGCGAAGTGGGCACCAACGTGACCTACAGCATGTACCGCGCCTCCACCGGCGAGATGCTCTCCTTCACCATGGTGCGCGAGCAGCTCACCACCGTCACCGTCAGCTATGAATTTATCACCGACGAGCAGAGCGGGGAGACCTACGCCTACTGCCGCATCAACGACTTTTTGGGCATGCTGACCTACGTTGAGTTTGTGCAGTTTATCAAGGACCTGCAAAACAACGGGGTCGACCGCATCCTCTTTGACATCCGCAACAACCCGGGCGGCGACCTCAACATCGTGCTCGACCTCATCAACTACCTGATTCCGGGCGAGGGGCACCTCATCACCACCGTTGTCCCGCGCGACGAGAGCCAGACGCAGGAGTTTGTCACCACCGGGCGAGGCATTGAAACCGAACGCATGGTCATCCTGATTGACGAGACCACCGCCTCTGCGGCCGAGCTTTTTGCCATCGCCCTGCAGGAGTACGACATCGCCGAGCTGGTGGGCAAGAAGACTTACGGCAAGGCCATCGGCCAGCAGTATTTCGAGCTGGAAGACGGCAGCGAGGCCATCATCACGGCCATTCAGGTCACCTCGCCCAAGGGGGTTAAGTACAACGGCGTGGGCGTCACGCCCGACTACGAGGTCGACAACACCGAGGTGCCCCGCGAGCTGCCCGACTTCATCGTCTTTTCGCACGCCAACTACCAGCAGGCCGTGTTCGGGGCCGACAACGAGGTGGTTGAGGCGCTGGAGCAGCGCCTGGTGCTGCTGGGCGTGATGCGCGAGGCCGACAGCGTCTTTGACCAGGACACCGCGCAGGCGCTTGCCATCTACCAGAAAAACATGGGGCTGGAGCAGACGGGCGAACTCGACCTTCTGACCTTCCAGTCCATCACCGATTTGGTCAACGCCGTCAAAAACGTGCGCTATGTGCACGACGACCAGCTCGACAAGGCCGTTGAGCTCATCACGGCCCCGTGACCTTTATCCGCCGCATGGCCGGCTGAGATTTTCCCCGCAGCCATCCTTCAAAGGCAAAAGAAGCGGTTTGCTTCTTTTGCCTTTTTTATGCCGCTTTCCCCCCGCGTTTTTCTGTCCCCTTTTGCTCCCCGTGCGCAGCAAGGCCCCCCTCCCGGCCCGGCCCCCTTTTCCCTTCCCTTCTGCAAAGGGCGGGTGGCTGTCCCAAATTTCCCCGTGCCTTCATGCTTTTTCTCTTGATTTTTCGGCGCTCAGCGATTACAATGAAACTAGCCAGCCGGCCTTTTGGCGGCAAACTTTTCAAGGAGGTGCTTTTCATGGCATATGTGATCAGCAGCGACTGCATCGCTTGCGGCGCCTGTGAGGGCGAGTGCCCCGTCGGCGCGATTTCCAACGGCGGAGACAAGTACGTTATCAACCCCGATCTGTGCATCGAGTGCGGTGCATGCGCCGGCGTCTGTCCCATGGGCGCTCCCGTCAAGGAGTAAGACGCTGCCATTTCCAAAGCCAAAAGAGCCTGTGCGCAGCGCACAGGCTCTTTGCTTATATTCTTCAAGGAGGACGCTATGACCATCACACCCGGCACCCTCTACCTGGTGGGCACCCCCATCGGCAACCTGGGAGACCTCTCCCCGCGCGCTCTGGAGACACTCTCCAAGGTGGATTTTATCGCGGCGGAGGACACCCGCGTCACGGGGGCGCTGCTGGCGCACCACGGCATCAAAAAGCCGCTTGTCAGCTACTATGAGCACAACCTGCGCCAGCGCGGGGAGCAGATTCTCGCCCGCCTGAAGGCCGGCGAGAGCTGCGCCCTGTGCACCGATGCCGGCATGCCCGCCATCTCCGACCCCGGCTGCGACATCGTGCGTCTGTGCCACGAGGCCGGCGTGCCGGTGGCCGCGGTGCCGGGACCTTCGGCCGTCACCACGGCGCTGGCCCTCTCGGGGCTGGACACCGGACGGTTTGTCTTCGACGGGTTTTTGTCCACCAGCCGCAAGAGCCGCTTTGAACACCTGGCCGCCCTGAAGAACGAACCGCGAACCATCGTCTTATACGAGGCCCCCCACAAGCTGCGGCGCACGCTGGATGACCTGTTTGAAGCACTGGGAGAGCGCCAGATTGCGCTGTGCCGCGAGATGACCAAGCTGCACGAGGAGGTGCTGCGCACCACCCTGTCCGCAGCCATCGCCCACTTTGCGCAGACCGAGCCGCGCGGCGAGTTCGTGCTGGTGCTTGAGGGCGCGGCACCCGCCCTGCAGCAGGAGCCCTGCGGCAGGGACGTGGAGCAGGCGCTGCGTCAGGCGCTTGACGAGGGCCTGACGGGACGCGACGCCGTCAAGCGCGTGTCGGAGCAGTGCAGGCTGCCAAAAAACCAGGTCTATGCCTGCTATACCAGCCTCATTGAAACAGACTAGCCCCTCCTTCCCCGAGAGCGGGGAAAGGAGGGCGCTGTGCCCTTGGCTTGTGCCGGCCCCGTTTTTTGCAAAGGGCGCCTTTTGCAAAACACGGGGTTTTATTTGAAGGGCGCATCGTGTATAATGGAGTTGCTCAAGACATCATTTCCTGCAGCCGCCGTCCCGGCATGGCGGCTGCATCTGAATTTGAAAAGGAGACCCCCCATGACCACGTTAAAAGCCATTATTTTGGGTGCCGTGCAGGGCTTTGCGGAATTTCTGCCCATTTCCAGCTCGGGCCATCTTGTCATTTTCAACCACCTGCTGGCCTCGCAGGGCAGCTCGGATTTGCTCTTTGACGTGCTGGTGCACCTGGGCACCTTCCTGGCCGTGCTCGTCGCCTTTTGGCGCGACGTGCTGCGCCTGCTTGTGGAATGCTTTTCTTTCCTGGGCGACCTCTTCAAAGGGCGCCTGCGGGGCGGCCGCACCACGCCGTCGCGCAATTTTCTATACATGCTGGTCTTGTCGCTGCTCCCCTTGTTTTTGGTGCTGCCCGTCAAGGGCTTTATCGAGTCCCTTTTCCAAAATCCCGTCTTTGTGGGCTTTGCGCTGCTTGTCACGGGCTGTATCCTGATGCTCTCCTCGCGCTTTTCCGAGGGGCGCATCGGGGCGGCAAGCGTACGGGCCAGGCAGGCTCTTGTCGTGGGCTTTACCCAGCTCATCGCCATCATTCCCGGCGTCTCGCGTTCGGGCTCGACCATCACCGCAGGGCTTGCCTGCGGCTTTAAGCGTGACTTTGCCGTGCGCTACTCCTTTTTGCTCTCTCTGCCCACCACGCTGGCCGCCGTCTTTTTGGAGTTTTACGACGTCATCAAGGAAGGGGCCCTGCCCGAAAACTGGACGCCCTACCTCGTCGGCATGGTTGCCGCCGCCGTGACGGGCTACGCCGCCATCGGCCTTGTGCGCCTTCTCATCAAGGACAACAAATTTTCCGCATTCTCCTACTATTGCTTTGTCGTGGGCTGCGCCACCATCATCTACTTCGGCTTTATCCGTTGACCCAAAACCCCGGCGCAACGCCCTGCGCGCGCCGGCCCGCTCTTTTAAGCGCGCTGCCCGCCCCCCTCAACCCCGAGAAAGGAGCTCCATTGCAATATGGCGCAACAAAAACAAAAATCCACCGCAGAAAGCAAGGCGAAAGCCGCCGCCACGCGCGCGCAAAACAAGCGCAGGGCGGAATTTCACCGTCAGCTGCGTGCCGTCACGCAGCTGCTGTTTGGCGTCTTCTTGCTGTGCTGCATGATTGCGGGGCTTATCGCCCCTGAAAGGCCCATCGGCGGCGCCGTGGGCGAATGGATCCGGGCGCTCTTGCTGGGCCTGTTCGGCCTGTCGGCCTTCCTGCTGCCCTGCGCCCTCATTTACGCCGGGCTGCTCAACGCCTTTGGCAAAAAGGACAAGTCCTACGGCGCAAAAAAAACCGCTGCCTTCGTGCTGACCATTGCGCTTTCGGGCGCCGTTCACCTGCTCGCGCCCGACGTACAGGGCACGGGCTGGGCCATGGTGGAGGAGCTCTTTGCCCAGGGCCAGCAGGCGCTGGGCTCGGGCGGCGTTGTCGGCGGCCTGCTGAGCGGCGCGCTGGTTCCCATGTGCGGCACCTTCGGCGCTCTCATGGTTTATCTGGCCTGCATGATTTTGTGCGCCGTGGTGCTGTGGGGCATCACGGTGGAGGGTATTTTGCGCTCCCTCTTCCCCGAGCATGAACACAGAAAAGCCGAGCGCGCCGAGCGGCGCGAGCAAAAGGAGACCGAACGCGAGCGGCGCAGGAAGGAGCGCGAATGGGAGCGCGAGGAAAGGGCCGAGCGGGCGGCGCAGGAAAAGCTGCAGCGGCACCGTCCGCAGGATCTCTCCATTGACGGGGAGGAATCCTCGCCCGCCCCCCAAAAAGACGAGCTGCCCACGCCGCCCACCTTCATGCCCCGCCGGGCCAAAAAGTCCGCCGGGGAAGAGGCCCCGGCCTGCGGCGACGCCGTGCAGGAGCCCCTGGGCGAGGCCCCGGCGCCTGCGCAGCATGAGGCGGAGCGTGAGCCCCTTCCCGAGTCCGGGACAGGCTCCGACCTGCCCGGCCAGCCCGTCTCGATGAGCAGCCAGGAGCTGGCGGAGGAAATTGCCAATGTCGAGCAGCAGGCGCAAGACGATTCCAAAGTGGGCGTCTACCGCGTGCCGCCGCTCTCGCTTTTGACGCGCGACCCTGGCACCAACGCCTCCATCGGGCGCGAGGAGGTCATCGCCTCCTCCGCCAAAATTATCGAGACCCTGCACAGCTTCGGCGTGGAAGCCACGCTGCTGGGCACGTCGCGCGGGCCCGCCGTGACACGCTATGAGCTCACGCCGGCCGCCGGCGTCAAAATCAGCAAAATTACCAACCTCGCCGACGACATTGCCCTCTCGCTGGCTGCCGTCGGGGTGCGCATCGAAGCCCCCATCCCCGGCAAGGCCGCCATCGGCATCGAGGTGCCCAACAAAACGGTGTCCACCGTGTACCTGCGCTCCATTTTGGAGTCCGACCAGTTCCGCCGCGCCTCAAGCCCGCTCACCTTCTGCCTGGGACGCGACATCGCCGGCCTGCCCGTGGTGGGCGACATCTCGCGCATGCCCCACGTTCTCATCGCCGGCGCCACCGGCTCGGGAAAATCCGTTTGCATCAACTCGCTGATTATCTCGCTGCTCTATAAGGCCAAGCCCGAAGAGGTGCGCATGATTCTGGTCGACCCCAAGGTGGTCGAGCTGGGAGGCTACAACGGCATCCCCCACCTGATGATCCCCGTGGTCACCGACCCCAAAAAGGCGGCCGGGGCCCTCTCGTGGGCCGTGGGCGAAATGCAAAAGCGCTATCAGATGTTCGCGGCGCGCGGCGTCAAGGACATCGCCGGATACAACGCCCTGGCCGTGGGCGACGAGGAAATCACCCCCCTGCCGCGCATCGTCATCGTCATCGACGAGCTGGCCGACCTCATGATGACGGCGCCGGGCGAGGTGGAGGACTCCATCATGCGCCTGGCGCAGATGGCGCGCGCCGCCGGCATGCATCTTGTCATTGCCACGCAGCGCCCCACCGTCAACGTCATCACCGGCACCATCAAGGCCAACATCCCCTCGCGCATTGCCTTTGCCGTCTCCTCGCAAATCGACTCGCGCACCATTCTGGACGCGGCGGGTGCCGAAAAGCTCATCGGCAAGGGCGACATGCTCTATTACCCGCTCGGCGCCATCAAACCCCTGCGTGTCCAGGGCTGCCTTGTCACCGACAAGGAGGTTGAGGCCATCGTGGCCGACATCAAGGGGCAAAACGTGGGGCATGACTACGACGAGGTCGTGATGGAGCAAATCGAGCGCGAAAGCGAAAAGAGCGGACAGGCCGGCGCTTCGGGTTCCGGCGAGGACGAGGAGGACGATATGCTGCTGCCCGCCATCGACGCCGTGCTGGAGTCCGGGAACGCCTCGGTCTCCTTTTTGCAGCGCCGCCTCAAGCTGGGCTATGCCCGCGCCGCCCGCCTGGTCGACGAGATGGAGGCGCGCGGCATTGTGGGGCCCTCCGAGGGCAGCAAGCCCCGCCAAATCCGCATCTCCAAGCAGGAGTGGCAGGAAATGCGCCTGCGCCGCATGGATTTGGACGACTAGACTTCCCCCCCTGCGCGCGTCTTCCCACCCCTTCTGCCGGGAGAGGATTTTCCCGCACCGCACCCATCCGACCCGCATTGAGCAGGAGCCCCCTGCCCAGAAAGGATATCCCATGCCTGATTTTCTTCCCGTCTCCCGCGAGGACATGGAGCGCCGAGGCATCGAGCAGCTTGACTTTGTCCTTGTCACGGGAGACGCCTACGTTGACCATCCCAGCTTCGGCACCGCCATCATCGGCCGCGTGCTGGAGGACGCAGGCTTTTCCGTCGGCATCATCTCCCAGCCCGACTGGCGCAGCGCAAAAGACTTTTTGCGGCTGGGCCTGCCCCGTTATGCCTTTTTGTGCAACTCCGGCAACATCGACTCCATGGTCAACCACTACACCGCAGCCAAAAAGCGCCGCAGCCAGGACGCCTACACCCCGGGCGGTGCGGCGGGAAAGCGGCCCGACCGTGCCGTTATCGTCTATTCGGGCCGCATCCGTGAAGCGGCGCCCGGGGTGCCGCTCCTGATTGGCGGCATCGAGGCCTCTTTGCGCCGCTTTGCCCACTACGACTACTGGGACGACGCCGTGCGCCGCTCCATCCTGGTGGACTCGGGGGCCGATTTGCTCATGTATGGCATGGGGGAGCTGTCGGTGGTCGAGATTGCGCGCCGCCTGGCGGCCGGAGAGCCCATCTCCTCCATCACCGACGTGCGCGGCACCTGCGTGATGGTGGACAGCCCCGAGGGCGACGGTATCCTGCTGCCCGACTTTGAGACGCTGCGCCGCAACAAAAAGGCCTATGCCTCCGCCACCGCCACCCAGTACCGCGAGCAGGACGCCGTGCGCGGACGGCCCCTGTACCAGCAGCACGGCCTGCACTTTGTCAAGCAGAACCCGCCCATGCGTCCGCTCACCACGGAAGAGTTTGACCACGTTTACGAGCTGCCCTACTGCAACGCACCCCACCCCTCCTACGACGCCCTGGGCGGCGTGCCGGCCATCGCGGAGGTGGAGTTTTCCATCATCCACAACAGGGGCTGCTTCGGCGCCTGCAACTTCTGTGCCCTCACGCTGCACCAGAGCCGCACCGTCACCAGCCGCTCCAAGCAGTCCATCCTGCGCGAGGCGCGCCGGCTGACGCAGTCGCCCCGCTTCAAGGGATACATCCACGACATCGGCGGCCCCACCGCCAACTTCCGGCACCCCGCCTGTCAAAAGCAGCTTGCCTGCGGCGCCTGTCCCGACCGGCGCTGCCTGGCGCCGGACCCCTGCCCAAACCTCGAGGTCGACCACACGGAATACCTCGACATCCTGCGCGAGGTGCGCGCCCTGCCCGGCGTGAAAAAGGTCTTCGTGCGCAGTGGCCTGCGCTTTGACTACATGCTGCTCGACAAAGACCCCTCCTTCTTTGAAGAGCTGGTAAAATACCATGTGAGCGGGCAGCTCAAGGTGGCGCCCGAGCACATCTCCGACAACGTGCTGCGCTGCATGGGCAAGCCCTCGCAGGCCGTGTTCGACGCCTTTTGCGAGCAGTATGCCGCGCTCAACCGAAAGTGGGGCTTAAAGCAATATCTGGTGCCCTACCTCATGAGCTCCCACCCCGGCAGCCGTTTGGAGGACGCCGTGGCGCTGGCCTGTTACCTCAAGAGCCACCGCCTGCACCCCGAGCAGGTGCAGGACTTTTATCCCACGCCCGGCACCATCTCGACCGCCATGTATTATACCGGGATTGACCCCGTCTCGGGCAAGCCGGTATATGTGGCGCGCTCTCCCGAGGAAAAGGCCCAGCAGCGCGCCCTGCTGCAGTTTTTCCGCCCGCAAAATTACGAGAAGGTGCGCGCCGCCCTGCTGGCGGCCGGCCGTCCTGACCTCATCGGCTCGGGCCCCGAATGCCTGGTGCCGGCGGCGCCCGGCGGGCAGCGCCCCGCCGCAGGCAAGCCGGCCTCGCGCTCCAAAAAGACCGAGCTGCGCGCACAGCGCAATGCCTCGCGCCCGCCCAAGCACGGCGGACGCCCCACCCCCAGAAAGCCCTAGGAGGCCGTCATGAAGCAAACCCTTCACACTCTTGTCCAAAAAATCGGGGCCGACAAAAAAACGACCCTTAAATTTGTCCTGCTGGTCGTCGTGGCCTCCTTCCTGGGCCTCTTCGGCCTGCTCTACGGCGGAGAAATCACCGACTGGCTGCGCCACCCCGACCAGGTGCGCGACACCCTGCTGGGCTTTGGCGCCTGGGGCGTCGCCGGATACGTCGGCCTTGAAATCCTCAGCATTGTCACCGTCATCATCCCCGGCGACGTGGTCTGCACCTGCGGCGGCTATCTCTATGGCGTGCCGCTCGGCTTCCTGCTGACCTGGTCGAGCTCCATGCTGGGCGCCGCCATCGCCTTCTACCTCTCCCGCCTGCTGGGCTACGACTTCGTCTCGCGCCTGCTGTCCAAAAAAGCCGTCATGCAGTGTACCCGCGTGCTCAACTCAGCCAAGGGCATGCTGGGCGTGATGGTGGCCTTCCTCGTGCCCATCTTCCCAAAAGACGTGCTGGTATACGTCGCCGGGCTGACCCCCATCAGCGCCACCCGGCTCTTTTTCGTCTATGCTCTGGCCCGCATCCCCAACACCCTGATTTGGACTATGGTGGGCTCCACCCTGTATGAAAAAGACTACCCCGCCCTCTTTGCCACCCTGGTCGTGCTGCTCACGCTTCTGCTGGGCGGCTACCTGCTGGGACGCAAAATGGGGCTTGGAAAACCCTCCCGTGACCCGCAGGACTCCCTGTAACCCCC